>PMXB01000276.1:17675-34623 GCA_003165935.1 Acidobacteriaceae bacterium | reverse complement strand
AAGAAGAACTCTTCCATCTGTTCGACGAGGAACTGCTGGGCCTGGGGTGTCCAGGGCTGGAGCCGGTACTCATTCAGCAGCATCTTCTGGCGGTCGACCCACTCGCCCCATGCGGCCTTGGAGACATTCTTGTAGATCTTCTGGCCAAACTCCGAGTCGAAGGGCGGCTCGTCGAGGCCCTCCATCTCCTTCTTGTTGCGAACGCAAAAAACCATGTGTGCCATGCGCAATACTCTCCAAAATCGTCGTTCCAAGCCTCATTGTATTGGATGAAGCAGGGCCCTAATCGATCCGTTTGGCTGCTTGCGCCGGGCTCGCGGTATTCTGGCTTGTATGTGCGGCCGGTTTGCCCGTAAATCTACGCAGGAGGTTCTCGCCGACTGGTTTGGCGTGGAACTTGAAGATATGCCGTGGTTTGCGCCCACGTATAACGCCGCGCCGCAGAGCACACAGCCGGTGGTGCGGGTGAATCGGGACTCCGGAAGCCGCGAATTCGCTCTCATGCGCTGGGGCCTGGTGCCCTTCTGGGCCAAGGATCCGAAGTTTGGATACTCCACCATCAATGCTCGTGCCGAAGAGGCCGCGTCAAAGCCCGCCTATCGCGAGGCGCTGAAGAAGCGCCGCTGCCTGGTTCCTGCGGACGCCTTCTATGAGTGGCAGCGCACAAGCGAGAAGAACAAGCAGCCTTATGCGATCGCGCTGAAGAGTGGGGAGCCCTGCGCCCTGGCAGGTTTGTGGGAGAGCTGGAAGCCGCAGGAGGGGCCGACGCTGGAGACCTTCACCATCCTGACCACAGACCCCAACGAGTTGATGCAGACGATTCACGACCGGATGCCAGTGATTCTGGCGCAGCGCGATTATGAGCGCTGGCTGGAGCCAGAAGGAGAAAGCGGGGGTGACCCGGCGAGACCGCCCGTCGATCTGCTGCGGCCCTACCCCGCCGAGAGGATGCGGGCGTGGCAGGTGAGCCAGCGGGTGGGCAATGTGCGGAACAATGACCCGGAGCTGCTGGAGCAGGCCGCGCCCGAGCGGCTCTTCTAGGCCTAGCGCAACCAACCTGCGGGAGTTGAACACTCGGGCGTTGCCCTATTCAGGGCACTGTCAATGCACATTCTGTAGCAGGTTCTATAGCACGGATACACCTTGACATCGATTTGGAACAGGGGTTTCCTTGTTGTAACCCAAGCAAGGCCCATTGTTTATGCGCCTGTCGTTGCCCTGCATGGTGCTGAGTTGGGCTCGAATCGAGGGTTTCCGATTCCGCCCACCCCATCTTGACTGCGAAAGGAACCACCCATGTCCGAATTGTCTGAGACTGGCATCAATGAAAACGCCGCGGGCGGAATCGCCTACGTTACTTGCATTCCGGCCATCATCTTTCTGCTGATCGAGCCCTACAAGAACAAGCCGTACGTCCGGTTCCACGCCTTCCAGTCGATCTTTCTCAACATCGCGTGGTTCGTCTTCTGGATTGCACTTTCCTTTGTTGTGGTCTTTGGCACGGTGTTTGGCATTCACATGGCCGGATTCATCACCCGCATCTTCTGGATGGTGTGGATCATCGTCTGGGTACTTTGCGCGGTGAGCGCCCTCAACGGCAAGTACTTCAAGCTGCCGATTATCGGGCCGATCGCCGACCGGCTGGCCAACAAGTAATTCATTGCTTCTTCAGGCGTCCCTGACGCATCGTTGACGAGCGGCCCCGCCCGGTGGCCGCTCTGCCCCTGGCGCATCGGCTGCCCTGTTTCCGCATTTCCTTCGCCCTCCCTGCAAATCCTTCTTGACAATCTTGTAAGCTGCCGGTTCTCTTATCTTGTCCGGCGAGCATCCCCGAGGGCCACATTTCCCAAGCCAGGACACCCAGCGATCTTTCCGCGTCAGGCGATCCCCGCTGCGTCCGCGCGATCCAAGCAAACGCTTCTTCAACCCCTGCCAACGCAATAAAGGAGCTCCGATGACCGAAGCAGCCCCTCAATCCGGCATGAACGAGAACAGCACCTGTGGCCTGGCGTACCTGACCGTAATCCCGGCCATCATCTTTCTGGTTTCCGCACCCTACAACCAGAATGCCAACGTCCGCTTCCACTCCTGGCAGTCCATCTTCTTGTGTGTTGCCTGGTTCGCCCTATGGATCTGCCTGGTCATTATCGGGGTGATCCCGGTGTTGAACTTCCTTGACATCATTCTTTTCCCGGTTTTGGGAATTGGGATGTTCATCCTCTGGCTGATCCTGATGATCAACGCCTTCAACGGCAAGCGAATCAAGATTCCGTTTCTCAGCGACCTGGCGGCAAAGCAGGCAGGCGAAGCTGTAGCCGTCTAGTCTGGGTTGCAAGTCTTAGCAACATTTACGCTTGGCGGCGCTCTGGCCTAAACAGCCTCAGCGCCGCTTTGTGTTTTTACCGCCGCCGGCCTTTCCTGTGGAATTTCTTCTTGACCTTCCCCGCGTTTGTTACGTCCACTTTGCGTTTGCTCTTCGGCTTGCGCGGAGCATTGCCGGCTGGCTTGCCGGTGAGCGGAATCCCCTCTTCCACCAGAGAGAATTGCAGCCTGCGCTCCTGCGCGAGGATGCGATCAAGCACCACCTGGACGCGATCACCGGCCCGGAACCGGCGGCCGTTACGCTCGCCGATGATCTCGTGGGTATTTTCGCGCCAGGTGTAGCGATCATCGCGCAGTGAGTCGATGGGCACCAGGCCCTCGACGAACATATCTGTCAGCTCGACAAACAGCCCGAATTTGGCCGGGTTAAGAACCAGAGCGGCGAACTCCTCGCCCACCCGGTCCTGCATGAACTTCACCTTCTTCCACTCCACCAACTCGCGCTCAGCCTCGGCGGCGCGGCGCTCTGTAAGGCTCGTCTCCTCGGCAATCTGCGCCAGTTCAGCCTCCGGGATCGGCGGCTCACCCTGGTAGGCATACGCCTGATTTGGCGACTTCCCACGATGAATCACAATCCCGCCCAGGCCTTCATTCGGATGCGTCCATGGCGATGCGTGACGCCCATGAGCGACCTCGCCCTGACCCTTCACGCCGGCTCTGAGCAGGGCCTTGGTGATGCGATGAACGATGAGGTCTGGATAGCGGCGGATTGGCGAGGTGAAGTGCGTGTAGGAGGGTGCGGCGAGCGCGAAGTGGCCTTCGTTGATCTCGGAGTAGCGCGCCTGCTTGAGCGAGCGCAGCATCAAGTAGCTGAGAATCCGCTCTTCCGGCTTGCCCTCGATCCGCTTGGCCAGCTTTTGATACATGCGCGGAGTTACCGGGATGTCCTCGGCCACTTCGTGGGTCTTCACGTTGCGTCCCGTGCGCTGTGAGTCGCGCCGGTCGCCGCGGGTCTGGATGCGCTTCACCGGCAATGCGCCCAAGCCAAGCGAGTAGCCAAACGACGCAGCCAGCTCTTCAAACTGGACAACACGGCGTGCTTCGGGCTTCTCGTGGATGCGATAAATGGAAGGCACGCCCAGATCCTCAATCCATGTGGCTACGCACTCGTTGGCTGCCAGCATGAACTCCTCGATTAGCCGGTTTGCCCAGGTTCGCTCGGAGCGTGTGACTCCGCGCATCTGGCCCTGCTCGTCAAATTCGATCACCGGCTCCGGCAGGTCGAAGTCGATGCTGCCGCGCTGCTCGCGCCGCACGTTCATCAGCCCGGCCAGCTTCCGCATCCGCTCGAAGTTGGGCACCAGCTCGGGGTAGCGGGCACGCACGTCTGCATCGCCCTCGCCCGTCTCTCCAGAGATGATCGCGTGCACCTCGTTGTAGGTCATCCTTGCGGCCGAACGAATCACGCCCTCGACGATCTCGTAGCTTTCGATGCGGCCGGTTTCGTCAAGCTGCATGATGCAACTCAGCACCAGGCGGTCTTCGCCGGGACGCAAGCTGCAGATGTCGGTGGAAAGCTCCTGCGGCAGCATGGGAATCGCGCGATCGGGGAAGTAGACGCTGGTTCCGCGGAGGCGAGCTTCGAGGTCGAGGTCCGTCGCCTCGCGCACGTACTCCGCCACATCGGCAATGTGGACCTGTAGCTCATAGCCGCCATCGGCCCGATCGGTCACCAGCACAGCATCGTCAAAATCGCGCGCCGTTTCGCCGTCGATGGTCACAATGGGAAGACCACGGAAGTCCTTTCGAGTTTCGACTTCAGAGAGGTCAAGATGTGCCACGGCGCGCGCTTCGGCCAGCACGTTCTCGGGAAACATGCGTGGAAGCTGGTGCTTGCGGATCATCATCTCCACATCAACGCCAAAGTCATCTGGATCGCCCAGCACCTCAATGACTCGGCCAATGGGCGGACGTGTCGGCGTTGGCCAACTGGTGATCTCAATATCGACAATGAGACCTTCAAGATCGTCGTAGACCGCGCTTTTCGCTGCCTCCGCGCCTAGCACCCGATGTGGCGTTGCGCTCTCGGGTTCCGGCGGGACCTCTGCCCCCGGTGGGATCAGAATCTGCTGCGTCATGCGCTCGTCGAAAGGAACCACGGTGTTCCCCTGCGCGCGATTCGAACGGGCATAGTGAAACGTCCCTACCACCGTCGTGTTGCGCCGCTCCATGATGCGCACGATCCGGCCCATCCGGCGGCCATCGGCCTTTGCCGGTTCCACCTCCACCAGCACCTGGTCGCCCTGCATCGCGCCATTGATCTCGTTCGGCGGAATGAAGATGTCGTCGCTTCCCACGGCCTGGCGCGCGTTGGGCCGGACAAAGCCGTAGCCGTCGCGATGCAGATCGAGCCGCCCGGCAGCCAGGTTGTCCCGCGTTCCTGCCGCGGTTCTGGGAATCCCCCAATGTTCGCGGTCGAGTTTCACCAGCGCGCCGCGCGCGGTCAGCCGGGCAAGCTGCTCCAGCAGCAGACGCCGCTCGCGCCCGCCGCCCAGGCTCAGCTCGCGCACAAGCTGTTTGTATCCGCCCTTCTGGCCCGCCGAACGGGCAATTTTAGCCAGCAACTCCTGATCGGTCATAGCTCAAGCTTAGGGGATCGAGGGCTCAGAATGGCCGCTCACTGGGTCCCGACGGACATTTTTTGGGATTTCGCTCGCCACAGACTGTTCACGATCTTGACCGTGCGATCAGGGCGTGGATTCTCTCGACTGCCTTCGCCAGGCCATCTTCCGTGCGCATCTTTGCGCCGACAGCCGAAGCCCGCTCCCTCATCTCTCTTGTTTGGGCGGCGGTGATCGCGCGAGACAAGGTGGCGGCTTTGACATTCCTGCTATTGCCCGCGTTGGCCGCTATGCCTCGCTGGCGTAGCTGCTCGGCCCAGAAGAACTGATCGGCTCCGAACGGCAGAACGACCGAAGGCACCCCCGCACGGGCTGCGGAATGCGTGGTCCCGCAGCCGCCGTGATGAATCACCAGGGAGGTTCGGAGGAACAGCCAGTCGTGTGGGGTGTCGTCAATAACGCAGAAATTCGGGGGAAGGTCCAGCGAATCCGCGCCGCTCCAGCCCGGATTGAACAGGGTTCGCTGGCCGCCGACTGCGGCAATCACAACATCGAGCAACGGACGCGGATCGAAGCCCAGCATGCTGCCGAATCCCACGTAGATCGGCGCGTCGCCTGCGGACAGAAAGCTCTTGAGCGATGCTGGGGCCTCCCACTCGCGCACCGGGCGCACCCACTGCCCGCACATCCAGGCGTTGTCCGGCCAATCGGCCGGTTGCGAAAGCAGGCTCGGCGAGATTCCGTAAAGCATGGGATGACCAGTCCAGATCTTGCGCCCGGGCGGCAGCCCCACGCTCGTGCGCGCCAAATTGGTGGCTTTGCGAAAGGCGAGCCACACCAGATTGGCGACGAGGTGATAGCTGAAACGGTTGAGCCATCGCGGCATTGAGTGCGGAGGCAGCATCGGCGATGGAAACGCGGAGGTTGGCGTGAGCGGAATCATTCCGGCGCCGATGGCTGGGACGTTCAGCTTCTCAGCCGCGGAGAACCCGATGTACGCAGCGAGCCCGGAAACGATCAGCCCGTCGCTGCCTGCTGCGAGTTCGAGAACCTGGCGCATCCAAGCGTCCGCGTTTTCGTTGGCGAGCCGTACGAGCGCCTTTGCGTTTGCGTTTAGGTTGAACCTCCGCGCGCCGTCTGACGGTGTGCTGCTGATCGCCTGCAATGTTCCGCGAATGTCGCCCGCGAGCGCCGCGTGCGGTACACCGAGATCGCGAGCGCTGCCCAGAGTACTGCGGTCGGCCAGCAAAGTCACGTCGTTACCAGCGTCCATCAAAGCGCGACAGAGCGCCGCGACTGGCCTCGTGTCGCCCTCCGTGCCGTAAGTCAACGCGACCAGCCTCATACCGTGACGGGACCCTTTCCTCTCACTTCAAGAACTGCCTTGAGCACTCGCATCCCACTTTCGCAGAAACTATAGCAGTCAAGCCGGATTCGTTCGAATCGAGGTCAACCCCGTCCGCCCTGTTGTCACATTTGGCTACCGCTCCTGGCTGTTTCATGGCCCATTCGTTTTCCCAAGGTGTGCCGGTCTAAAATAGCCCCATTGGACTGCCCCGGCGAATGCGATGAGAGCGCCGCGCCAAGTCGAACTGTGGTATTTCGGCCGACACCAGGCCCTATGGCAATTCGCACTTTCTTCAAAACTCCGGGTTGAGGGCAGGACCACCGCCCGCCCAGCCCAGTCCACCAAGGACAGAAAAGGACACACACCGTGAGCGCAATGTGGAAACCCAACCAAACCGGCCCTATTACCCCGAACCCCAGCCCGGAACCAGTTCGACCCTCGACCCCTGCGCCAGCTTTTGAGGCTCCAGGACGCTCCGCCCCGCCGGTCGCCGACCAGGCCACCATCGGCAAGGGCCTCTATATCAAGGGCGAGATCAGCGGCTCTGAGTCGTTGTATATCGATGGCAAGGTAGAAGGCAGCATCAATCTCCCCGGCAACCGCGTCACCGTGGGTCGCAACGGACAGGTGGCCGCCAGCATCACTGCACGCGAGATTGTTGTGCTCGGCAAGATTCGCGGCAACGTTGTGGCTTCAGATCGCGTTGACATCCGTGCGGAAGGAGCGCTCACAGGCGACGTAGCCGCTGCCCGCATCAGCATTGAAGACGGCGCCTTCTTCAAGGGCGGTATCGACATTCGCAAGCCCGAGCCCAAGCCTTCATCTCCCGCGACATCAACTATCGCGGAAGCACCCCGGCCAGCCGCAACGACTGTTGAGCAGGCCAAGTTGATCTAGCGGTCTTTCTTGTTCGCACAGAATCCTCCGCACAGCCGGGGGATTTTGTGTTTGTGTCGCAGGCTATCGCAGATGGAGCCGCTTCATGGCTACGCGGGGAAGAGCCGACCCGGTCTTCTCCAGGACAAACACCACGACCAGAGTCCACAGCGCCGAGCCGACAACCAATTCTGCCACATCGTAGGTCCTTGGTTGCAACCGAACATGCGCACTGCCAGCCGGGCCGATCAGCACATGCAGTCCCAGGAGCGCCCCCCACACCGCCGCGCCGGCAGCCACAGCCGCCAACAGGCATCTACCCATCTCGGCGTAGTCGAGGCTAGCAAGCGAAACCATCCGCCGCTGGTGCAGCAGCACGGCAATGGTCACCGTCTGTAGTGCAATCCCGATATTCGAAGCCATGGCCAGCCCCATGGCGCCCTGCCAGTGGTTGAGCGAGGCATAAATCGGCCACGAAACCAGCGTGACGACGGTTCCCGCGGCCATTGGCGCGAAGGTGTTGCCCGCCGCATAAAACGCCCGCGCGTAGATTGCCTGCGCGCACCACAGGAACGTAGCTATGGAGAAGACCGCAAAATACAAGGCACATTCGTGGCTGTCCTTAGCGGAAAACCTTCCGCCAAGAAAGAGCAGTTCCACTAGCGGTCGGGCGAGCGCCACCATCCCCGACGCCACAAGAATTCCCAGCGCCGAAACCCGCGAAACCGAGTCCGCCACGCTCGTGGCAAACTCATACTTCTTCTGCTGCGACCACAGGCTGGCAAAAAACGGCATCGACGCCGCGCCTGCTCCCTGCGCCAGCACTGACATAGGCGCGCCGAAGAGCTGCTTCGCATAGCTCATCAGCGAAACGGCGCCGCTTGTCGCCGAAGCAAAGTGAGCGATGATCCAACTGTCGGCGGTCACCAGCGAAACTCCAACGATCAGCGGCAGCGAAAGCCGCACCCACTCGCGCAACCCCTTATCGTGGAAGTCGAGAATCGGCCGGTAGTGAACACCGGCCCGCCGCGCATAGATGGCGTTCAGCAAAAACGGCCCGAAGAATGCCCCCGCCACAGTGCCGATTGCCAGCGACGAAACACCAATCTCTTTTACCAGAAGCAGGCCGCCGACAATCGTTCCCAGCCCATAGATCAGCGGCGTTACTGCTCCCACACTGAACTGCTTGCGCACCAACTGCACCGCGCCAAACACGCCGCCCGCAAAGAAGAAGAGCTGCGCCGGAAGAAGAATCCGCGTCAACTTCACGCAAAGGGCGGCCTTCTCCGCGTCGAATCCATACTCCCAGCGGTGAATGAACCACGGCGCGAAGATTTCTGCCACCACGAGGGCCGCGCCAAGTACCAGGTACATGGTTGTCAAAATCACTGAGAGCGAGCGATTGCCTTCTTCTTCCCGTCCCTGTTCGCGATAGCGCGTGAGGATGGTGACGAACGTGATGGACGCGGCCCCGCCCACCAGGAAGTACGAGATCATATCCGGCAGCACAAAGGCGGCGTTCAGCGCATCGGCTTGTGTCCCGCTGCCGAAGAGCCAAACGATGTACTTCACCCGCACCAGACCGATGATCCGCGAGAGAAATGTAGAAGCCATCAGCAGTACGGTCGCGGTGAAGGCCGTATGTGCGTGGGTAGGCCGCAGCATTCGCAGGCCACGCGCCCACCGCGAGCCTTGCTTCCCCAAGTCCGGGCTCGCTGTTTCTTTGGTTGGAGTCGTCTCAGTCACTGCAGTTGATTCTATCGGGGTTGCGGCTCTCCGCTGGCAGCCAACCCGGCTTTGACCAGGGTTCGACCCCTGGCCAACGGCAAACCCCAATGGGGCGGAGCACCATCAAACTGGATGCAAACTTCGATCTCTCCGGTTAACCTCTTCGAAGGAGACCTCCAGTGCGGCGTTGCTTGACTTTCCTTCTCGCGTTTCTGGCTTGCCTGTCCGCATCGGCCCAAACCATTCACGGCCGCGATGGCATCGTCTTGCCCAGCCCTCCGCCCACTGAGGCCTCGCCCGTCATCGACAACTACAACGGCATCAAGATCGCCGACAGTTATCGCTGGCTCGAAGACGCGAAGAGCACGGAAACTCGCTCCTTTATCGATGCGCAGAATGCTTACACCGATCGTTATCTCAAGCAGGCGAAGATTCGTCCCCAGATTGAGGACGACATGGCCGCGCTCGTCGATGTCTCCAGCGCGCAACTTCCCATGTATTGTGGCGGAAGCGAATTCTTCATGAAGCGCCTCGAAGGCGAACAACAGTACTCCATCTACGAGCGCCGCAACTGGACGGGCCCAGCAGTTCCAGCCAGGGATGTGCGCCTCCTTGATCCGGCGAAGCTCACGCGCGATCCCAACACATCCATAGCAATCAACGATGTCTCCCGCGACTGCAATCTCATTGCTTACCAGGTGCAAAAGGGCGGCGCCGACGAGGCGGAGGTCCACATCTTCAATGTGAAGAACGGCAAGACCCTCGAGGATGAGCTGCCGACTGCCCGCTACTTTGGCATCAGCTTTGCACCGGACAACAAGAGCTTCTACTACGCGCGCTCCGACAGCAAAGGCACGCTCGTCTATCTGCACCAGCTCGGCACACGCGTCTCACGCGACCAGTTGATCTTTGGGCACGAATTCCGCGGCGAACCTCTCGGCCCGAACGATCTGATCACCGCCCAGGTCTCCGACGATGGTCACTACCTTGTCGTCGAGATCGACCGCGGTGTACCCGCAAGCAGGGTCGATATCGTATTCCGCGACCTCACCAAGCCGGATTCACCCTTTGAGGTACTCGTTTGGGCCATCGAAAACCGCTTCAGCGCGGTCCCCTCCAAGGGCGCATGGTACGTGAAGACCGACTACAAGGCACCCAATGGGACAATCATGCGGGCCGACCCAGGCGTCATGCCCGAAGCATGGAAGACGATCGTCCCTGAGGGGACGGATGTCATCAACGACTGGGCCATCGTCGGCGGCAAGGTCTATGTCGACCGACTGAAGGACGTGAATACCGAGACCGCGGTCTATTCTCTCGATGGAAAGCCGCTGGGTAAGGTCGACCATGGCGGCATCGGGGCCGTCTCCGGCTTCTTCGGCCGCTCCACCGATCGCTATGCGTTCTACGAGTTCTCGTCCTTCATCGTGCCGCCAGTGATCTTCCGGCTCGATACAGTTTCCGGCAAGCGCGATGTTTTCTTCCAGCCAAAGACGCCATTCGACTCGAGCCAGTACGAGCTGAAGCAGGTCTTTTACAAATCGAACGACGGAACCCGCATTCCTATGTTCATCGCCGGCAAGAAGGGCCTGAAGACCGACGGCACGGAACGGCTGCTGATGACCGGGTACGGCGGTTTCGATGTTGCCTACACCCCAGATTGGTATCCACTCGCAGCGGAGTGGCTTGAGCAGGGTGGATGGTTTGCCCTGCCCAACCTGCGCGGCGGTGGCGAATATGGCGAGACCTGGCACCAGCAGGGGATGTTCGAGAAGAAACAGAATGTGTTTGACGACTGGTTTGCAGCCGCCGAATACCTGATTGCCAACAAGTACACTTCGCCGCAGCACTTCGCAATTCTGGGCGCATCCAACGGTGGCCTGCTCATGGGCGCGTCCATCACCCAGCGCCCAGAATTTTTCTCCGCTGTGCTTTGCGGCTACCCGTTGCTCGACATGCTCCGTTTTCAGAAGTTCCTGGTCGGGTCGTTTTGGACTACGGAATACGGTTCGTCGGACAACGAGAAGCAGTTCCCTTACCTGCTCAAGTACTCGCCCTACCAGAACGTGAAGCCGGAGACCGCATACCCCGCGGTCATGTTCTTCACGGGCGACAGCGATACCCGCGTCGACCCGCTCCACGCCCGCAAGATGACTGCGCTGATGCAGGCGGCATCATCCAGCGGGCGACCCATCCTGCTGCATTACAGCGTAGCCGGCGGCCATAATGGCGGAATGAGCGTCGACCAGCAGGTTCAGGACGACGCCGACCAACTCACCTTCCTCTGGACGGAAACGGGACCGGTGGGACGCTCTGTCCCAAAATGAGCAGTGCTGCCCCACTCCGCTGCAACACCTGCATTGAATGGAATCAACTCCCGCGATCTGCCGCGATTGAGTCATTACCTCGCCGCCGGTAAGGTACTCACTTGAATTGGCCTGCCGTAACGTAGTGCGCGCAGCAATCTGACCCGATAAAGAAGACGCGGGCCCCGAGAAGGGTTCGGCCTGGAGCGCTCACACAAGCGCTTCCCGCGAGCACCGGAGCCATGAACTGGCCTGAACGCTGACCCCAGCCTCGATGGGGAGTGGTGAATCAGAAGCCAGCTCTTCCGGCTAATACAACGGGGTCGCGGATTTGGCTGGGCCGGAGTGAAGATGTCCAAAGCGCGGTTGGCGACAGAGATCATCGAGCCCGAGTTGGAAACGATGCGCCTTGCCGCGCTCGCCTCCACCGGCATTCTCGATACCGCTCCGGAGTCCTGTTACGACGCCATCACCCATCTTTGTGCGGTCTACTTCAAAGCGGATGTCGTCCTACTCGGATTTGGCGACGTGAGCCGCGTGTGGGTGAAGTCCTACGTGGGCCACGAAATCCATGAGATTCCCCGGCGCAACTCTCTTTTTGAGATGGTTCTCGCCGCCGACGGACCTGTGGTCGTCTCGGATGTTTCCGCGCTGCCCCATGCTCAGAGGCTGCTTGTTCAATCTCGGCGGCCCGACATAGTCTTCTTTGCCAGCGCTCCTGTCCGCTCCAGCGAAGGATGCATCCTTGGATCGTTGTCCATCTTCTGCAGCGATCCGTATCTCTCCAAGAACCCGGACCAAATCTCCATGTTGGAGAACCTTGCCAACATGGTTGCCAGCCAGTTGGAGTTGCGCCGTATTCAGAACTCGCTCAGCCAGCAATCCGCCCGAGAACCTCGTCCCTCATTGACACTCTCCTCCCAATCGCAGATTTGGCCGCGCGCTCAGGACCTGCGCCGAGCTCTCGAGCAGCGCCAGTTTGTGCTCTATTACCAACCCGAAGTGGAGCTCGCAACCCGCAAGATCATAGGGCTCGAAGCGCTCATTCGCTGGAATCACCCCCAGCGTGGCCTGATTCCGCCGATGGACTTCATACCTCTCGCAGAGGAATCCGGCCTCATCCTCCCCATTGGCGATTGGGGACTCTCTGAAGCGTGCAGCCAGATTCAGCATTGGTGCCGTCAGGATTCCCGGTCCACCACCCTCCGGGTCTGCGTCAACCTCTCCGCCCGCCAGTTCTCGCGCGAAGGCCTTGCCGACCACGTTGAAGCGCTCCTACTGCAAACCGGTCTTTCCAGCCGTCAGCTTGGCCTGGAGATGACCGAGTCAAGCCTCATTCCGAACGTCAAGACCGCGCTCCATGTTCTGGGCAGTCTTCGCCGCCTCGGCGTCTCCCTGCTCATGGACGACTTCGGCACCGGTTACAGCTCGCTCAATCATCTGCACTCGTTCCCTTTTGACGTCCTCAAGATCGATCGTTCCTTCGTCGGCCGCATCACAGAGAGCGAGCAGTCCCTGCAGATCGTTCGCACCATCATCGAACTGGCCCGGGTGCTGGGGATGGATGTGGTTGCCGAAGGGATTGAAACCGTGGAGCAGTACGAGGTGCTGCTTAAGCTCGGCTGTCGCTTTGGCCAGGGCTTCCTCTTCGCCCGGCCCATGACTGCCGAAGCGGTTACGGAGTTGCTGACGCTGCCAGAACGCATTCTTCCCGAACCGCGCAACTGAAGGATACTTTGGCCAACCTGAATCACGGTTCTAGCCGCTCTGCGCCCGATTCAAATGCCAATTCGGGAAGGCTCGAACGGCCGTCCTAACTGGGAAGATCCTTTGGCAGTTCAATGAACAAGACCTCCCGCCCACACCGTTCCCGGAGTATCTTCCAGGGCATGCAGAGCCTAACCCAGCCCGGTTCGTCTCCCTCCAGCTTTGCGGGTTTCCTCGCGGCAATTGCGCATCCAGATCGGACTTCGGTGGATCGCGACCCAAATCAGCCGGCAACCCGGGCCCAAACCTGGAATGACGAGCTCCTCGCCGAGGATGTTGCCACGCTCAGCTATGAGCGGGCGCTGCACACCCACGGCCGCTATCACGCCGATGATCCGGTTGCTGGCCGATTGGAAAGCGCGCCGGATGCCACAGCCGAAACCGTCGATCCTCAGCCGAGCGCTGTCGTCAGCGTCATGACTAGCCCGGCAAAGGTCCTTAAAGAAGCCAGCATCACTATCCGCTTGAGCCGCGAGGAGGATGTCCAACTGCGTAGGCGTGCCGCCGAAGCCGGCCTTACCGTTTCCGCCTATATCCGCTCATGCACCTTTGAAGCCGAATCACTGCGCGCATTGGTCAAGGACACGCTTACCCAGTTCCGCGTTGCCGGCCCACATCCCCCACAGGACACGAATTCCTCGAATAGGCGTCGCCGTTGGTCTGCATTTTTCTGGCCCGGCCGCCGCGCAACCCACATTCACCCGCCCAACGAGGCCTGACTCAGAGTGCTCGGAGAACGAAAGCGGCGCCAGCGTTTCGTTCTTTGCCGGTCCGAATTACTCCACCTCCAGCACCAGGCACTTCAGGTACTCAGACTCCGGCAAAGTAAGGATCACTGGATGGTCCAGCGCCGCGCCCCGCCGCTCGAGCAGGCGCACTCGCCTGCCCGCATCGGCTGCGGCAGAGGCCACCGTGCCCTCAAGCTCGGCCCAGCCCACGTGATGTGAACAGGAGCAGGTCACCAGCAGTCCGCCCGCGCGCAGCATCTTCAACGCACGCAAATTCAGCTCCTTATAGCCGCGCAAGGCTCCCTCAACGGCGCGCTGGCTCTTGGCGAACGCCGGCGGGTCAAGCACGATCGTGTCAAAGCTCTCGTGTGCGTTGGACCAGTCGCGAAGCAGTTCGAAGGCGTCGGCTTCCACCCAATCCACCTCTGCCTTCATCCGCTCGCGATTGGTTTCGAGATTCTTCTCCGCAACCTCAAGCGACGATCGTGAGGCGTCAACCCCGGTTACACGCTGCGCGACCTGAGCAAGGTGCAGGGCAAAACCGCCCTGGTAGCAGCACACATCCAGCGCTCGCCCAGTTGCCCCGAGCTGTTCGGCCCAACGCTGTGTAGCGCGATAGTTTTCCCGCTGATCGAGAAACGCGCCCGTCTTCTGGCCGGAGTTGGAGTCGAATTGAAATCGCAGTCCGTTCAGCCGGAACAGCGTGCTCCCTGCCTCTGTCGCGCCCTTCCTAAGGTAAAGCGGCTCAGCGCTCGGCGCTGCCAGGCCTTCCAACTCCCGCATGCGCGGATCGGGCCGCTCCAGGATCGCTGCCGGTTTCAACTCTTCGCGGAGAACCGAGACACATGTCTTGCGCACAGCGGCGGAGTCAAGCCCCTTCACCAGGAGCTGAATGACCACCAACTCGCCATATTTGTCCACCACCAGCCCGGGCAGTTCATCCGCCTCGCTGAAGCATAGCCGGCAGGCGTCGGTTTCCTCGCTCAGCATCGGCTTACGGCGCTCCACGGATCGCTTGAGACGCGCAGCCAGCAATTCCAGCCAGCCGGCCTGGTCGAGAGCCTCGCGGCTGACCAATCGCAACGCAATCTGCGACGCCGGGCTATAGAGCCCAGTTCCCAGCAGCAGTCCCCGAGCGTCCGCTATGGGCAACAGAGCCGGCGGGTTTACGTCACCGCCTTTCGGCAACTCAATCGACTCCAGGTCAGAGGTATAGACCCACACCGAGCCCGCACGGAGCCGGTCTGCGGCCCTGCGATTGACGATAGCGCCGAGTTGCCTGTTGGATGGGCTGACTGTTTCGAGATTTGCCTGGCGGCTTGCCGGACGGTTGTGCCCGGCTTTGGTATGAACTCCCCCCCGTGCGGCTGGCGGCTCGTTGTGGCTGCGCCCAGCGTAAGGGTTGCGGGATCGTTCAAAAGGCGCCCTCGGCTTGGCTGCTTTGGGCGCCTCTTGGAGTTTGGCAGGTCCTGCTTCAGCAGGTGCGGGCTTGTTCAGCTTGCGCGGCTTCTTCATAGGCTCCATCTGCCGGGAGCGAATGGGCCGCCGGCCCTTACTTCTCCTGCATCGTGCGCAGGTAGTGACTCAGATTGCTGATTCTGAGGTCTCTGTCCTGCGGGTTCGTAACGTCCATCTTACCAAGAATCGGTCCCCACACCGGCATGGCGGCGGATCCATGCGCCGGGATGTCCACTCCGTTCTGCAGCACTGCCGTCACGTGTGTGGCGGGGAATTTGCCATTGTTGTTCCGGGCCAGCGTGGTCAGGTCGCTGGGCTGGCTCTTCAGCGCGCTCGCAACAGGTCCCTGGCCTTTTCCGTCCTGCCCGTGGCAGGGTGTGCAGTAGTTTGAGTACATCTGTTGTCCGCTTGTCGGCGTCGTCCTGGTTAATGGAATCGTAACTTTGGGGGTGGTTTGATTTGCGCAGTACATGCTTGCCGGAAGAAGGGCAATCATTGCAATAACTGCGAGGTGTTTTAGCATAAGTTCCTCGGTTCTGGACCTCTAGTCCGAAGGGGACTCTACTCCTCCGGGGCAGTTCCCTTGCTGTGATGGCGGGCACACTCATAGAGGCCCGTAAACACTGAAGTACCGGTCCGGGAAGGCCTAAAATTCACTTGCATAAGCAGCAAATCCTTTCTGCTTTCCGGGCCCTGGTTCCTGTGTTCTTTCAGAACTTAGTTTTCTTTAACTAATCGGATTGTTCATATCTATCTAAATGGGCGAATCTACGCTATCTGGAGCTTTGCTCAACTTATTTCAAGAGAACACCAGCAAAGCTACCTTCAACCATCGACGTTTCTTAAGTGACTTCTCTCATGCTTTTCCCGCAATTTTTCGCCGGATCGTAACCCAACCAAACCCAGCCGCATTGCTTCCCGGTGGGCCGCGGAGTCTGCGCCATTATGCCAATGGGCCGGATGCGATCTTTGCCTCTATCTAGCTCTTCAATCGCATGCAGCGGCCTTGCCCGTGCATTGATGCGTCAGGAATACAAGCGGCCTATAATGAAGCATGGCAACTGTCCGGCAGGAAATTCCGGCAGATAATTCCAGCCCGCTCCCGCCCTCCCCGGGGGAAGTGGAGAAAACTGCGCCAAAGCCCGATCCCGCGGCTATCCGCGCCGCCATCGATGCGCGCTTTGAGACTCTGCTTCGCCACGTTCAGGCCAACCGTCCCAATGAAGACATCTCCCTCATCCGAAAGGCATGGGAGTTCTGTGTTCAGCACCACGACGGCCAATTGCGCGCTTCGGGCGAGCCCTACATCATTCATCCTCTCGAGGTCGCCGAAGTCCTGGCCGAGATGAAGCTCGACGCCACAGCCATCGCGGCAGGGCTGCTGCACGACTCCGTCGAAGACACCCCCGCCACCAATGAAGAGATCGAATCTTCCTTTGGCGACCAGGTGGCCCACATCGTCGAGGGCGTCACCAAGATCGACAAGATCCAGTTTGCCAACCGTGAGGATCGGCAGGCCGAGAACGTTCGCAAGAT
Source organism: Acidobacteriaceae bacterium (assembly GCA_003165935.1). Classification (GTDB taxonomy): domain Bacteria; phylum Acidobacteriota; class Terriglobia; order Terriglobales; family Acidobacteriaceae; genus Telmatobacter. The sequence goes on along the minus strand of PMXB01000276.1, from coordinate 17,933 downwards.
GCTTCTGGCCATGGTTTCCGATGTGCGCGTCGTGCTCATCAAGCTGGCCGACCGCCTCCACAATATGCGCACGCTCGAGCACCTTAAGCCCGAACGCCAGGAGGCCATCGCGCGCGAAACTCTCGACATCTACGCCCCCCTGGCTCATCGTCTCGGCATGGGCAAGGTGCGCGGAGAGCTTGAAGACCTCGCCTTCCGCTATACCGATCCCGTCACCTACGAGCAGATCTCAGCAGCCGTCGAAGCCCGCCGCATCGA
>PMXB01000276.1:0-17595 GCA_003165935.1 Acidobacteriaceae bacterium | reverse complement strand
GACCTCTATCCCGACGAGGTCTATACCTTCACGCCCAAGGGAAAAGTGGTTGTGGTCCCTGCCGATGGCACTCCGGTCGACTTCGCATACACCATCCACACTGAGGTGGGCCACACCTGCGTTGGCGCCAAGGTCAATAGCCGCATGGTGCCCCTGCGCACCAAGCTGCGTACCGGCGACATCGTCGAGATCGTTACGCAAAAGGATCACAAGCCGAGCCGCGACTGGCTTACTTTCGTCAAGAGTCCCCGCGCCCGCAACAAGATCAAGCACTGGCTCAACGAAGACCAACGCATCCGCGCCGTCGACATCGGCCGCAAGCTGCTGGAGAAGGAAGCTCGCAAGTACAAGGTGCCCATGATCCAGATTTCAGATCAGGACCTGGGCCGCATCGCCAACGAATACGGGGTGGCCACTGCCGTCGATCTGCTCGCTACCATCGGCCAGGGGAAGCACACGGCCCACTCCATTCTGAGGAAGCTGGCGCCCGGCTTTCTTGAAGCAGCCGAGCCGGAGACCGCGCCTGAAGCGCAACCGGGCAGTGAAGGCGCAATGTCCGACGCGGTGCGCAAGCTGCACCTCACTGGCTCTGACTCGCTTCAGGTCGAGGGCCAGAACGACCTGCTTGTCTATCGTGCGCGATGTTGCAATCCCATTCGCGGCGAAGAGATCGTTGGCTACGTCACCCGCGGCAAGGGTGTGGCTGTCCACGCGCGTAGTTGCCCCAACGTGCAGAACCTTCTCTATGAGAGCGACCGCCGCATCGCAGTGGAGTGGTCCCGCGTCGGCGACCAGACAGCCGGCAAGTCGCAGCGCTACCCGGTCAAGATCACCGTCTTCTGCGACGACCGCACCGGCATGCTCAAGGAACTCACAGCCGTCATCTCCGACGACAATACCAACATCCGCGGGGTCGACATCCGTAAATCGGAAAACGACGAAGCCATCGTCGAGTTTGTCGTTGAGGCAGAGGACGTTCACCACCTCAATCGGATGGTCCTTGGCCTGCGCCGCGTAGCTGGCGTACGCGCCGTCCAGCGATCGCAGAAGGCCTAGATCCTCCCAACGGAGCTTATTCGCGCGTTCACACCTGGATACCCCCCTCCCCACCCGCAAGGCTCGCCCATTCTGCACGAGTAGGTCTATAACGCTCAGACATCCTCCCTGCCCTTTGAAATCCTGTGTTTGTAGTGTCGGCCTCTTTAGCCCAGCGGGGGGCGCATTCCACCGCGTGTTCCAGTCATCAGGCTCGACCGCGATCGTTCGATCTCCGAGATGAGGCAGACCCATGCATGAAGATCAAAACAGATCATTCAACACGGCAACATATCTGGCCACCAGTGGACCTGGACGAACCGTCGTTGAAGGCGGCCCACGCGCCATTTTCTATGCGCAGGGCGGCTTTGCAGACTCTGTTTTCTATCTCCGCAGCGGTCGCGCGAAACTTACGGTTGTCTCCAAGAGAGGCAAGGAGGCTACTGTTACGCTCCTTGGCGCCGGGGACTTTTTTGGCGAAGAGTCCATGAGCGCGGAAGATTCCCTTCACACCTCCACTGCCTCAGCAACCACGGCTTGCGAGGCGGTTAAAATCGCTCTCAGCGAAATGCGCCGCGTACTCCACAAAGAACCCACATTCTCTGAATTCTTCATGAAGTTCATCGTCATGCGTGGCATTCGCACCCAGGCCGACCTCGTCGATCAGCTGTTCAACTCCAGCGAGCGACGCCTCGCGCGCACCTTGCTGCTCATGGCGGACTACGGCACCCCCGGTGAGCCCGTGGCACTCATCCCCACCGTCACCCAGGAGACTCTGGCTGAGATGATCGGCACCACCCGCTCCCGCGTCAGCTTCTTCATGAACCGCTTCCGCAAGCTCGGCTACATCGAGTACAACGGCCGCATCCACGTCCACAGGTCCCTGCTCAACGTCGTCCTGCACGACGAGCTACCCGAGGAAAACGCCTCTCGGCCCAAACTTCTTGACCCGGCGCCAACCTTTGCCCGAGCCGCCAAGCGGGCGAAACTGGTTTAGCCAGCGGGCGAAAACGGATATTGGGATCCGCCAGCCCGTCTGCAAACATCACGTCACCGTAATTTGCTCAAGCGCCAGGGAGAGAACATGTCGTTCGGAATCTATGCTGTCGGTTTCGCCATCCTCATTGCCGGACTCGCTTATATCGCGCATCTCATGCGGTTGCCTCCGCATTGGATCGCAGCAGGCGCCATCGTCATGGTGGGCCTGGGCATCCTTTCCGCTGTCAAAGCCACACGGCAGAAAGACTCCGTCAACTAGAGCTGTTTCGCCTCTGCCCCTGGCACGCTCCCTCGCAGATCGCGCTACCATTTCTCTATGTCAGGGCTTCTCAAAGGTATCCACGTTCTCGATGGCGGCATGGCCACAGAGCTTGAGCAGTTGGGCGCAAGCATTGATGGCCCGCTCTGGTCGGCGCATGTTCTCGAAGACGCGCCGGAAAAGATCATCGCCGTCCATCGCGCTTACATTGCTGCCGGTGCAGACGTGATTGAGACGGCGAGCTACCAGGTTTCGCGCATGGGCTACGCCGAGTTTGGCCTAGCTCGTGAGCGCGCCGATGCAGCCCTGCTCCAGTCTGTTCAATTGGCGAGGACCGCCGCCGCCGAAGCCCTACCGCGCCGAGTTCTGGTTGCAGCATCGCTTGGACCGTATGGCGCTGCCCTGCACAACGGCGCGGAGTACCGCGGCAACTACGCCTGCCCGCATGCCGATCTCGTTGGCTTCCACCAGGAGCGGATCGCTGTCCTCGCCGCCGCGCCGGCTGAGCAGGCCCAGGATGTGCTCGCCTTTGAGACCATTCCTTCGCTCGACGAGGCAGTTGCCATTGGCGAAGCGCTCGCCCCATGGCCAAATCTTCAAGCATGGTTTAGCTTCACCTGCCGCGACTCCACCCACGTTGCTCATGGCGAACTGCTCGCCGATTGCGCCCGCGCTGTTGGTGCCTTCCCCCAGACCGTCGCCATTGGCGTCAACTGCACACGGCCTTCGCTGATTGTCGATTTGATTGCCGAGATGCGCAGCGTCACCAGCAAGCCGATCCTCGTCTATCCCAACTCCGGCGAAGATTGGAATGCGCAGACTCGCTCCTGGACCGGCACGAGCGACCCCGCGGACTTTGGCCAGGCCGCTTCGGACTGGTTTGCCGCCGGCGCACAGATCATTGGCGGTTGCTGCAGGACGCGGCCTGAGCACATTATGCAGGTGGCCGCCGCAGTTGCGAGCTAATGTCGATACTCGATTCGCCGGCAGACAATGGCCTCAGGAAGACCAAGTAGAATTGCTTCCGATGAAAGAGCTCTGGAATAGATCGTTCGAGCTGTTTAGAAGGCACCTCGTGCTTTGGGTGCCGTGCACGATAGCTGGAATCCTGATGCTTGCCTTGGGCTGGTTGCAGAAGGCCGAGATTCACTGGCTCATGAACTTTTTCTCTACCAAGCATTCGGCATTGGGTGGTGATTTTCCCTCTCCGGACCTGGCCCTGGCGCAACATAAGACCCAGACGATCGCTTTTCCGCTGGGAATACTAAAGCAGTTTCTAGAGGTCTGCTTTTTTGTGATTGCGCTTGCAACCACCAGCAACCTGGTACTTAAGATCGTCGAGGAACAGGGTCCGAACATAGTAGCTGCTTTGCGGGGGATTCTGCCGCGTTCCCGGGAGGTCCTTCTCCTTACGGTCAAGTACATGGCAGTGATGGCGGCGTTTGGCGGGGTCCTGATATCCCTGAGTTTTTTGCTAACGCAAGAGCACTTTCGCCAGTTTGCATTATCAAAGGTATTTGTTTACATATACGGTCTAGTGGGGGAGGGTTGCCTCGCATGGCTGTTGATGCCGTCTGCAATTCGATTGCTGAGACCGCCCGACAGTTCGGCCTTATCGAAACAAGGCAGGAAATCTGGAGTACTTCTTGCAGTCGCTACTTCCGCAGCCTCTCTTGTGGTGCAATATCTGGTCGGAAGGGCGGAGGTCACCGTAATGGTCGAACACCAATGGGAGGGCGAGGCGATTGCTGTCATAAACACAGTCATCGTTAACGCGCCGCAGATATTTCTCTTTATCGCGTTGGCGGTTCTTGCCCTTCAAGGGTTGGGGGAAGAGACGGAATTTGAGGCGAGGGCAGAAGCTCCTTTGGGGAGTCGGCTTTCCGACTGGTTTCGAAGAGCCCGCGAGTGGAGGGGTGATTCTTTCTGAGTTGTCTCCGCAATCTGACAACTGACAACTGACAACTTCGTTAAAGCACCTGTTTCGCGATCGTCATCAGCTGCATGTTCGACGTTCCCTCGTAGATCTTCCCGACCTTCGCGTCGCGATAGTACTTTTCCGCCGGATAGTCCCGCACAAAGCCATTGCCACCGAAGATCTCAACGCACTGGCTCGCCACCCGTTCCGCCACGCCGGAGGCAAAGAGCTTGGCCATCGCCGCTTCTTTCACATAGGGCCGCCCTGCATCCTTGAGCCGCGCCGCGTTGTAGACCATCAGCCGCGCCGCCTCAATCTCCGTCGCCATCTCTGCCAGCGCAAACTGCACCGCCTGGAACTCCGCGATCGGCTTTCCAAACTGCTTGCGCTGCTTGGCGTAACGCGCCGCATGGCCCCACGCGCCCTCGGCCAGCCCGAGCATCTGCGCCCCGATGCCGATGCGACCTTCATTCAGCGTCTCAATGGCAATCTTGTAGCCCTTGCCAGGCTCGCCCAGCACGCACTCGGCCCCCACCTCGCACCCGTCTAGAATCAGCTCGCAGGTGCTGCTGGCGCGGATACCCAACTTGTCCTCTTTGCGACCCACGTCCAGCCCGGGCGTGCCCTTCTCCACCAGGAAGGCCGTAATGCCCTTGTACCCCGCGCCGCGATCAACCGTGGCAAAAACGATAAACAGCCCTGCTTCACGCGCATTGCTGATCCATAGCTTGCGCCCGCTCAAACGAAATCCCGCCGCGCCATTTACCGAGCAGGCCTCTGCCTGCGTTTGCAGCGCAAAGGCATCCGAACCCGAGCCCGCTTCGCTCAGCGCATACGCGCCAACCGTTCCCGAAGCCAGCTTCGGCAGCCACAGCTTCTTCTGCTCGTCCGTGCCCCATCGCCGCAGCGCGTTCACCACCAGCGTGTTGTGCACGTCCACCAGCACGGCCACCGCAGGGTCCACGGTCGAGATGGCTTCGATGGCCAGCACCGCGTCAAAGAAGCTGCCACCTGCGCCGCCCAGATCCTCGGGAACCTCAATTCCCATCAGGCCCAGCTCAAACAGCCGGTCAACAAGCCCGGCTGCATACTGTTGCTGCTCGTCCATTGCGTTCACCTGGGTCGCAATGGTCTCCTCGGCAAACTGACGCACTGTGGAATAGAACAGGCACTCCTCTTCAGAGAGCTGCGTGAGAGGGGCAGGGAATTTGTGAGCCAAGCGAGGTTCGCCTCCGGCCTCGGAGTGTATCAAAATGAGGCACGGGTGTGCCGGAGCTGAAGCCACGGGAAGCAAACGCAACAAGATGCCAAAGTGGCGCCTCATTGCGTTTTGCTTCAGAATTGGAATCCGGCGTTAGCGGTGTCCGCGGAAGCCAGCCCGTGCACCGGGCAGAGCATGCTCTCTGCTTGCGTCATGACCGGCATTCCCTACGTGGCCTTGCCCGTCGCGTGCCTCATTGCCGTGAAAGTGGTTGAACGGCTGCTCGCCTCTCTGCGGCAACGGCCCACGATAGCCATTGTGCGGGTCAAAGCGGTTGTCCACGTGTCCATAGAAACCGTGGTGGCCGTGGAACCATGGACCAGCTCCAATGAAAAAGCCGCCATCGAACCAGTCGGGCCCATAGTAGCCGTAGGGCGCGCAGTCATAGGGTGGATAGTCGAAGTACCCATAGGGGCAGACGGGCTCAACGCCAACACTGATGCCGATCTGGGCCTGCCCGACAGATGCTCTGCAGAGGAGTGCAATTGCGAGAGCTGCGAACGCTAAGACTTTTCCGTGGATCATAGTCTCTCCTTCCTTCGCTTAGAGATTGAATGGAGGCGGAGAGTTGCCCAGTTGTAGTTCGCTCGGTGTTGGAATTGGGATTGGCAAACGACCGTGGTTGTTTAGCCAAACGCAAGGCCCATGGCGCTAATAGCTGGATTTACAGGAACTTGCAAACGGCCTCTGGCAACTGTGGCGTTCAGAGTTGTACTTCAGATTATTGTTTTTTATTTAACCAGTTTCAGCGCCGCCATCCCCGTGCGCGGAGGCAGGAACCGCTCAGTCCGCGTCGCAATCGCCAGCTTTTCCTGGCCCAGGTGCTTGCGAATCTGGCCGCGGGCGTGTTCCGCCCAGGGGCCTCGATTGTCCAGCTTCAAGTACGCCTGCCAATAGCGCAGCGACTGCCGCTTCATTCCCTTGCGCTCGAAGGCCAGCGCCAGGTTGTAGTGGGCATCGGCAAAGCGGGGCGCCAGAGCAATGGCACGGCGGTAGGCGACTATCGACTCATCCTGCCGTTGCAGCTCATCGAGCACGTTGCCCAGATCAAAGAACGCCAGCACATACCCTGGATCGACTTCCGTAGCCTGCCGGTAGAGCTCCTCGGCGCGCGCAAACTGGCGAAGGTGAAAGTGGATCGTTCCCAGGTTGATGTACGCCGGGGCGTACTCGGGGTCGATGCTCAGAATCTCCTCGTAGAGCTGAATCGCGTTCTGCTTTTCGCCGCTCTCTTCGGCCTGCACCGCGGCGAGGAATCTATCCTGAATGCCGCGTGTGCCCTCGTTGCCGGTCTTGCGCAGCGGAGAGATATCGGACGACGGCGACGGCCGATCCAGCCGGCCCATCCTGTCCAGGCGGTCCGACCGCTCAAAATCAAAAAGCAGTTGACGCCGGATGGGGTCCACCATCGAGCCCATGTGGCGAAAGGCCAGCCGCGTTCCTGTTCTCACCACGCAGGCCTCGAGCAGAGGATTTGTCATCCCCGCCACGGCCTTCATGGCAACCACCGATTGGCGGATCGAGGCCGCGGACACGCTCTCTTCGCGCAGCGAGCGGAGGGTCCGCAACTGGCCAAGGTCCTGGAAGGAGTATGTCTGTTGTTGGGGAATGAGGTCTGCTCGCTCCCACCCCTGCAACTGGTGAGAACTGATTTGCAAGATCCGCAACACATCCTGACGGCTATAGCTGGTCACTCTTGAGTGCTCCCACCGGGTAACGGCTCTGCCTCGGGGCTTGAACTCGAGCCCAGCACTCGATCCCTCTTGCGGCCTCCGCTGAACGGCCCGGCTTCCGCCTTTTAGGTCTTGCTTCGAGTGGCTGGAACAGAAACTGAGAAACCGCTCTTGCTGCGATTATGCCAAGAGTATGCGTGGATATATGGTCCGCAACTATCACTAGAACAAAAAATTACGTGGATAACACGTGCCTGAGTTGGTTCACCCGGCATTAAATTGGGCTTCAGGCGCGGGAAAGTTGGGCTCCAGCGCTGTGGAAAATGAGGCATTCAGGGATGATTCCCGCTGCATTCCGGAAGGAAGCCGGGAAATCTCGGAGCGGCTGTTTGAAGTTTTTAAGGGAAGAGGATGATTGGAGCCGACGGTCAGACTTGAACTGACGACCTGCTGATTACGAATCCGTTTTGAGGCGTTTTGCCATTCGCTGCATAGTGTCGCAGAATGCCGTATAAGCCTATTATTTGCGTCACATACGTCTGTCTTGACCTTTGCATTGTGTCGCATTGAAAAGCGCCAAAGTCAAAACGTAACAGCCACCAAAACAGCCACCAGGATCCGCGATTATATGCGTTCACTCTCTGCTCTTGCGATCTTGCCCGCTTTTGTGGCTTCTGTGGCTAGGCCCAACAGCTCAACCGCTAGATCGTGTCGTGGTCCAGCAAGGGCACGTGCGGCCTCAATCGTGTAGACAAGGGCAATGTCCGTACTCCAATCGGGAGGGCCGATGTCAAAATGCGAGTTCTCCTGCCTCAGGAATTCGTCCGCGTATTTGGCGGCCTCATCAGAAAGCCGTGCGGGGTCCCGGAGTTCTTCTTCCGTTAGGGTCACGCCTCCCATGCCGTCGCCGGGAGCAAACGGGCGGTAGAGTCTTAGTCTTTTGACATGCCCCCGGCGACTTGGTAGCCTCTAAAAGGGCGCCTGCGGCCAATTCAAGTCCAGCTCACCCTATTCATCGCGTCCCCGTCGTCTAGCCCGGNNACAATTCACGCAGCGGATTTCTTCAATCAAGGGCCGCCTTGCGTCCAGTCGGGGACTAAGCCGTACTCCGCCACCCCGACGCGGTCCCCACAAGCCCGCATTTCCTGATCTCTCGGGATCTTTTTTACAGTGGAAGTTCGTCAGCTCTTCCCAAAGAAAACCAGTGTCACCCCGATCGTCACCAGCGCCACGCCAATCCATCGCCGTGCCGTCACCCGCTCCCCCAGGAACGCCGCTCCTCCAAACGCCCCCGCAACATAGCTCAACGCCGTCACCGGAACAACAAAGCTCACGTTGTACATCGAGAGCGCGCCGAGCAGCGCAAAGAAAGCAGACGCCATCATCGCCACGCCCGCCCACATCCACGGCTCGCGGATCGCGCGCAGCACTACCGTGGCAATCTCCGCCGGGTGAAAGCTCTTCGCCTCCCCCACGTTCTTCATCGCTCGCGAAACGCACAGCTCGCCGCCCGTTCCCGCCGCAACAATCGTCGTAAACAAAATAAAATTCAGCATGCTATCCGTTCCCACCAGTCGGTCGGCTTGTCGCTTGGGCGCCTGTTGTCTGGGCGCCCGTCCGGCTCACCACAAACACGCCCAGGCAGATAACAGCGATCCCAGCCCAGCGCAATGCGGAAACCTTCTCGCCCAGAACCAGCCACCCGAGAAGCGCCACCACGCCATAAGCCACCGACGATACAGGCTGCACAAAGCTGTAGTCGGCCCATGACAACACCAGCATGTAAGCCACAAAGAACGTGATCAGCGACAGAATCCCCAGCCAGATCGGCAGGCTGACGAACACCCTCATGCCGGAATGAATCAATTGCGCAGGCGGCCAAAAGGTTACCGGGCTCACCGACTTCATTCCCATGCCAAGGAAAATATTGCCGACCGGGCCGGCCAGCACCATCACCAGTATCATCAGATAGGTCTTCAGGTGAAGCGGCTGGTGCGCCGGCCTATCCGGTTCAGGTCCTTTATCAACGAGGGGCTCTATAGACACCTCTCGATTGTATAGAATCAGCTTCTTTGGGATTCGTCTCTGGATTTGCCGGGTCACGAAGGCCGCGGGAAATGACAAGCATTCGATCGCGCCTGTAGTATCTGCTGGTCGCAAGAGCCGAATGCAGGCCGTATCCTGATTGAGGTGTTTCCCTGTTGACCTGGCCCACAATCCGAACGGTGCTCCTCGCGATATCTGCGATCCCGTTCGTTTACTACTGCATTGCCATCTTCAGCAGCCTTCGCTATTTTCGTGTGTCCCGCCTCAAGCCGTCAGGCTTTCTACCCCCCATCAGCAATATCAAGCCCGTATTCGGCCTTGACCCGGAGGCCTATGAGAACTTTGCCAGCTTCTGCCGCCAGGACTATCCGAACTACGAAATTCTCTTTTGTATCGACGCCAACGATCCCGCTCTGCCCGTACTCCAGCGGTTGAAAAACGACTTTCCCAATACGCGAATTCGAATCGTGATCGGTTCCGGACGCAACGGAACAAACGACAAGGTCTGCAGGCTTGCGCGACTCGTGGAAGAGGCCTCATACAATCATCTCGTCATCAGCGACAGCGATGTGCGGGTTCAGCCGGATTACCTCCGCCGTCTCGTTGCGCCGCTCCAAGATCCGAAAGTCGGCGCTGTCACCTGCTTCTACGTACCGTCAAGCGAGACCACCTTCATTCAGCGCCTCCAGGAAGTCGGCATGTTGTCCGACTTCTACCCAGGGGTTCTGGTTGACTGGCAACTTGAAGGAATCAAGTTTGCCTTGGGGCCCACCATCTGCACCACGCGGGAGAGGCTACAGGAATGGGGAGGCTATCCCGCGCTTGAGAACCAGCCAGCCGACGATTTGCAGGTTGGCCGCCGCATCGCCGAGCAAGGATACGAAGTCGTCCTCCTCAACTACGCCGTCTCCACCGTTCCCGATTACAACTCCCTGCGCGAACTCTTCTTCAAGCGGCTGCGATGGATTACAGTCATGCGCCAGATGAGGCCATGGGGACATGCGGGCCTGGTGTTTACCCTGGGCCTGCCCTGGTGTCTTCTCGCTGTTGCGTTGCAGCCCACCGCCGCTGTTGCTGCCTGGTATCTCAGCGGATACTTCGTCTTCCGCTCGGTACTCACGCTTCTGGTCGGTTCCGCTGGCCTTAAGCAGCGCGGCGTTTGGGCAAAACTGCTTCTGATTCCAGCCTGGGACGCTCTTGCAACTTCCATTTGGCTGACCAGCTTCACGCGCAGGTCAATCCGCTGGCGAGGTCAGGACTATCGGATCGTGAATGGAAACCTGGTTCCGGTTCGGGCGGCTGCATCGGAAACGGCCGTGAACGTGTAAAAGCGCAGGCCTCCTTTCGGCAGCCCGCGCGGCCCCTTACCTCAATTCTGCATGGATTTCCTTCAACGCTGCTGGGGATTCCTGATGCCTCCCGCGACCCACGCGCGAGAGGCCCCAACTCCGCCGTTTCCGCCTATCCCCGCACCTTCTCAGACAGCAACTCCGGACGGAGAGCGTTCACAATGCGCCGCTCGTTGTTCGCAACCCGCCAGTTCACTTGCGGAGCAAACATCGAAGGATCGATGCGATCTCGGTAACGAATCGCAACATTGATCAGCGAATTTACCAGGCCGTCTGAAAGCAGGTGAGGCTCGAGTCCAAGGTCCTCAAGCTTTGAATGTTTGGCGTTGTAGTAATGAGATTCGGCTTCCACCCGCGGATCGGGCAGATGATCGATCTGGACCTTGAGGCCAAGGTCGCCGCCGACCGCTTTGATCAACTGCGCAAGCTCCAGCACCGAGAACTGCTCCGTGAATTGATTGAAAACACGGAACTCGCCCCGGTCAGCGGGGTTGTTGCAGACAATCTCAATACACCGCACGGTGTCGCGGATATCCAGAAATCCCCGCGTCTGCCCGCCCTTTCCATACACGGTCAGCGGAACTCCGATCGCCGCCTGCGCGCAGAATCGGTTCAGCACCGTCCCGAAAACGTCGTCGTAGTCGAAGCGGTTGATCAACCCTTCGTCCATCGTCACCTCGTCCGTCACTGTGCCGTAAACCACCCCTTGATTTAGATCCGTGGCGCGCAGCCCCCAGATCTTGCAGGCAAACGTGATGTTGTGGCTGTCATGGACCTTCGACAGGTGATAGAACGAGCCCGGCTGCTTGGGAAAAGGCAGCCTGTCTTTGCGGCCATTGTGCTCGATGGTGATGAAACCCTCTTCGATGTCGATGTTCGGTGTCCCGTACTCTCCCATCGTTCCCAACTTCACCAGGTGGCAATCCGGAGCAAGCTCACGGATGGCAAAGAGCAGATTCAGAGTGCCAACTACGTTGTTCACCTGAGTGAAAACGGCGTGCTTCCGGTCGATCATCGAATAGGGAGCCGAGCGCTGCTCTGCAAAGTGCACGATCGCATCCGGCTGGAACCCGCTGATCGTCGCGGCAAGGAAATCGTAGTCGGTAATGTCGCCCACGAAGGTCTCAATCGTTCGGCCGGTCAATTCCTGCCACACCAACAGCCGCTCGGGCAGAGTCCGGATCGGGGTTAGCGTTTGCACTCCAAGTTCAAAGTCCCACTGGCGACGTACAAAGTTGTCAATAATCGCTATCGTGTGCCCTTTGCTCGAAAGGTAAAGGGCTGTGGCCCAACCGCAGTAACCATCGCCACCGAGAATGGCAATTCTCATGTCTTCTCCCAGGAAATTCAAATTGACCGAACGAGGAACATTGAAAGCTTAGACGCTATTTTCGTCGATCGTGGCCAACCTAAACCAACAATTTCATCAGTTTTAGATTAAGTCACTTTTATTCATATAGTTAAGTTGTATCGAAATATGCCCGATCAACAGGTTGGGAGTGCGAAGAAATTGAGGCAGTGAAGGTTGATTCAAGAGCAGGCGTGATCCCGCTTTCCCCTATTTGCTCAGAATTCGGCGTTTTCCCCCATCATCTGCATCTGCTCTCAAGGCCGAGCAGCGCCTCCGGCAGGGTCTCTCGCGCACCACATCGTGGTGTTCCCTCGAACCTTGAACCAAAATGCGATATTCCTCGATGCAATGCGGCCGAGCGTTCACCGAAATCCCCTCGCTGCGCTTACCCCCGCAGCCCCATATCAACCATTATAGAATCGCCTCAATGGTACCCGCCCAGGGCGACAAACTGTGTGCGCGGAAATGAGAATGCTATGCCGGATGTAGAAGTCCCGCCGCGGCGTCCCGCGCCCCCGCCCACCATCAAGCCCAACCGCAAATGGATCATCTGGGCGGTCGTCTTCCTCTCTCTCCCCGCTCTCCTTCCCCTGGCCGGCGCAATCATTGTTCCATTGCTTCACAACCAGGTTCCCACTGGCTTTATCGAGTACGATTTGCCCTCCTATTACGCTGAAGGCAGAGCCTACTTCGACCGCGGCTTCCATATCCTCTATGCAAATCCCTACGCCGGATACAACTCCCCGGCTATCTACTTCCAGCCCCACACCTTCCTGCTCGGCCTGCTCCAGCAATTCCGCCTCGATCCCGGCGTCACGTTCAACTTCTTTGGCCTGCTCACTCTCGTCTTCGCCGCCACCGCCGCCATTCTCTTCTTCATCGAAGTCGTCGGCGTAGAAACCCGCGCAAAAAAGCTCGCCCTCCTCTGCTTCTTTTGGGGTGGCGGCATCTTCACCCTCTGGGGCGTCGCGCGAGCACTGTTCAGGATGCACCGCTTCTCCGCCATCTTCGAGGTCGAGCCCACCTATGGCTGGTGGATGCTCAACTTCGGCCGCAACCTCGTCTACCCCACCGAGGCCTTCTATCACGGCTTGTTCCTGTTTGCCCTTTTGGCGCTCGTTCGCCGTCGTTTGGTCCTCTCCCTCGCCCTCGCCGCAGTTGCTTGCCTCAGTCACCCGTTTACGGGTGTCACCCTGATCCTCATCCTCATCGCATACGCCGGCGTCGAGCTGGTCTTGCGCAGCGGCGTCGTCAACCTCAAGTTCCTCATCGGGGCCATGGTCGTCGGCGCTCTCCATCTCGGCTATTACATGGTCTGGCTCAATCGCTTCGCTGAACATCGCTCCGTGCAGCAAAACTTTCAAAAAGCCTGGCTCTATCCGCCCAAGGTCTTCATCGGCGCGCTCATTCTCGTCGGCTGCCTGGCAATCTGGCGCCTCGCGGGTTCGAGATTCCGGCCCCTGCGCGATCCCCGCGTACGCCTCTTTGCAGTCTGGTTCGTGGTCGTCTTCGCTCTCACCCAGCACAACCTCGTCATGCGCCACCCTCTCCAGCCCATCCACTTCGCGCACGGCTACGATTGGATGGCTCTCTTCTTCCTCGGCGCACCCCTGCTCATCGCAATCCTCGACCGCATCCTCATGATGCCCAGACCGCTTGCCCGGAACGCTGCCCTCGCTATGGTGCTTGGCCTGTTCCTGCTCGACAATGCCGCATGGCTCGTCAAAATTGCTGTGAACAACGAATTCCTTGTATCCCTCACCACGAACCAAAACGGAGCACTCACCTGGCTCGGCCACAATGTAAAACCGGGAGACCTGGTCGTCTGTCAGGATCAACTGGTCAGCTATCTCGTCAGCACCTATTCACCAGCGCTCAGTTGGCAGGGACACGAGCACAATACCCCCTGGATGGACCAGCGCCACGATGAAGTAGAACGGCTGTTCAGTAACGGCCAGACGCTGCCCGACTGGAAGCGTCACGGCGTCTTCTATGTCTCCCCGGCCGCCTGGGTGCCCCCTCCAACCCTCACCCTCACCGAGCGTTACTCAAACAGCGACCTTGCCATCTGGACCACGCACTAACTCACCTTCACAAGCCCGGACTCGGCAAGTTCCCGCGCCACTGCCGGGAACATCCTATCCCTGAAGTGCAGCGCCGGAATCTCAATGGCTTTCGCCGCCACAATCCCGAACACAATGGCCCCGCCAATTGTCGCCCAATACAGCACCATCGGCCTCGCAATGTGAAAGTGTGGCAGCACCTTCCACACGTAGAACATGTGCCAAAGGTAGATCGAGTACGAGTACACGCCCATTCGAGCCAGCACGAAGCTTATCCCCCGAATCGGCAGTGGTCCTTCAAAGGCCACAGCCTTTGCCACCAGGAATCCCGCACCCACATAGAGCAGCGTGAATCCCCACGTATGCATCTGGCGGCTCTCCACTGGGATTGTCGAGAGCACGGCAACCGCGGCCCCAATGACCACCCAACCGCCCTTCCACGTCGCCATCCAGTCGAACACACGCGGCTGGTGCCGTTTGAAGTAGCAGATCAGCACCCCAAACATCAGCCCATCGATCCTCAAGTGGGTCGGAAACACGCAGCTGTAATAGTTGATCGTCCCGTCCTGGTTCCAGCCAATCCAAAACCGGCATGCGAGGCAGAACACCGCAATCATCCCAAAGACCCAGGGCAGGGAAGCAAACGGCTTCTCCGGTTTGCGCTTGATCAGGAACAGTAGCAGCAGCGGCAGGCAAATATAAAAATGCTCTTCCACCGCAAGCGACCACGTAATGCCCCAGATGCCAAAGAAATAATCCTGGAAAAATGTCAGCTCCGGCAGCAGCCCCTTGGCCGTTAGATGATGCCCCGGCATCACAGCGTCAATCAGCAGCCCCACTGCAATCAGCGTATAGAATGCTGGCCAGATCTTGAATCCACGCCGAATGTAAAACCGCTTGAGATGAATCCGTCCCCACCGCTCATAGTCGGAAAACAGCAACCCCGAAATCAGAAATCCCGAAAGCACAAAAAACAGGTCCACCCCTGCCCAACCAATCCTCATCGTGTAGAAGGTGAATCGATTCGTCGCGTGAACATAGTCAACCGCCAGTCCCGCATGCCGCCCAAGCACCATGAGAATGGCGATGCCGCGAAGAGCATCAAGATTCGTGTTGCGCCTCGCCGGTGCAATGTTTTGAAGCGCCGGTGCAAGGTTTGCCGAGGAGCCCATCGATACCTCTCAGTCTCCCATTTGCCATTTTCGCTGTCAAAGAATCTTGCTTTGTATCAGGGCACGACTTTAGTCGTGCCGATGAAGCCGGCTTAACGGGCGGGCTTCAGCCCTGCAAATCTTCGCCCAACGAGACCCGCTACGGCTCCTTCAGCCAGAACTTCCTCCGAGCCCTCAGCCCGCTCTCCCGCCGCGCAAACACTACATCCGTCTGAAAAAGTGCGTGATCGGTCTCCCGCCTGTTCTGCCCGCAGAAATCGTAAACCTCAAAGCCCTCTTGACGCATGAACGCCACCACGTCGGCAAACAGCGGCGCACCCTCGTTGTACTCGAGCAGCGAGGCCTCCATGATCACCACCTCACTGGCTCCCAGCGCCTTCTTCCCGCCCTTCAGTATCTCCAGCTCAAACCCCTGCACATCCAGCTTCATCAGCAGCGGAGTCCCAAGCCCGCCACTCCCGGCATTCTCTGTCAGGCTGTCCAGTGTATCCATCCTCAGCCTGATCGCCTCCTTGTCATACGAGGTCATCTCCGGCAGAACTGACGATCCCGTCGTCCCCGCCTCCGGCCGGTAAAACGTCACCGCATCCTTCTTCTCCGCTCCCAGCAGGCAAAGAACGTAGCTCGACCGTGCCCCAATCTCGCGCACGGCGTTGTGCAGAGCAGGTTCGTTCTCCGGGTCTCCATCAAACATCAAAATCCGCGCCGACGCGAATATGCCCGCAGCAACCCGGCTCCACTCGCCCGCATTCGCGCCAATATCCAGAATCGCCGCCGGCGAAAATCCGTTCGCTCGAAGCTGCTCCAGCAGCCCCGGCAAACTGGGCATCCCCGCGCGAAACTTGCCCGTCTCTGTGTTCAAAACCCCCGCGGACGCCTGCGTCACAGCTCCCGCTCCGCGTAAAGCCCTGCGCAATCCAATCAATCGGCTCTGAACCCCAACCGGCAGCACCTTCCAAGGCTCACTCAGGAGCTTGCTCATCTGCAATCCCATCCTCTTGAGATCATCCCATGCTCCATATCACTTGTTCACGGCTGGCCCCCGCTCATCCTGCCACGTTTCGCCCCATCACCGCCCGTGCGGCAATACCTGCCGCTCCCACCACCCCAAACGGCTTCGCCGGTTCCGTTCGAATCTCCTCCACCCCGCCCGCCGCCACCGCCGGCCTGCCAGCATCAAGCTCCGCCTTCAGCATATTCCGCGTTGGAGTCACATAGTGCACGCCCACCAGCCTCTCGTTCCGGCCGGCCTCCGCGCTCGCGGTTCCAAACTGTTCCGGGTCAAAGAGCATGCAGCGTGTCCGCCATGCGTGGTCGGCCCACACCGTCTGCTCAAACCACCCGTGATACTTCTTGATCCGCGCAGGTCCCCACCGCTTGAAGAGATACTCCATCCGCTCATAGTCGATTCGATCGCGCTTTACCCAGAACAGCCCCGAGTTCAGTTGTCTCGCTACCCGCAGCGGCCCAAAAGGCCAAAAGTCCCCCGGATGCGCCCCAAAACTGTTCGTGTGATCCATCATGAAGGCTCCCGCGCCCGCCTCCGCCAAACCGCCCGCCTTCCCCTCACCCGGAAACAACCCCCGAAATCGCCTCTGAAACAGAACATCCGTATCCACGTAACAGATAATCGGCTCCGGATGCGTCATCGTGGTGTCGAACAACTTCAGCACATGCGGAAGATGTCCCCGCGCCCGCGCCATATACGGAAACTGCCCCAGCGCCTCGGCAAATTGCTCATCCGCTCCTCGCCGCCTCACCAGCACCGCATCCGGAAACGCCGCTGCAAACCGCGCCAGCGACTCCTCCGTCAGCGATCCGTCATCGTGAATCACCAGCCGCATCGGCTCTTCGCTGCACGCCAGCAGCGATTTGAGACAGGGAATCGCAAACCACAGATGCGCCTCACAGGCTAGAGTGTGCACGAGCATGTATGAACCTTATATAGCAGAATCAAGATTGGTCTAACCGACGTCAAGTTTGCAATGTCCACACGACCACGAAACCGCAGACCCTCTCATTACCCTTCCGGTAGTATCCTGCCATGGCCGACCCTATTCGGCCCCCCGGAGGCCTCGTGCTCCGCATTCACGCTACCGCTCTAGCCGACCTTCGCGCCCACGCCGAAGAAGCCTATCCACGCGAGTCCTGCGGCGTCCTCCTCGGCACGCCTGTTGTGCATGGTGGCGCTCCTCAGGGCTGGTTCGTCCGCGCCGCCCTCCGCACCACCAACATCCGCATTGACTCACCCCGGAATCGCTATGAGATCGCCCCCGCCGAGCTGGTCCGCATTCTGCGCAGCCCCAGCAACCAGGGCCTTGAGATCGCCGGCTTCTACCACTCTCACCCCGACCACCCCGCCGAGCCCTCTGCAATCGACCTGGCCGAGGCCCACTGGCTCCACTGCTCCTACGTCATCACCGAAGTAGCGCAAGGCCGCGCCGCTCGCACAGCCTCATTCCTTCTCGC
>PMXB01000322.1 GCA_003165935.1 Acidobacteriaceae bacterium | reverse complement strand
CGCGGCTAGGATGGGGCACCCATCATCGTTCTGGTGCGGAGAAAGGACAACGACAAGAGCAACCGCAGGTCCTTCGACTACGGTCCCTGCGGGGACCTTCGCTCAGGATGACAGCATTTTCATGCAAGGCCGAGGACGGAACGGGCTTTGGCGACTAAGGCGTCGGGGTCGAAGGGCTTGGTCATGTAGAGGTCTGCGCCGACCTCGATGCCGCGCTGGCGATCGAACTCCTGGCCCTTGGCGGTGAGCAGGATGATGTGAATGTGGCTGAGGCCTAGCTCATTTTTGACGGTGTGGCAGACGTCGAAGCCGTTTTTGCGGGGCATCATGACGTCGAGGAAGACAAGGTCGGGCTGCTCGAGGCGGATGGTGTCGAGGGCCTCTTCGCCGTTGGTGGCGGTGAGCAGTTCGACGCCTTCGTCTTCAAGCTCTTCCAGGGTCTGCTGGATCAGCATGCGGAGGTGGGGCTCGTCATCGACAATCAGAATCTTCATGGGCATCGTGGGCATAGGCCTTATTGGTAGATGAGGAACAGAACGTTCTCCATGCCTTTCTCGAAGCGGAGTGCGCGGACGGCTTCGTCACTGGAAAGGAGCGAGTTAAGGATGATGATGTCGGGCTTGGAGAGGACTGCTTTGGAGACGAGTTGTGCGCCGTTGGATTCGACGACATGATAGCCGCGTGTTTCGAGGACGTCGGTGAGGGTGCGGATGGTGGAGGCGTCTTCGTCGACGACCATGACTTTCTTTTTCGACTTGCCCTGATCTAGCAGGGTGTCGATTTCGTGGAAGAGGGAAGCGGTGTCGATGGGCTTGGTGAGGTAGCGATCGACGCCGAGGCGGAAACCGCGCTCCTTATCCTCGACGATGGAGAGGATGATGATGGGGATGTGCATGGTGGCGGGATCGTTCTTGAGAACGGCGGCCACATCGAAGCCATTCATCTCGGGCATCATGACGTCGAGGATGACGAGGCCGGGGATCTCTTCGCGGATGAGGGTGAGAGCCTTGCGGCCGTCTTCAGCGAGGCGGACGGTGTAGCCCTGCTCGGTGAGCTCCTGCTGCAGGAGTGAACGGATGTTGGGATCGTCGTCGACGACGAGGACGGATTTGTTCTGCGACTGGTTGCCGACGCGGTCGCGGAGTTGACGGACGAGGGCTTCGATGTCGACGCGGGGGCGAGCGGGCAGCAGCTCAAGCTGGGCGGACTCCGCGACGGGGAGGGTGAAGGAGAAGGTGCTGCCGTGGCCGGGCTGGCTTTCGACCCAGATGCGGCCGCCGTGGTATTCGACGATCTCTTTGCAGATGGGGAGTCCGAGGCCGGTGCCCTTGGGCTTGTCAGTGAGGGTGTCGCCGACCTGCTTGAATTTTTCGAATACCTTGGGCTGATCGGCGGGAGCAATGCCGATGCCGGAGTCTTTGACGCTGACGACGAGGTCGTTGGGTTTGGCGTGGGCGGCGAGGGTGATGGAGCCGGCGTCAGTGAATTTGACGGCGTTGGAGATGAGGTTGATGACGACCTGAATGAGGCGGTCCTGATCGCCGGTGATCTCCGCGAGGCCNNGCGATGGCGCGCTCGATGACGTCGGCGATGGAGACCTTGGACATGTTCCAGGTGAACTTTCCGGCTTCGATCTTGGCGAGGTCGAGGACGTCGTCGATGAGCTTGGTGAGGCGTTCACCTTCGCTTACAACGACGCCGAGGTTTTCGAGGACCTGGGTTTTGGCCTGCGCGATTTTGCGGTCGTCTTCAGGGATGAGCGGGAAGAGTCGATCTTCGAGACGGCGGCGGATGATTTTTGCGAAGCCAAGGACGGAGGTGAGCGGGGTACGGAGTTCGTGGCTGACGGTGGAGAGGAAAGAGCTCTTGGCGGCGTCGGCCTGTTCGGCGGCGGCGCGGGCGAGGCGGGCTTCTTCAAAGAGCTGGGCGTTGTAGAAGGCGACGCCGACGGCGGTGGCGATGGTGGTGAGGAGACGCTGATCGGCTTCGGTGAAGCGGCCTTCCTGATCGACGGACTGGACGCTGATGACGCCGATGACCTGGCCGCCGGAGGGGATGGGCACGCCGAGGAAAGAGGCGGAGCTGCGGCCGACCTGCTCCACGCCGAGCTTGGCGCGGGTGGTGTTCATATCCTGATTGATAAGCAGCGGCTCGCCGGAGCGAATGATCTGGGAAGTGAGGCCGACGCCGTAGGGGCGGGGCTGCGCGCTCTCGCCGTGGGCGTAGGGGAACTCGATCATCATGGTGGCGCGATCGAGGAGCGAGACGTATGCGATGGGCGCGCGGAAGAGCTCGCGCACCTGCTCGCCGACAAACTGAATGAGGCGGTCTTTGTCGAGCTGCGCGACGAGGGCCTGGGAGATGCGGTTGATGGTGACGAGTTCGGCGGCGCGCTCGCTGACTTCCTGTTCCTGCTGATTGATCTTGAGGTAGGCGTTGGCGTTGTCGAGGGCGATGGTGGTGTATGCGGCGAGGTTCTCGAGGAGGCTGAGATGCTGCTCGGTGTAGGCGTTTCGCTTGAAGCTCTGGATGCTGAGGACGCCGAGGACGCGGTCTGCTGCGACGAGCGGCAGGTAGATCATGGACTTTGGCGGTTGGGCGATGGTGCCGTCGTCGAGGGTCCAGCCGCGATGTTCGTAGTGGGNNTGATTCTTGTCATCCGTGGAGCGAGTGAAGGGCTTGTAGCGCTTTCCGTTTTCGATGGCGAGGCTGTACTCGATGAGATGTTTTTCGGGGCGGTAGAGGCCGACGCCGAAGATGCTGGCGTCGACGAATTGATTTACGCGCTCATAGAGCTTGAAGAGGATGGTGTCGAGGTCAAGCGAGGCGGTGATCTCGCGGCCGATCTCGCTGAGCATCTCGATGGAGTCTTTTTGGGCGCTGATCTCGGCGGCCTGGGAGCGAATCTCTTCAGTGCGCTGGGTGACGAGGGTTTCCAGAGCCCGGGCCTGGGCTTCGAGGGCTGCCGTCTTGCGCTGAGCTTTCTGTTGCTCGTGACGGCTGATGAGNNCTGACGCGGCCATCGCTGCCCTTGGAGTGAACGTGGAAGGTGTAAGAGCCGGGGCCGAGGCCGCTGTAGTTGGCTTCTTTCTGTTTGCCCCAGGCCGACCAGGCGCGGTCAGCGCCTTCAAGGCGGTACTGATAGGTGAGGTCATTAGCTTCGCCGTAGGATGCGGTGGCGAATTCAAAGCGGACTTCGCTGGTGCCGGAATGGAGCTGGGGCTCGGCTGCATCGGGAATGATGTTGCCGCCGAAGACGGGGTGGGATCCAGCGGAGACCTGGCGAATGAGGGTTGGATACTGCTGGGTGGAGTTGGAGACGAAGTGGGGATTGAAGCGGACGAGCTGCTCGCCGATCGACCAGACTGTGCCATCGGCTTCAGTGAACCTGGGGATCACCTTGAATCGTTCGAGTGCGCGGTAGGTATCTTCGTCGAGATTCCAGCCGCCACCGCTTGCCGGGGTTGCCCGGGCGATGCGCCGTCCTTCATCGGAGACCATTGCCGACCAGATGACCCCGCTCTGGTGCCTTTCCTCGAAAAAGAACGGGGATGCATCAGGAGCATCCATGGGCAACTGGGCGCGGTTATCGACGATGAACCTATTCGTCGCCTGCTCCCAGCGGAAGAAGTTTTGCGAGCGGTCGATCCCAGCATAGATGACGCCCGCGACCAAGCTGACACCGTTTGAGCCGTCGGGCAGCCCCCGATCTTTTCCTATCACCTCCGCATGGGAGTCACGCATGCCAGTGGGCGCTATGGTGATGCGAAGGACGTTGGCATTTGCGCCTCCCGCCCAAACGAAGCCGTCGTCGTCTTCCTCGAGCGTGCGGGCTTCGTATACAACCTTGGGAAGGCGACCTTCGTCGTTCCACTTGTGGCCGTCCCAGAGCATGGAGCCAACGCCATCGTTACTTCCCTTGAAGATGCGATTCGGGTTCTTCCGCGAGACCAGGAGGGTGTATGCCTGCTCGGTGAGTCCGTGGAGGGCAGGAATGGCCGGCGACATCTTGTCGTTCTCGATGCGCATGATGCCGTCGCTGGTGGCTGCGAGAAGCTGATCGGGGGTTTTGCCGGAGGGATCGTGGAAGACGCGGAGGTTGAATCCCTGGGTGGCTCCGTTGATGGGAATCCAGATGGGGCGGTTGGTGTGCGGATCGGCAGACAAGCGCTGCACGGGAGCGCCGCCACCGCCCTGAGCGATGTAGAGGGAGCCTTTGAAACGGACGGCATCAAGCATGCCGAAGTTGGAGAAGACGGTGATGGGGGAGTTGATTTCGACGCGGGTGATGCCATCGGAACTGCCAATCCATAGAGCGCCGTCGCGATCCTGAAAGGAAGTGAGGGCGCCGGGGTCGGGAAGGCCGTCAGGGACGTCGATGATCTGGCGGAGGCTACCGTCGTGGTTGATGATGAGGGCTCCGCCGCTGAGGGTGGTAATGGCGAGGCTGCCGTCATTGAGCAGGGTGGCGGTGTAGATGCGGTATTTCTTCAGATAGTCGGCGGCGTTGGTGGGGAATGGCGTGACTTTTTGGCCGTCGTAAAGCGTGAGGATGCCTTCGCGCTGGCTTATGAGGATGCGGTTGTCGTCCCATGGGTAAAGGAAGAGCTTGACGGAATCTTTGTATGCGTCGCCGCCGGGAATGGGGCGCAGATCGTCGCCGACGATTTCTTCAAGGCCGACGCCGGTTTGAGCGGTGTAGAGATGACCACGGACCATGGAGAGCGCCTGGAATCGGCCGCCGGGATTGGCGGGATGCCAGACATGCATGTTCTTGCCGTCCCAGCGGAAGAGCAACTGATAGGAGCGGAAGTAGACGCCCTGCGCAGTGGGAAGCGTTTGCCAGACGTCGGTGAAGGCGCGATCTTTTTCGGGGACGTTTTGGAGGAGTGAGACGTATTGGAGGGTACCGGTGGAGTTGGGGGCGAGGTATCCGAAGTTGGCGTTTGCCCCGACCCAGATGCGGCCGTCGTTATCCAAGGCCATGGATCGGGTGGTGTTGGATGGGGTTTGGATTTTGCGCCAGGTGACTCCGTCGTATTCGCGAATCTCACTGCCGGAGGTGCCGATGAAGAGGATGCCGCGGTTGTCCTGGAGGATGGACCAGACCTGGCCGTATCCGCCGAACTCGTCACGGGTGTGTGCCTGGAGTACGGGGACGCCGATTTCGACGGGAGATTTGGATGGCGAGGGCGCGGGGGCGGAGGTTTTCGTCTGTGCTCCGGCGAAGGGCGCGAGTGCGGGCAAGAACACAAGCACTGGAAGGAGCCGGAGGAGGAGACGTTTTGGAGTCACAAATTGTTGGGTCAAAGGGACTTCCGATGGTGCGGACCTAGGGAATAGGGAAGATGGTAGCAGGGAACAGGGAACAGGGAAAAGGGAAAAGGGAGAAGTGGATAGGGAAAACGGAAAAGGGCACAGGGGACAGGGAATAGGGAATCGGGATTTACGCTCAGGGAGCCAAGCGGCGGGAGTAGATCCAGATGTAGAAGGCGGCGGTGGCAAGGAGGGTGAAGGGAACGGCGAAGACGAGGGCGGCGGTGGCGAGTTGGGCGGAGGCGGCGGCAGCGGCTGAGGCGTGCATGTTGGAGATGAGGCCGAGGATGAGGCCCCAAGTGAGATCGCCGGTGATGAGGATGGCTGCGGTGGTGAGGAGGGCGGCGAAGCGGGCGACAAGGCGGGAGGTTTGGCTGGGGCGGGACCAGAGGAAAGCGCAGGCGGGGATTGCGAGGAGGAGGAGTTTGGCGTCGTATTGGCGGTGATAGACGGGTAGAAGCGTGAAGATGGCGATGGCGGCGAGGGGGAGGAAGGATTTGGGATTTGGGATTGGGGAATGGGGTTTGGGGTTGGTGCGGAGGGCGGTGAAGGCCCAGGCGATGAAGATGGGTGCGCAGATGAGCCAGGCGAGGGGATTGTAGAAGCGGGGATCGTCGCGGAGGTAGCTGAGGGCGGTTTGGAGGTTGATCATTCCGCCGAGGTTGTGCGCGCCCATGGAGGTGGGTCCGGGGTCGTTGAGGTCTCCGGGGGCGGCGGCGGCGGCGAGGTTGGCGAATTGCTCGTGGAGGAAGCCGGGGGCGACGTGGGAGACCCAGAGGATGGCGGGGAGAGCGATGACTGTGGCGACGAGGAGGGTTTGAAGAGCGCGCTTGCGATGGATGCCACCGGCGAGGAGGAAGTAGAGCCAGATGAGGCCGGAGTCCTGGGGCTTGGTGATGAGGCCGAGGGCGAGGAAGAGGACGCCGAGTGGGACGAAGCGGTTCTGGAGGAAGCACCAGACAGCGATAACGCAGAGGCTGATGACGAGGCCTGCGAGGTTGCCTTCGAAGATGAGGAGTTCGCTGTTTAAGAGGATGAGGCCGATGAGGCCGCCGGCGAGGATGGGCGAGTAGCGCGCGCCGAGGGACCACATAAGGAAGGCAGCGAGGATGAAGGCGGCGGCGGTGAGGGACATCCATATAAGGTGGGCCGGGCCCCAGGGGAGCAGTGCGATGGGGGCGAGGAGCATGAGGGTTGCAGGCATGTTGATGCAGAGGAGGATGGCACGGCGCTCGGCGGCGGCGCTGGCGGGGATGGCGGAGAATTGGCCGCCGTTGGCCTGGAAGGTTTGGAGGAGGTTGGACTCGCGGTAGGGGTCGTGATGTTGGACGAGGGTGAGCGAGCTGTAATAGACGGCTTTGAAGTCGCCCATGCCGGTGTCGAGGATGTGTTCGAGGGCAAAGCCGAAGAGGAGGAATGCGGCGCATCCGAGCAAGAACAGGTAGAGACCGTCGAGTCGCGCCTTGGTCATGGGGTGATGGTCTCCGTGGGGGATGCAAGGCAAGCATAAACCAGCGGGCAAGCGAGACGAGCTGGCAGGGCGGAGCGTGATGACCCGGTGCGGGACTGGAGTCCCGCACGACAGCCGGTCTGGAGACCGGCGCTAGTGCGAGAATTGTTTTCCTTTACATTGTCAACCGAGATGACCTAAGAAGTAGCCAGAGAGTTAGTGAGGAATTTGCGATGAAGCAGGTGGTGATTTTGTCGGCGGTGCGGACGGCGGTGGGGCGGTTTCAGGGGGCGCTGGAGTCCTTTAGTGCTCCGCAACTGGGGGCGCTGGTGGTGCGTGCGGCGATGGAACGGGCGGGAGTTGATCCGGCGGCGGTGGATGAGTGCGTGATGGGGTGCGTGCTGCAGGCGGGGCTGGGGCAGAACCCGGCGCGGCAGGCGGCGATTCATGGAGCGATTCCGGCGCGGGCGGGGGCATTTACGGTGAACGAAGTTTGCGGGTCGGGGCTTAGGGCAGTGGCGCTGGCGGCGCAGGCGATTCAGACGGGGAACGCGCAGGTGGTGGTGGCGGGGGGGATGGAGTCGATGACGAATGCGCCTTATCTGTTGCCGAAGGCGCGCGGGGGCTACCGGATGGGGAATGGGACGGTGGTGGACGCGATGGTGCAGGACGGGTTGTGGGAGGCGTACAAGGGATTTCACATGGGGGTGGGCGCGGAGATGATTGCGGAGAAGTATGGGATCACGCGCGAGGATCAGGATGCGTTTGCGGTGCAGTCGCACCGGCGTGCGGCAGAGGCAACGGTGGTGGGATATTTTCGCGGCGAGATTTTGCCGGTGGAGATACCGGGGGGACGTGGGGTGGAGACGTGGGAGTTGGATGCGGATGAGGCGATTCGGCCGGAGACGACGGTTCAATCGCTGGCAAGGCTGAAGCCGGCGTTCAAGGAGGGTGGAACGGTGACGGCGGGGAATGCTCCGCCGGTGAGCGATGGAGCGGCAGCGCTGGTGGTGGCGAGCATGGAGCGCGCGCGGGAACTGGCGCTGGCGCCGATGGCGACGATTCGCGCGGAGGCGACAGCGGGGCGGGAGCCGGAGTGGTTTGGGCTGGCTCCGATTGATGCAGTGCGCAAGCTGGTGCGGAGAGTGGGCTGGACGCTGGACGAGGTGGATCTGTGGGAGCTGAATGAGGCATTCAGCGTGCAGGCGCTGGCGGTGATTCGCGAGTTGGAGATCGATCCGGCGAAGGTGAATGTGAATGGCGGGGCGGTGGCGCTGGGGCATCCGATTGGGGCGAGCGGGGCGCGGGTGCTGACGACGCTGTTGCATGCGATGGAGCGGCGGGGAAAGAAGAAGGGAATTGCGGCGCTGTGTTTGGGCGGGGGGAATGCGGTGGCGCTGGCGGTGGAGAGACAGTGATTAGTGGTTAGGGGTTAGTGGCTAGGCCTTTGACCGTGTGATTTCGTGGCTCCCACCTTAGCGACAAAAACAAGAGCGTCGCGAGGGTGGGGCACCTGTGATTGGTACAACTTCAAGCGGTCATGGAACTAGTGATTCGTGGTTAGTTTGCGGCGGGTTCAGATGGAGGGTTTTCCACCATTACACGATGGGGCCGTGGGATAGATGGGGCAGCCCCGGTGGTGGTGGAGAGGGCGTTGGGGGACTGGAGAATTCGGGTGGACTGTTATTCAGACAGGAACTGCGGCGTGGGCGGTCCTGCGATCAGATCAGTTCTGGCACTGAAGGTGAGTTCGGCAATGTGGTTCGAAGGGAGGTCACCATCTGGAGGGATGTTTTCAGTGCCGCGAGACCGAATTACTTGGCATGAAGACCGGAATCGGATTATAAAAAACGCGAGGTGGTCAGTTTTGACCAACTTTCGGTGCACAGATGCTGCAGGCTAGTGTTACTAGCAGCCCTCCCAAACTCCTCGTAATCCCTGCTTCAGGTTGATTCTCCGTACAATCCCCGCAAAACTCCCCCCCCCACAATGGCTGGCAAACGAACCGGAAGGAATTCCGGTTTGCCTGGAGAACCTTTCTGGGTGTTTCTGAGTGAATGGGAGCTTTCGGGACGCCGCTCAGGATTCAGGTCACCAGTGCCAGCACGGTGCCGCTGATTTGCTCGATCTGCTGTGCCGGATTCACTGTTGGCGCGGCGCGGTCAATTCTTGTTTTCGGCGTCGGACCGTGATTCAGACTTCACGGCTTGAGTGCCGCATGGGGCCTGATCGCGCACGTCGTTCTCGTTCACGTCGAACGACTCGCCCACCACTTTCGCACTGTCATCGGGGCAATGGTTGCGAACCTTCGATTGAGTGCCTTGCTGGGGCTGATTGCGTACATCCTTCTCATTCACGTGAAACGACTCACCCACCACTTTCTCGCTGCGGTCGTGGCGCTGCTCGCCAACCGTCGATTGATTCTCTTGCTGGGGGTGATTGCGACTTTGAGTGCTTTTTGTGTTCCGCATTTGGGCTCCAGGACTGCTGTGTGCAGTCACTCCTGAGTGGGCGTGACCGCCAAGGTAAAACCAATCCTAAAGATGCCAGGGCCTTTGAGTTGGTCAAAACCGCACATGAGTTCCGCACCGGAGTGCTCCACTACTCCCCAACCGCCGCATCTCGCGGAACCGATCGGGTCGCTGTGTGAGAAGGCTCAATCGGGCCTCTTCGCTGTTGTTCGCTCAAAACCTGCCCTTTCCACAATTTGCTTGTCTTCGCGGTGGTCCAAATTGGGCAGACTGTCGACCGATTCGAACCTAGGATGATCAGGATTGAAGACGGGTGATGCTATCCAACTTCGATCGATAGTTAGTAGCCAAGATGCCTTTTGTTTCACTGGCAGGGTGAAGGAAAAGGCGCAGACGCCCCATTCCGGACGTCCCAATGTCCTTCCCTGCAAAGGAGCTTCTCAGTGTCCAAACAAATCCATGAAAAAGAATCGCAAGCGGCGAGACTTCTGGTTCCCGACGGTTTCTCACCCGAAGAAGTGAAGAACCTTTCCAGCGTATTGAACGCGCTTGTAGCCGATGCCTTTGCCCTCTATATCAAGACCAAAAACTTCCACTGGCATATGAGCGGCCAACATTTNNCGCGACTACCACCTGCTTCTGGACGAACATGCAGCACAGATATTCGGCATCACCGACGCCATAGCGGAGCGAGTTCGCAAGGTCGGGGGCACAACCATTCACTCCATTGGACACATTGCCCGGCTGCAACGGATTGCGGACAACGATGAGGAGTTTGTGGGCCCAACGGAGATGCTGCGGGAACTGCACGCCGACAACAAGGCCTTTGTGGTGAGCCTGCGCGCGGCGCATGTGGTTACCAGCAAGGCCAATGAATACGCATCGACCAGCTTGATCGAGATCTGGATTGACGAGGCTGAGCGGCGCGCGTGGTTCCTGTTCGAAGCCAC
>PMXB01000335.1 GCA_003165935.1 Acidobacteriaceae bacterium | reverse complement strand
CCAAAGTGATGCGATTATGGTGAACTTTTGGCCCTCATACGGCTTCAGATCGGGAAGTTCCCGGCCCATCTCACCGGTGATTTCGTACTTCGGATACAAGTGGCCAACTCGTTGCTTGGCCTCGCTCAGCATCCATGCTCCATAGCGACGCACGTCTTCGGCGAGTCCGGACGCGCCCGGCCACACTTTCGGAAAAGCGAGCCGCGTACCACGTTCATCAATGGGTAACGGCCCAATAGGAACGCTTCCGGCGAACTTGCTCGGGATTTCGATCATGGCCTTGCTGAGGAGTACTGCCACGGGATTAAGGTCGGAGGCATATGCTTGCAACCCCAAGCGCTGTGCCTCTAGGGGGATAGTACCCCCCCCAGAAAACGGATCGTGCAGGCCCGGCAACTTCTCAGGATTAAACAACTCGTCGGCTTGGGGATGATCCTTGTTTAGCTCACACACCTCAAGCCAGGAGCGGCGGATTTCGACCCTGGCAAACTCCAGCACCTCCTCGTTCGTGGTGTTCTCCCACAATGCGAGACTCTCAATAATCTTGAACAATCGCCGCCGCTCAACCGCGGCTTCCTTCTTGTTTCGTCCGTATCTGAATCCGCCTCCGTGCTGGAAACCAGGATCATTGACGAGTTGTGCAAAAATGACCGCCCGCGCCACAGCAAGGGGCCTACGCGCCCACCAGACATGAAGTGTCTGCGGATGACCTCGGCGAGGAACCGATTTTTCTTCCTTCGCGGCAGCGTTAATTAGATCAAGCGGTAAGGCCACCTCAATTAGCTTGCGTGGAGATTTGATGGGATGGCTCATCAAGCGAGTGTTCCTTTTTCGAGCAGTGCTTTCAGATCGTAGTTCACGGACGAAACGCCCCATCCAGGTTCGGACTCGAAGGGGTTATGCAGGTAGTGGGGACCATCGACTGCATCGTGCTCATCCACAAGCACAATCGCCAGCAGGAATTTGTCGGCCTGGTTGAGGGCATAAAGCATTTCGTTGCGGGTTATCGTGACGGTACTCGCTCCTGTCACGCGGCCCTTTACTTCGATGTGACGGGCCTCGGGCTGCTTGCCCTCCACAGCGGGTGGATAGGAGGTGAGATCCCATCCGCATTTCTGACTGGAGACATCCACGACGCGGCAGCCGCGAGCTTCCTCGGCCAGTCGAACAGCGTCGATTGCGAGCTTTTCGGTGCGGGCGCGGGCGGCGGGGTCGGTGGAAAAAGCGNNGAGGGGATGACCAGCGCACCGCCAAGGGCCACGGGCGTTGCGGAGGTGACGTGCCGCATGGATAGAAGTTCCTTCTTCCGGTTATCGAGGCGTCCTTCAAGGTCAGCGACAGTGCGACGGGCGTTTTCAAGATTCAGCCTTACGTCCTTGCCAGCTTCCTGATCTTCCTTGAGCTTGAGCCAGCGGTCGGACCAGAAGTCTATCTCTTTGGTAAGCCGTTCGTGGACGGCTGCAAGGGTCTTGTCCACATGGGCGATACGGCGGGTTGCGACTTCCTGAAAATGCTCTGGCACGAGCATAGTGGCCGCGAGTGCAAGCGCGCGCTGTTCCTGGTCGGCGCAAATCCAAGGTGCGGCAAGCACATCATTAAGAAGCGCACGGTCGGCATCCGCGAGAGGTTCAAGGTCGAGGTGCGGTGCCCAACCGGCGAAGGTGACCGAAGCATCGGGCGCGACACGCACGAACTGGAGGCGCTTGGAGAGCACCTGGTCATCGCCGGATTTGATTTCGTGGGTGAGGAGGAATAGCANNAAGCAGACGCGCTCGTAACGCTTGAGCACGGGAGCAAGTTCGCGGCGGTTTCGTCCAGTAATGATCCGGTCGCGCTCACGGATGGAGGCGGGGACATGCGTGATCTCGAAGCGGGCGGGCTCTCGCGGATGGATAGAACCGCCCAGCGCCTCGAAGGCTTTCATAAAGAACGAGCGCACGAAATACGGCTGGAGCCGGCGGGCCTCAGCTTTCTCCATCTCATCCTTCACGGCGAAAAGGCGCTCCGCGCTCATCGTTTCCTGCGCGAGAGCGTTGCGATCGAGGATGTCGCGAAGTTTGTCGCGATCGAAGGCATTCTCAACGCGCTGGCCGAGACGGGCGCGGACTTCGGGCTGATCGCCGTAACGGATGGCTTGAAGGAGCAGATCCTTCAGGCTGATGCCTTCGAAGACCTCGCCAAGAATGTCGAAGACACGGCCATTGAGGGCCTCGCTCTCAACACTAAGTTTTTCAAGAAGCCGAAAATATACATCGCCTTCCCGCGTTTCCTTGGCGACAAGATTCCACAGATGGCAGACTTCCTGCTGACCGATGCGGTGGATGCGGCCAAAGCGTTGTTCCAGGCGGTTCGGATTCCACGGCAAGTCGTAGTTCACCATCAGGTTGGCGTTCTGAAGATTCACGCCTTCACCGGCGGCATCGGTGGCGACAAGAACGCGAACCTCCGGATCGGAACGAAAGATTGCCTGAATGCGGCGGCGCTCATCACGGTGGGTCCCGCCGTGGATGGTGACGATCGAGTCAGCATTGCCCAGCACTCCGGCAATTTTCTCGTGCAGGTAGTTCAGTGTGTCGCGGTGCTCCGAGAAGATGATGAGCTTGCGCTGGCGGCCGCCAGCATCGCGCATGNNGGACATCGGCCAGCGTCTCGGCGAGGACTTGTTGGCCTCGGATTCCGAGCCTTTCCTCGCGAATGCGACGTTCTAATCTTTCCTTGCGACGCCTGAGAGATTGGAAGATGGCCTCAGGACTGGAAGCGAGGCGGCGCTGAAGAGCCGCAAGAGCGAAGCCGACGGAGCCTTTGCGTGAACCGGCGAGCTGGTCGGCTTTGCCCATTTCCGTCTGCACATATTGCGTGACGGACTCGTACAGAGCGGCCTCGATATCGGATAGTTTGTAGTTGACGGTGTAGGCCTTGCGTTCGGGAAAGAGCTTTGTACCGTCGAACTTAACCATTTCCT
>PMXB01000380.1 GCA_003165935.1 Acidobacteriaceae bacterium | reverse complement strand
TTGGCGGAGCAGGAAGCGATGAATGCGGCGGAGGGTGGACAGCAGGTGATGATCCTGAATCCGACGACGCCGATTGGGCCGAATGACTCGAAGCCGACGCCGACCGGACGGATCTTTGTGGACTTTCTGAAGGGGAAGTTTCCGGCGTATATGGACACGGGGCTGAACCTGGTGGATGTGGCCGAAGTGGCGCGGACGCATGTGGCGGCGCTGACGGTGGGGACGCCGGGGCGGCGGTACATATTGGGCGGGGAGAACCTGACGCTGAAGCAGATTCTGGACAAGATGTCGGCGATTACGGGGATACCTTCGCCGCGGACGAAGATTCCGTTTGCGGTGGCGGCGACGTATGCGTTTTTTGAGGAGACAATCACGGGGCGGATTCGGGGTAAGGAGCCGCGGGCGACGCTGGAAGAGGTGCGGATGGGGCGGAAGAAGATGTTTGCGTCAAGCGCGCGGGCACAGCAGGAGCTGGATTTCAGGATTGTGCCGGTGTATCCGGCGATGCGGGCGGCGATTGAGTGGTTTCGGGCGAACGGGTATGCGCCGTGANNGTCTACCTCACAAAGCCTATGGCCCGATTCAGCCGGCGTGAAAACATCGCAGCGGACAGTTTGCTGGAGGCGATTTCACGAGCAGAGGCGGGTTTGATCGACGCCGATCTTGGGGGTGGGCTCATCCAAACAAAGAGTTGCCCGTAAAGGCCAAGGCCGGTCCGGCGGCTACCGCACCATCGTTGCGTATCGTCGGGCAGGAAGGGCCATCTATCTTTACGGCTTCGCCAAAAGCGAGCGTGACAATATAGGTGACGATGAGTTAACCGAAATGCGGACAGTTGGCCGGAACTGGCTCAATGCCTCGCCGGAAAAGATCGCAGAGGCGATTGAACAGAAGGCCTTGCAGGAGGTTGAGGATGACAACGCGGAAAAAGCCTAGCCGCATGGCCTTGGCGCTTCTTGAGATGGCCACGGATCAGCACCGACTCGGACTGATGGACGATGCCACCTATCGGAAGATCACAGTTAGGCATCTCGGCGAAAAGGCCAGCCATCTCTCAGTGCCGATCAGCCCTGAGGAGATTCGGGCGTTGCGGGAGCGGGCGAATATGAGCCAGGCAGCGCTGGCACAGACTTTGAATCTGACTGTGGGGTATCTTTCGCAGCTTGAGCGGGGGGTGAAGGAGCCGAAGGGGGCGTCGCTGGCGCTGCTGAATGTTGTGCGGCACAAGGGGATTGAGGGGATCCTGTGATGGGATTGAATCCTCCGGCGATGCGGACTGCGATTGAGTGGTTTCGGGCGAATGGGTATGCGCCGTGACCCGGACCGCGATTATTGCAGCGATGGCGGGGGAACTGAAGCCGCTGGTTCGCGGGTGGAAGCACGAGCGAGTGGACGGGGTGGAGGTGTGGAAGCATCGCGACGACAACCTGTACGTTGCGGCATGCGCGGGGGCGGGGCAGGCGGCGGCGACGCGGGCTTTTGCGGCGGTGGAGCGGGATGCTCCGGTGGATCTGGTGTTTTCTCTGGGCTGGGCGGGGGCATTGCGGACGGACCTGGCACCGGGCGTTGCTTATAACGCGGCCGGGGTGATCGACGCGCGGACGGGGGAGCGATTCAACTGCGATGCCGGGGCTGGGGCGGAGTGGCTTGTGACGAGCCCGGTGGTGGCGGATGAGCGAGAAAAGCTGCGACTGGCGGGGGCTTATGGGGCGGGGCTGGTGGATATGGAGGCTGCAGCGATTGCGCGGCTGGCCCAGATGCGACAGATTCCGTTCTATTGCATCAAGGGAGTGAGCGACGGGCTGGGGGCGCGACTGCCTGATTTCAATCGGTTTATCGGGGCTGATGGACGATTTGAGCTGGCGCGGTTTGTTCTTTTTGTGCTGGTGCGGCCGAAGTACTGGCCCGAACTGATTCGGATGGGCGAGAATAGCAGGAAGGCTTCAGAAGCGATGGCGAAGGCTTTGAGTGAATTTCTGGAAGGACGCGAAGGTACTGAGTCAGAAGTTCGCTGAAGAGTTTCCGAAGTGCAACCGCAGATCCTTCGACTTCGTTGGGCGCAAAAAACGCACCCAACTGCGCTCAGGATGAGAGATCTTTGTGATGCGAGCTTTAGATTCAGGAGACCAGACTTCATTCCCCAGGAGATTATCGGAACGAGATGGCGACACAGATTTCAAACCCTGAGACGAGTGTGCGGAGCGTAATTCCCACTACCATGACGGCGGTAGTTTACCGCGGCGTGAACGACATGCGCGTGGAGACGGTTCCGGTGCCGAAGATCGGGCCTGGGGAGTTGCTGGTAAAGGTAGCTACGTGTGGTGTTTGCGGCACAGACTTAAAGAAGATTCACACTGGCTCGCACTCTGCGCCTCGAATCTTCGGCCACGAGATGGCGGGGACGGTGGTTGCGGTTGGCGAGGGCGTGACGCGGTTCGAGGTCGGCGACCGGGTAATGACCTTCCACCATGTGCCGTGCGGGAAGTGCTACTACTGCGGGAAGCAGACGCCGACGCAATGCGAACTGTACAAGAAGGTGGGAGTTACGGCGGGGTTTGAGCCGTCGGGGGGCGGGTTTGCCGAGTACATACGGATCATGGACTGGATCGTGTCAGGGCGCGGAGTGGTGCGTGTGCCGGACGGGGTGCCTTTTGAGCAGGCCGCTTTTGTGGAGCCGGTGAACACGGTTTTGAAAGGCGTGAAGCAGCTCAATCTGCAGGGGGACGACACGGTGCTGGTGATTGGGCAGGGGCCTATCGGGCTGATGCATGCAGTGCTGGCGCAGCGGACAGGGGCGAAGGTGCTTACGAGCGACCTGTATCCGGAGCGGCATGCAATTGCAGCCAAGTATGGGCTGAAGCATCCGATTCACGCGGGCAGTGAAAACGTGGTGGAGCGGGTGTTTGCGGCGACGGAAGGGCGCGGGGCTGATGCGGTGATCCTGGCCGTGGGGGGAAACGCGCTAATCAAGACGGCGATTGACGCTGTGCGCATGGGGGGGAAGGTTTTGCTGTTTGCGCAGACGCAGCACGGCGAGGCGACGTTTGATCCGGGCGCGGTTTGCATGGATGAGAAGACGCTGATGGGGTCGTACTCTTCATCGTTCGAGATTCTGGATGAAGTGACGGATGTTGTATTCAATGGCTACCGGAACGGATTCGATTTGACACAGTTGATTTCGCATCGCTACACGCTGAGTGAAGCGGTGGAAGCGATTGAAGTGGCATCGCACCCGAAGGGGGACTCAATGAAGATTATGATTGAGCCGGTAACCGGATCTGGGGCACTTTAGGAGAGATCGATGCCAAAGACGGTCAAGAATGCGCTCCTCCGCGGCCGCAAAACCGTCGAAGAAGTCATACACCAAGGGCTGGACACGGTAGAGGATGTTGTGCAGGTGGGTCGCACCAAGGTGGAAGGAGTGATCCACCAGGGCTTTGATACCGTTGAAGACGTTTTGCAACATGGCCGTGGGAAGGTCGAGTCCGTACTGAAGATTCGCCGCGAGACGATGCGGGCGGCGGTACTCCATGGTCGAGAGGATGTGCGCATTGAGAACGTCCCGGTACCGGAGGCTGGCCCCGGCGAGATCATTGTTCGGGTGGGAGCGGCGCTGACCTGCGGAACAGACTTGAAGGTTTTCCGTCGTGGTTATCATGCGCGAATGATTGTGCCGCCGGCGCTGTTTGGGCATGAACTGGCGGGTACGGTGGTGCAGGCCGGCGAAGGTGTGGAGGATTTTGCGCCGGGCAATCGGGTTGTGGCGCTTAATTCCGCTCCATGCGGGGAGTGTTATTTTTGCAAGCGCGGACAGGAGAACCTTTGCGACGATTTGTTGTTCAACAACGGCGCGTATGCGGAGTTCATAAGGATTCCGGCGCGGATAGTGGCGAAGAATACGCTGCATGTGCCGGACCATGTGCCGCTGGAGCATGCAGCACTGACCGAGCCGTTGGCATGCGCTGTACATGGATTTGAGGACTCGCGACCTCGGCCGGGCGATACGGTGGCGGTTATTGGCGGCGGTCCGCTGGGATTGATGATTTTGCATGTGGCTTCGCTGATGGGCTGCGAGACGATCGCGATTGTGAAGCACGACGGGCAGGTAGAGGCTGCGCGGCAGTTGGGCGCGAGCCACGTGGTGCAGACGACCAGCATTCGCGAAGCGATCAAGGAGACACGGGCACTGACGGAGAAAAATCGCGGAGTGGATATTGCGATTGAAGCGGTGGGCGTGCCCGATGCGTGGGAAGAGGCGGTGGAACTGGTGCGCAAGGGCGGGACAGTGAACTTCTTTGGCGGTTGCGCGGTTGGAACGCACGTCACTCTGGACACGAATCGGATTCACTACAGCGACATCACGTTGCGGGCAACGTTTCACCACACTCCTGCCATCTGCCGGAAAGCGCTGGATTTGATAGCCGGGGGACGATTCCTGGCTCCACTCTTCATCACGGGCCATGCACATCTATACGAATTGAACCGGGTCTTTGAAAAGCTGATGAAGCGGAGCAGCGAGATCAAGACCGCCATCGTTCCGTGAGGGAAAGCGATGAAGACGACAGAGATGGATGGCGACCAAGGCGGCGAGTGGAAAGTGCTCGCGGAGTTACTTGGCATTGATGGCCCGGGCGGTACCGCGGCACCGCAGCAGGCGGAGACTCCCGCGGCAAAGCTGGGCCCGGTGCTGGTGAAGTCATCAAGGGCTGCGGAAGGGAACGCTTCGTGGCTCGACGCTGTGAGCGACGAGTCGGCACTCGGCGAAAGATCGCAGGATGAGATTGCTCGCGACGAGACGGCAGCCGCAACTGCGCAGGCTCTGGACAGGCAAGCGCTGCTGGAGCGCGGATGGGGGGCTTTGCCGGAGAGCTATCGGATGCCGGGGACGGCACCGACACTCGAAGAGGCGCAGGCGTGGTGCAGGAATCTGGCCGAGACGCATTACGAGAATTTCCATGTAGCGAGCTGGTTTCTGCCAAAGGCGCTGCGGCCGCACTTTCACGCGATCTATTCATACTGCCGTGTTTCGGATGACCTTGGGGATGAAGTAGGCGACCCGCAGGTGGCGCTGGCGATGCTGGATATGTGGGGCGAAGAGCTGGATGCCTGTTATGCGGGAGATACGCGGCATCCGGTGTTTGTGGCGCTGGCAGAGACGATCAAGGCTTGTGCTATTCCGAAAATTCCGTTTGCCGATCTGCTGACGGCGTTTCGGCGGGACCAAATTCTGACGCGGTACTCGACGATGGAAGACGTACTGGAGTACTGCAAGTACTCAGCGAACCCAGTAGGGCGGCTGGTGCTTTATGCGACGGGCGAAGCGGAGATAGACCAGGAGGAGAGGTTCCGGCTTTCGGACGCGACCTGCACGGCGCTGCAACTGGCGAACTTTTGGCAGGATGTGCGCGAGGATTGGGGGCGCGGGCGCGTGTATATTCCGCTGAAGGATATGGAAGTGTTCCATGTGACCGAGGCGACGCTCGCCGAGGGGATTGCGACCGATCAATTCCGTGGGCTGTTGAGGACCGAGGTGGAGTATGCTCGCGAGTTAATTGAAGAAGGCCTACCGCTGATCGGGATGGTGGATCGCGGTTTGGCGATCGATCTGGATCTTTTCAGCCGAGGAGGTTTGGAGATTCTGCGCGCGATTGAAGAACGGGATTACGACGTGCTGAGCAAGCGGCCAGCCATTGCGAAAAACAGGAAGGCGGGGCTGGTGTTGCGCGCTGTTGGGGCGAAGCTGCTGCCGTTTATGAGGCTTGGGTTGAAAGCGAAAGCAGAGTAGGAGTGGCCTGTTGAGATCCATGCAGGGTCGCCGCTCCCTGGGGTCGCGCGGACTTGACGGTTGCGGTTTCGGGATAGAGCGACTCTGGTTTCGCTGGAGGCGTCGCCGCGAGACGGCGGATTGACGACGGAAGCTATGGAAAAGGAAAGCGCGGGCACGATGAGCCTGGCCTCGGCTTACTCGGAATGCAGAGTGATTGCGCGGCGTGAGGCGAAGAATTTCTATTACGCATTTGTAGCGTTGCCCGAGTCGCGGCGTAACGCTATCTGTGCGATCTATGCATTCATGAGGCAGGCGGACGACCTGGCCGATGATGAATCGCTATCGCGAGCGGACCGGCGAGTGCAATTGGACACATGGCTGTGCGCGTGGCATGCAGCGAGCAAGGGCGAAGAGACAATCGATCCGGTGTTTTTGGCGGTGAAGGATGCGATGGAGCGGTTCGGAATCCCAGGGGCGCTGTTGGATGAGCTGGTGGCCGGCGTAACGATGGATCTTGAGGCAGGAGAGAGCGCGGAGCCGGTTACGTACGCGACCTTTGACGAGCTTTATCGCTATTGCTATCTGGTTGCATCGGTAGTGGGGCTGGTGTGCATACGTATCTTTGGCTACTCGGACAAGCGAGCGGAAAAGCTGGCGGAGGAGACGGGGATTGCGTTCCAGTTGACGAACATCTTGCGCGATGTGGCGGAGGATGCGGAGCGGAAGCGCGTGTATCTGCCGCTGGATATGATGGCGCGGCATGACGTGACGGTGGATGGCCTGCTGGGGCGGACGGCAGGCGCGGCGCCGAGTGAGAAGGAACGGGCGCTGCTGAGCGAGATTGGGAATCGAGCGCAGGAGTATTACCGGTCGGCGCAGGAGCTTTTGCCGCTGATCGATCGGGAGAGCAGGCCGGCGCTGTGGGTGCTGGTGCGGATTTATCACGGGCTGCTGAAGCGGATTGAAGCCGCGGACTACGATGTGTTTTCGCGGCGCGCGAGCGTGCCGACGGCGGAAAAGCTGGCGATTCTTGCAGGGGGAATGGCGAGGATTGGATGGGCGAGGATGTTTGGATGATTGCGGGAGCGGTCAAGGAGCGTGGCTGGCCTGGACCGGGAAGTTTGGGGGCGTTGCGCGGATGAAGCTGAGATACAGGACGGCACGGTGGTTGGGGCATCAGTGGTGGCTGCGGGGGCGAGGACGGCTGATTCTGGCGCTGTGTCCGTCTTCATGCGGCCGATCAGACCAATCTTTAGAAATCGATCAGCCTGATGATATGATCTCGTTTTCCCCGCCCGTGCAACCCATTATGCGGCCCATCGCGTAGAAAGAGTCATTCGATTTGGAAGCGTCCGGTCGTCAAACAGGTATTCGGTCCCTTCAAGGGTGGCCGTGCCGCTGGTTTTGCGAACTGCGACGGGGGCGGTACAATCGATCAAATTCCGTGCGAAAATCGGAAAACTCTGGCTTCATGGCAAGGGGCACTTCTCAATGGAATCTACGAAGTTCATTCCGAGAGCCAGGTTGGTTGACCGTGATCAGTTCCTAATGGATTGCGCTCGAGGTAAATCGGTCCTCCATATCGGGATGGGCGGCTGCATCGACGACGACGCAGTGACAACCGCGTACGTATCTGGCGATCTGAAAAGGTCATTTCATGGCAAGCTGTCCAGGGTTGCCCGCAGCCTGGATGGAGTCGACATTAATCCAAAGTCCATTGAGGCGATGAGGCGGGCGGTCCCCGGCAACTATGCGGTTTGCGATGTGACCTCTCCGGATCTTGCTTCAGAATTCGGTGACAAAAGGTTTCAAGTCGTGGTGTTCGGCGATGTTATTGAGCATCTGGATAACTTCAGGACAGCGCTTCAAAATCTTTGTAGTGTCCTGGAAGAGGACGGGATTCTCATTGTCAGTACAGTGAACGCGTACTCCCTAGATGCCATTCTCAAGATGTTGGTTCGTTACGAGTCGGTGAATCCCGAACATACTGTTTATTTCAGCTATGCGACGCTGCGCCGCCTGTTTGAGATGAATCATCTTGAGATTGTTGACTTCAAGTTCTACACGACTAAGCACATTGAGAGATTTGGCAGCTTGACCTTTTGGCTCAGCTACAGGTTGTCGTCCCTGCTTGTGAGTGTATTTCCTCAGTACGCGATGGGCTTGGTAGCCGTCGTGAGGCCATCTGCGGGGAGCGGCTAGGCGGACCTCGGTGCAAGGGATCGCAATGACGGGTCCAACTTCATTGCTTGCTGCTTTGGGCATGAATGCGAAACGTCTGCCTCGCTGGGCCATTTACTGCGGGCGCATCTCCTTCGGCCTTTATGTCTATCACGACTTCGGTCTTGATTTGACAGGGAAACTGATACCGCACGTTGCGTCGCTCGAAAGCCTGCTGAATCTTATAAAGGGTGTCATCAGCCTGGTCATCACTTTTGTTCTTGCAGCGATCTCCTATCATTTTTTTGAGACGCCATTTCTCAAGATAAAGAAACGTTTCGCGGCGATTGAGAGCCAGCCGATCGCTTGATCCATTGGGGTGGACCCGGGAGGGCAGCGAGCTGGCGGTGCTCGAAGGGATGCGGGAGATGCTTCGCAGGCTAAGACCGGCAGTGGTGATGGAAGTCACGACATATACCCGAGAGCGGGCCGGTGAGGTGGCAAAGGAGCGCGGACTAGAGAGCGGGCTGTGATTGCGCTCACTCGGGAAGCGGATGAGATCTTTATTGGAGGCTCTACGCGCATGAACTGGGCGAGGATTGCAGGGTGAGCACGGAAGAAGATCAATCTCAGAGGACCGTCACTGTTGTGGGCGGGGGCGTGGCGGGGATGAGCGCTGCGTGCGCGCTCGCGGAGGCGGGGTTTGCTGTGCGGCTGGTGGAGCGGCGCGGTTATCTCGGCGGGCGGGCGAGTTCGTATCGGCATCCGGGCGTGGATGAGGTGATCGACAACTGCCAGCATGTGGTGTTTGGCTGCTGCACCAACGTGATGGGCTTCTATCAAAGGATTGGGGTTGCGGAGAAGGTCCATTTTACAAGCGAGATGACGATGATTGAACCGGGTGGTCGGCGGTCGACGCTTGGGTCTTCTCGGTTGGGTCCATTCACGCTGCCGGCGCCACTGCATGGGCTGCCGCGGCTGATGGCCGCGAAGGCGTTTACGTGGGCCGACAAGATGGCGCTGGCGCGGGCATTTGGCGCGGTGATGCGCGGGGATGCGAGGGATGAGAACGAGAACCTGGCTGACTGGCTGAAGCGCCACAAGCAAACGAAGGGCGCGGTGGAACGGTTCTGGCGGCTGGTGATTGCGAGCGCGCTGAATGCGGAGATTGAGACGATCTCAGTGCCGTATGCGGCGATGGTGATTCGCGGGCTGTTCATGGACTCGGTGTTTGGCGGAGCGATGGGGATGAGCCGCGTGCCGCTGAGCGAGTTGTATGGAGGCGTGGCGGAGTTTTTGAAGTCGCGCGGCGGTGAGGTGGTGCTGAACACATCGATCGAGGGCGGAGAGCAGGACGAGGAGACGTCGCAGTGGATTCTGCGGACGCGATCGAGTGCGGCTGGGGCGGGCGAGATGCGCAGCGATTTTGTTGTGGTGGCGTTGCCGTTTGAAGGGATGATGAAGCTGTTGCCGGGGCTTCCGGCGAATGAAGATGCTGAGGCTCTGGCAGGGCAGATTGAGCGGCATGAGCACTGGCCGCTTTGCAGTGTGCATCTGTGGTTCGATCGGGAGATTACGGAGCTTGACCACGCGGTGCTGCTGGACAGGGAGATTCACTGGCTCTACAACCAGACCAAAATACAGGGGCGGGGACTGCAAGGGCGGGCAACCGATGAGGGCCACTATATTGAGTTGGTGATCAGCGCGACGCGGGCGTTTGCGGCGCTGACGCGGGAGGCCGCGATTGAGCAAGCGTTGCGGGAACTGGCGGAGTTTTTCCCGGCGGTGAAGGAAGCAAAGTTGATCAAGGCAGCGCTCGTGAAGGAAATGCGAGCGACGTTTGGTGTGCCGCCGGGGATCGACGCGGCGCGGCCGGGAGCGATTTCTCCGTGGCCTGGGTTGTTTTTGGCCGGGGACTGGGTGAGGACGGGCTGGCCCTCGACGATGGAGAGCGCGGCGCGGAGCGGACACCTGGCGGCTGAGGCTGTGTGTGCGGCGGCGGGGCGGAAGGAGAGGTTTCTAGTGGCGGATTTGAAGGCGCAGGGGTTGATGCGGCTTATCCGGTAGCAAGTCTGCAAGTCAGCGAGTCAGCAAGTCAGCAAGGCAGCGAGGAATTCCGTGCTCAGAAGCCGAAGGTGGCGCGGAGGGCTTTGGCACGGGCGTCGGCTTCGGATTTGAGACGCTGCCATTCGGCGGAATTGTGAACGTAGGAGGCGGGCGTGATGGAGCCGGGGCAGGTGAACTTGAGGCTGGAGCGGATGCGGTTGAGCTTGGCATCGGATTCGTCGGAGGGGATGTAGATTTCGGCGATGGTCTCGCGATCGGTGGCGCAAAGAGCCTGGAGAAGGATGCCGAAGCCAGTCTTCAGGCCGGCGGCGTAGTGGTTTTCGGCTTCAGTGAGAGCATCAAGGGAACTGACAGCGTGGACAAGGTAGATGCCGTTTTCGGCCTGAAGGATTTGGGTTGGTGTGATCCAGCGGATTTGGGTGGGATAGGCGTTGGTGGCGAGGTATTCGGCGAAGAGCTGAGCAGCTTCGGAGAGGGTTGAGGGCGGGGCGGATTCGAGGTCGGGCATAGGTTAGATTTTCTGGGGCTGGGAGGGGAAATGCAACAGCGAGTCAGCGGGTCAGCAA
>PMXB01000052.1 GCA_003165935.1 Acidobacteriaceae bacterium | reverse complement strand
AGTCCCTTCTTCGGCACCAAAGAATCAAGATAATTCCATTAAAATTAATGATATCTATGGGTTGCAAGCAACGCAACCCCGAGGGCCCGTGCCTTCCCGTTTCCAAGGGGGGACAAATTCGCGACCTAGCCTGACTGCCAAAGAACCAGAGTCGACTTACAAGGTTTTCCGAGCCATTCGCTGCTCCACCAATAAATTTGGTTATGTGCCAGAATTGCACTCTTCCCAGAATGGCGTTCTCCCGACCTACTTTCCTCACGCGTTCTTGTGTTACAACAACGGGTGAGCTAGCATACAGATGTATCACCAATGGGGAGGCGTATGGTTCGACCCAAGTCTAAGAAGCCCCTTTCAGCTGTAACGCATGTGCGGCTCACCCAAGAGGAACGGCAAGAGATCGAACAGGTTGCATCATCTAAGGGGTTCTCCAGCATTAGCGAATACATCCGGTTCCTGCATCGCTCCACGCTCGAAGCGGAGGGTCGGCGACCAGTTCCGGCTAAAAAGGCGTATTCGCCAACCAGCCTCTTCCACGAAACGCGCTTCGGTCGAATGCGGCTAGGCGATTCGCTTAGTCTTTTGCATCGTGAGCTCCGCCCAAATTCTGTTGACCTAATCATGACCTCGCCACCATTCGGACTTGTACGAAAGAAGTCGTATGGGAATGAAGATGCTCACAATTACTGCGATTGGTTTAGACCATTTGCTGAGGGGTTCAAAAGAGTTCTGAAGGATTCAGGTAGTCTCGTCATCGACATCGGAGGAGCCTGGAATCCTGGTGCTCCAACACGGTCGCTCTATCATTTCGAACTTTTGATTATGCTTTGCAAGGAGTACGGGTTCCATCTCTGTCTCGAACACTTCTGGTGGAATCCAGCAAAGTTGCCAACACCGGCGGAGTGGGTGAACATCCGCCGTGTCCGAGTCAAAGACGCGGTGAATTGCGTCTGGTGGTTGTCCAAGACGCCTTGGCCAAGAGCGAACAACAGGCGCGTGCTTGCTCCGTATAGTGATTCAATGCACGACCTGTTGAAGAACGGTTATAAAGCCAAACTCCGACCATCAGGGCACGACATATCTGAGAAGTTCGGAAAGAACAACGGAGGGTCTGTTCCTCCAAATCTCTTGGCCATCGCTCACACGGAGTCGAATGGTAGATATCAAGAGCACTGTCGCAATAATGATTTGCCGATTCATCCGGCAAGGTTTCCCTCGGCCCTCCCGGAGTACTTTGTCCGCATGCTTACTGACCGGGGCGACTCTGTTGTTGACCCATTCGGCGGGTCGTGCGTCACGGGAGAGGTCTGTGAAGCATTGCGGCGGCGTTGGGTCTGCTGCGAACTGAGCGAGGATTACCTGAAGGGGGCGTTAGGCCGATTTGCAGATCTGGAGGTGAGTCGGCGGAACACTATCGCAGAACCCTACAAAATCTTCCCCCCGT
This sequence comes from Acidobacteriaceae bacterium, assembly GCA_003165935.1. Classification (GTDB taxonomy): domain Bacteria; phylum Acidobacteriota; class Terriglobia; order Terriglobales; family Acidobacteriaceae; genus Telmatobacter. The sequence continues at coordinate 7,214 of PMXB01000052.1, read as the reverse complement.
GCTCAGTTCCTGTTGATGAATCAGTTGTCGGGGTTATCGCCGATGGTGGTCTGAAGAGACCAACGAAGGAAGCGGCCATCGAGAATCTGGATCTCAACAATTCGAGCACAGGTCCATTCGATTCAATGACGCTTCCCTTTTAGTTGTCAGACTATTCAAAGTTCTGCGGCCCCTTGGCGGAAAGATTTGCCTTGAGATACTCCGGTTTCGGAGCGAACTTCAAATCCTTGGGCAAACGTATTTTTTGACCGACTCGGGAATTGGCGAAGAATTCCGTCAGACCACCGGCCAGTCCTGCGCTCTTTAGAGCTTTTGCCATTCTCAGATTCTTTCGAATGGTATAGTTTTCGTCAACGGCGAGAAGCCCACGGTCGTATGCATCGTGGTGAATGCTGCACAGACACATCCCGTTGATGACTTCATCGGTGCCCTTTTTGCCAACACCAACGATGTGGCCTCCCTGAACAAGATTTGCCTGAAGGCCACATATTGCACAGCAGTAATCGTATACATGAAGTACATTTCGGCGAAAATTCTGGTCTCGTACCCACATAGCTGCCGCAATGAGGGCCTTCTTGCGACCGGCGGCTACACCACTCAAATCGGCATCGGACAAGTCTGGTTTTGAGAAATCGAGCGAGCTAACCTTGGAGGATTCATCCGTCGGAATCGTCTTCCCGGCTACATGATATGCAGGGCAAATCGTTCCTATGAATTGACCGAAGTTCTCTGGACGAAACGCAAATACGATTTCTGACTTTCCATGGTCGAGTTCTTTGGTCTCAGATGCGAGACCGTCATGCTCAGCCTTTAGCAGCGTAGGAGCGTGAACTTGTATCGAAGGCGACGAGCCAAACTCGCGATGCTTGGTGGCGTCAAAGCCGACTATCACGGTGCCACTGACCGGCTGTTGTGCAATTCCAAGTAGTAGTGTCTTTTGTCCCGATGCGAACTTCAATCCCGAAACGCCGGTGATTTGAATCCTGTACTCACTTGCTGCTCTGCTCTTACCACCGTGGGTAACATTCCACACATATATTGACAAATCCTCTTCGGACGAATTGTTTCGGGCGACAATTTGGAATGGATGCGTTTTGCTAACCACATCCGTTTCGTATCCTGATTGTTTCAACGCTGCCCGGATAATTTCCAACATTGCGGATTTGCTGAGACGTGCCATCACGTTTTCAGGACTATTCTCCTGAAGACCTCCAATTCGAGAGTTTTTCTATAGTCGTGAAGTAGAACACCATCCCTGCATATCAAGCAAATCGTCACACCGGTGCGCATTCGGCTTGCCCCGGGGCGAAGTCGACGAAAAACGAATGACAGGATGATTCGTTATTCCGGTTCGTCGCCACACTAGGGTGCTTCGGATGGCTGTTGTTGTGTTCCCGCACAACACCCTACTTCGGCGTTGCCTGCGGCCCTTCACCGCCCGCGGCCGCCTTCGTCTCCGCTTCCGTCAGAATCCGAATCTCCGATCCCAGCCGGTGATATTCCGAGAAGCTCGTCTCGTTCACATAGAGGGTCCCCTTCGGCAAAAGCGATTGCGGGATATTGATCGCCAGTTCAGACGAAGGCTGACCTCCCTCTTCCGGACCCATCCAGATGTACATGCTGCGCAGTGGGCACACGAACTTGCGATCGCCAATGGCAACCTGCCCATACTCGATCACGGTATCTGCGCGCTTCACCGTGCCGTCTCCCATCTCCGCTTCCAAAGTCAGGCGCTTGACGATCCCCGTCGCCGGATCGATAAACAACGATCCGTGGTAGGCGGGAACCATGTGCAGTGGAATTGTGGCGCCGGTTGCCATGCTGCCGGCCGCTCCTCTGCCACCACCTCCCCTGCGCCCTCCTCCGCCTCCTCGGGAATTCGTTGTCATATTCTCACTAACGCAGCAGTAGTTCACTGCGTAGTGCGAATCTGCCTTGGCCACCTCGTAGCGGTACACCGCGACCATTCCGGCAGGTGTCTGTTCCCAGTGGTGGAAGGTTGGAGAGTGCTTCTCTGTGTCGACGAGAATGAGCCTCAGCAACTGGCCGAACTCCCCAAATGATTGCAGGCCCCGCTCTTGTGCCGGTCCAGCCGCCGCATCCGGTCCGGATCCCGCAGTCGGACTCGCAGCGGCACTCTCGCTCGTTCCTGCGGCGCCTTGCGTCTTCACATCCCCTGTCGACGCGGCAACTTTGCTCGCAGCCTGCGTCGCATGCGCTTTTGCTCCTTGCGCCGCCGCGGCCGTCTGCTCTACATGGTCGTCCCGGTAGGTCAACTCGTGGCTCGTCTTGCTGATAAAGTGCAGGCCGGCGTGCATCGGCCACTCATTCACCTTGAATATCTGGGGCGTGTCGTTGAACGTGTACGTGGTGCGCGTGGCAATAAAGTCGGGCAGATGAGCCAGAGTCTTATCCATAAAGACATTGGCCAAATCCAGAATGTGCTTTTCCCTGGGTGCGTCCGGAGCCGCGTCCTTCGGCAATTCAGCCGCGGGTGGGTCAAGTACCGCCGACTCGTCGGCAAGCAACTGCAATGCAAGCGTGGTCTGCGGACCGAGGTGCATGGTGCTTGTGATCCGGGTGCGAGTCGCGTCGGTCAGCCGCTCGGTCAGGTCAAAGTCGCCAAACTCCTTCATCATCTCCGCGTCCGCGCGGTGTTTGGCCACCGACGAGGCCAGGGTCTTTTCCAGTTGCTCCACAGTCAGGTGCCGCGTTGCGCTTGCGGGAAGAACGGCCATCGCCATAAGCACCGGCAAAATCGACCTGCGCATTGCCGCGCTCAGCCCCAGTATTTTCGCCATGATGCGCGATTCTACCAACCATCCCGAACGGTTGTCTCGGCTTCAATCGCGCCTGGGGCTTTCTAGTCTGCAACCACGGAGAGAATCGCCGTCATCGTGTGCTCCTCGCCGGCTCCCAGCGAAACCACCGCGCTCCGAACATTGCAGGCTTCCACGCACACCATGCTCTTCCACTCGTCGTCTCCCAGGTCGCCCAGCGCCGCCCCACCCGCCTGCCCGGGGTTCCACACAACCGTCGTCGCCGAGTTCCGCTTCTCCGTCTTGATCGTCCGCTTCAGCGCCGGATCAACCAGTTCCACCGCGCCGTGCGTGCTCAGATACACTCGATCTGTCGCGTCGTCGAACGTCAGATCGCCCGCCTGAATCTTCTCGCGATATCCATCCACTTTGTCCTCGTACGCCACGCCGTCCAGACCTCGCGCACGCACCGTTCGCGCGTCACCCACCCTGAAATACGTATGCAGGGCCTCGGCGAACTCAAAGCCTTCGTCCCCCGTGTTCATCACCGTCAGCTCCAGGCGAAGGGTCGTGCCGATCACAATTCGGTACACCATGCGAAACTCATGCGGCCACCAGCGCCGGCTCGCTTCGTCGCTCTCCGTCGAGCAAGTCACGGCAACGGTACCGTCATCCTCGGCGCACACCGAGTCCAAACGCCACTCCTTCGTGCGGACAAACCCATGCGCCGGCGCATTCTTGTCGTCGGCCTTGTCGCCAAACCACGGCGCGCAAATCGGAATCCCTCCGCGAATCGCGCGGCCGTCCACCCAATACGAACGGCTGCTCAGGAAGATCACTTCTTCCGCGCCCGCCGGCTTCCANNACCTCGGCAACTCCCGCCAAGCCAAAGCGGCGATTTAACTCTTCAATTTGCAAGCTTTTATTCATCTCACGCAGGATTCTATCCGACCAGGCCGACTTTGTTAGTTACAGCGCGCCGTTCTCCATGGAAGACGCTCCCACCAATGCTCCCAGTCCATGTTCTACGATGGCTCTAATGGCCCCGCTCCTCGACGTCCGCGATCTGCACATTCGATTCGGTGCGGCTGAGGCTGTCCGCGGCATCAGCCTGCAACTCGACGAGGGCGAAGTGCTCGGCATCGTCGGCGAGTCGGGCTCCGGCAAGAGCGCTACCGCACTCGCCATCCTCGGCCTGCTCGGGCCGTCGGCATCGGTCACCGGTCAGATCCTATGGCATAGCGCCAACTCCGCTCCAGCCCGCACTTCCTATATCAACCTGCTCCAGCAGCCTGCCAGCGCCCTCCGCCACATCCGTGGCCGTGAGATCGCCATGATCTTTCAGGAGCCCATGACCGCGCTCAATCCGGTGATGACCATCGGCCATCAGGTGGCCGAGAGCTACGAGGCCCACGCCCCCTCATTCACTGGCCGCGAAGCCCGCCGCCGGGCCATCGCCGCGCTCGAGGCGGTATCCATTCCAGATGCCGCCCAGCGCTACGGGGACTATCCCCACCAGTTCTCCGGCGGGCAGCGCCAGCGCATCCTCATCGCCATGGCGCTCATGCATCGGCCCCGCCTGCTCATCGCCGACGAGCCCACCACCGCCCTCGACGTCACCGTCCAGGCGCAGGTGCTCGAACTGCTGCGCGACCTGCAGCGCCAGCACGGCCTCGCCATGCTCTTCATCTCCCATGATCTTGCCGTTGTAGGCCAGGTGGCCAGCCGCGTCGCCGTCATGCGCTCCGGAGAAATCGTCGAGACCGGCCCCTCCCAGCGCATCCTAACCGCCCCCGAACACCCCTACACGCGCAGCCTGCTCGCCGCTGTACCCACGCTGGCCACAGATCGGTCCAAGCCACTGGCCATGGTGGGGTGAGTCAGAGTCGCGGCGTTATCGAGCGGTCTCTTAAATGGCATCTCGTCACGGCACGACCTTGCACCTTGCTGAAAAACTCAATTGGAGCCGCAAAAAAGTGTCAGGGCACGACTTTAGTCGTGCCGCAAAGGCCGCAAAAAATATGGGCTTTAGCCCCTGAGAAACGCACTTCACGATGCAAGGGCATTTAAGAGACCATCTTCTAGAAGAGCTCAATCTGCGCCGCATTGCCAGGGGCTGAGGCAAGTCTCTTGTCTCGGGTAATCAGCGGCGCCTGCAACTCCTCGGCCAGCGCTACATAGGCGGCATCAAAAGCGCTCAGGTTTTGCCGCAGCAGCCAAATCCTCCTGAGCAAAAGGACTGGGGCATAACGGGTAATGCGAAGAGCCGAAAGGTCGTCCAGGGCCTCCTGGGCACGCCGCGGCGTCAATGTCCCTTCGCGTACAAGGCGCCTCAGGACCTGGGCAAACTCAACATCCAGCAGGTGGACGGTGTGCAATGTGTCCTGGCGAGCATAGATTCGCCGATCGATAAGCTGGCCGGCCGGGGTTTGCAGCAGCCAGTCGATGGCCGCCGAAGCATCAAGCACGATCATCGTCCGGCACGTTCTTCGTGGAGGATCTCCGCAGTATCGATATCTGCCAATACAGGCATGCGCACGAGGAGGCGCTCACGAAACTCCGCCAGGGTCGGCCGCTCCACAATCTCTNNGGCTCGGCTGCAGCTTCCGCGGCGACATCCGCGGCTGCCGCTTCGGCTTCTGCCCCTTCCACTGCATCCGCCAGAACCTTCACCTTGAGTTGCGCGGTCACTTCACGGTGCAGCTTGACTGCAACCTTGAAGTCGCCAACGCTCTTCAGCGGTTCCGGGAGCTGGATCTTGCGGCGATCCACCTCAAAGCCCTGTGTCGCCAGCTCGGCGGCGATGTCGGATGAGGTCACAGACCCAAACAAGTGTCCGTCCTTTCCCGACTTGCGCGTAAAGCTCAGCGTCAACGGTTCCAGCTTGGTCACCAGCTCTTCAGCCTGGACCTTCTCCGTGGCGGAGCGACGAGCTGCGGACGACTTCATCTGCTCGATCACTGCCTTGTTTGTGTCAGTAGCTTGCAGCGCCAGCTTGCGCGGCAGCAGGTAATTGCGGGCATAACCATCGGCAACCTTCACCACGTCGCCGCGGTGTCCCAGGTGCTCGACTTCTTCTTTCAAAATCACTTCCATAGCAAACTCTCCAATCGTTGTGAGCAAGGCGCCTGGCCGTGCCCAATTTCAAGTGGTTCCGGCACCGAAGCAGCATTGCGAGGGACAGGCAGCATTGTGTCAGGGCATGACTTTAGTCGTGCCGAAAAGCAATGCATCTAAATTCGGGGTTTTAACCCCTGAGCAAGTCTTCTCTTGGAACGCTCGACTTGCCCCAGCGGCTAAAGCCGGAATCAGTTGTCGTGCCCATCCGGCAAGACTAAAGTCGTGCACTGACACGGCCGCATCCGCCAAAGTTTAGCCCCTGGTCGCAAATGGCAGCAGGGCGATGTTCCGGGCCTGCTTGATGGCGCGTGTCAGGCGGCGCTGGTGCGTCGTGCAAACGCCGGTCAAACGCCGAGGCACGATCTTGCCCCGCTCGGCTACAAATCCCTGCAGCAAACGTACGTCGCGGTAAGGGATCGCATCGATCTTTTCGGTGCAGAACTTGCACACCTTCTTGCGCCGGAAGAACTTGCCGCGTCCGCCAGGACCGCCAGCGGGACGTGGGCCTCCTGGCCGGCCGCCGGGACGCGGGCCCGAGCCCGAACCCGAACTCTGCCCTGAACCCTGACTTGAAACTGGCCCGGAATCCGATCCGGCTGCCGCTGCGCCCGCTTCGGGCGCCTTTCCTTGAGTCTCATCAGACATAGTGTTTCCTCTTTACTCTCTTTGTTTCCGGGCTGCGCCCCCTGGGCCCAGCCGAGTTCTTTGATGCGGCTGCCTCCGGGCTCTTTTGTCAGAGCGGTCGGTAGCGGCCAGGTTCAGCAATCTAGCTAGACGACGGCCTGTGCCGGCTCAGCAGCTTCCGCTGCAGGGGCAGGAGCTGGGGCTGGCGCAGCCGCTGCCGCGGGCTCTGGGCTTGTTTTGCTGCGACGAACTCCACGCAGTGCCTTCACCTTGGCCAGGCGCTTTTCTTCCTCGTCGATGCGCACGGTAATGAACTTGATCACCGGCTCAGTCACGCGCAGCCGGCGCTCAAGCTCAAGCACTCCAGCGCCGTCCGCCTCAATGGTCAGCAGAACGTAATTGCCGTCGTTAAACTTGCGGACCATGTAGGCGAGCTTGCGACGGCCCATCTTTTCCACTGTCTTCACCGTGCCGCCGCCAGACGCGATGGTGGTGCTAAAGCCGGCAATCAGCTTGTCGGTATCCTCTTCGGTCACATCGGGCCGAACGATAAACATAACCTCATACACACGGGACATCGGTATTCCTTTTCCGCCGGAGCAATTCATTGCTCCAGGCCTCAACTCTCAGTTTCCAGCTCCCAGGCTTTGCTTCCTATTCCTTATTACCCGGACCCTGGTCCCTGTCTTCCTTCCGGTTGAACTCGTTCAT
>PMXB01000319.1 GCA_003165935.1 Acidobacteriaceae bacterium | reverse complement strand
GGAAGCAGGATCGCGTCCAGCATCTCATTGACGCCCTGCAGCATTTCGCGATGGACGCCGTTGAACATGGTCGCCTTGGCGCGCTCTGAGAGGCGGCCTTCCTTCGAAGCGTCTACCAGGCGCATGATCTCGTCCAGCACCAGCCCCGAATCATCTTCGACCGGACGCCCCTTGCCTCTGGGGCGATCCTGCCCGTCCTGGGCATTTCCGCCGTTTCCGTTACCGCCGGCATGTGTCTTCCGGACTTCACTTACCAATGTTGTCGACATGAAATCTGCCCTCCGTCTTGCTTGAATTCGTTCGCTTCCCATCCGCTGCCCCGCGGCAGGCATGGAGAGTTACAAACCAAAGCTGGTTAGTTTGCCAATGGACTGGCGCTGGCGTTCGAGCCATCGCCTCCTATGCAGTGATTCGCCTGATGGACCAACTGTTCCTGATTTAGGCTGCCCGCTCTTTGGGCCGCCGGATGCCCGCGCGCGCGCTGCGCCTGCGTGCGCAGCACAGCCTGCACCAGCCGTTCCGGATCGAGAATCAGGGCAACCGTCCCGTTTCCCAGAATCGTCGCTCCGGAAACGACCTGAACATTGCGATAGCAGCGGCCCAGGTTCTTGATCACCGTCTGGCAGTCTCCCAGAACGCAATCCACCACAAAGCCGTAATGCCCCTCCCCGGTCTCGACGATCATGACCTGCTCGATCGCCGGCGGCTGGCAGCGCATGTTGAAGTACTCGCGCAGCCTTATATATGGAATCAACTCCCCGCGCACGTCGGCCACGTGCTTGCCGTTGGCGCGCTGCACATCGGCCCGGCTCAGCTCGACGCACTCCAGCGTGCTGCCCAGAGGCAGAACAAAAAAGGCCTCGCCCACGCTCACCAGCAGGCCGTCGATGATTGCCAGGGTCAGCGGAAGGCGCAGTGTCACGCTGGTTCCCTCGCCCGGCCGGCTGCTTACCTCGATGGTGCCGCGCAGAGCATCCACGCGCTGCCTCACCACGTCCATCCCCACGCCGCGGCCAGAGACGTCGGTGACCTGCTTTGCGGTGGAAAAGCCGGGCTCGAAAAGAAGACCAAAAATTTGCGTCTCGGTGAGCTCCGCGCTGGGCGCGACCAGGCCCTTTTCGATGGCGCGGGCGCGGACCGCCTCGGCATCGATCCCGGCCCCGTCGTCCGCGACCCCGATCAGCACGCTGGCGCCTGAGTGCCGTGCGGAAAGATGAATCGATGCTGTCCTCCGCTTGCCCAGGGCGGCCCGGCGCGCCGCCGGCTCGATGCCATGATCCATGCTGTTGCGAATCAGGTGCATCAGCGGATCGCCCAACTGATCGATCACGGTCTTGTCCAGCTCCGTGTCGGCCCCTTCCATGGTCAGTTCCACATCCTTGCCCAGATCGCGGGCCAGGTCATGAACCAGGCGGCGAAACTTCTCAAACGTGGCTCGGATCGGCAACATGCGGATGTTCATCGAGTTTTCGCGCAGCGACGAGGTCAGCCGCTCGATCTCTTCCGATACGGCGGCCACGTCGGGATCGTCGGAGCGGGCGGCAAGCTCGCTGAGCCTCGCCTGCACCGTCACCAGCTCGCCTACCAGGTCGACAAACTGGTCAAGCTTGGCAGCGGGTACGCGCAGGCTGGTGGCATTGTCGGGCTGGTCGTAGTTGCGACGCCCCCCGGCTTGCGAGCGCGGCTCTTCCAGGCCGCGTGCCAGCACTTCGCCGGCAGGGGCCGCGCCAGCGGGCCGGGGTCGAGCGGGATCTGCGCCTGCTGTGGCCTCGGGCTCCTCGGCTGGCTCGATCCCGAGCTCGCAGTGATCCTCCACAAAGATGAACACATCGCGAATCGCTTCAAGAGGCGAAGCAGTAGCCAGCGCCAAATCCCACGCGACATAGCAGCGCTCCGGCTCGAGCTCCGCGAGAGGCGGCAATGCTGAAAAGGATGCACGGACCGAAAGTCCGCCCAGCGAGCCCAGCTCGCGCAGCAGAAGCAGAGGATCCGTGCCGTCGAGCAGCATCTCCGGGCCGGGTGCAAAGCGGATGTGCCATGCGCGGATCGGGCCGGAAACGTGGCCGGGGTTTTGACCTTCCATCGCAAACGGCGCGCTTAAGCCAGTCGCGCTGGAGCTGGATGCGGAAGTTGCTCCGGCTTCAGAACCCTCGTCATCCGCCGAAGCCGGCACGACCGCAGAGCCAGACAGTTTTCGCACGCGATCGAGGATTGCCTGGCAAACGGCGGGATCGTGCGCCGCCGAGCCGGCGCCTTCCTCAAGCAGGACGCGCATCTGGTCGAGTGCCGACAATGTCAGGTCGATCAGTTCGGGAGTGACCTCAAGCCGCCCGTTGCGCACCTCGTCGAAGCTGGTCTCAAGATTGTGTGTAAACGCGGCGAGCCGCTCGAACCCGAACATCGAACCCGACCCCTTGATGGTGTGCAGGCCACGGAATGTGCGGCCAATCAGCTCGAGGTCTGCGGGGTGCTCGTTCAGCTCCAGCAGCGCGGATTCGAGGTCGACAAGAATCTCGCGCGCTTCTTCGCGAAAGCTTTGCTTGAACTGGTCGGACTGGTGCGCGGAATTCAACCGTTGCCTCGATTTCATTCAGTTGTTCAGCAGAGGAAGATCGGCCATGCCGGCCTGAGCGAGCGACCGGCGAACAATCTCGGGACAGCCGCCGCTCAAGGTGACTCGAATACCCTGGCTGCGGGCCTCGCGATCGGCTGCCCAAAGCAGTTGCACAGCGGTCACGTCGAGGTACGATGCGGCCTCGAGCGATACGGCCACGTCCCTGCCCACAGCCAGTGCCTGAAGCAGAAGCGTCTTGAACTCGGCAGCACTGGCAATGTCAACCGTGCCCTCAAGCCGCAAAAGGCATCCGTTATCCATCTGCACGAGAACTGCTCCCACTTGCCGCTCCTGACCGCAACCGTTTTCCTCGGGACACGCCCATCAAGCTCGCGCTTCGGAACGATCCGCGAATCCCACCTCATTCATCGACACCAAACGGAAACTCGAAAGAAAAAAAACGAAGCACTTGTTTTTGCCGGCGTGCTCGGGGCCGGAAACCAGAGAGACCTGCCCAAAACGGACCACTCGCTTGGTCAATCACTTGATCAATCACCAAAGGCCGCGGACCGCCTGCCATGGGCCAGTCACCCGACTTGAGGGTGCCAGGGGCTTCCTCGGCGCAGTCAGTGGAGCAATCGCAAGGTCAGTTTGAAGGGGGCTTCAATTGGAGAGATTTAAGAGATGGAGCGCGTCTCGCGGCAACGCCGAGCAAACCGTGCGCCCCAGAGGCTATAAGCTGTCTCGTGAATCTTGACGGGAAAAGAATGCGCATCCGCAGGGCTAAAGCCCGCGTCATCGTTGGCCTTTTGCGGCACCCTTCGACTGCGCTCANNCAGGCTCTGAAGTCGTGCCCTTTCAAGGCGCCTTTTATGAGACCCGTTCCTTGACCGTTTGATTCTGTGACTTCCACCCTAGCGACAAAAACAAGAGCGTCGCGAGGGTGGGGCACCCGTCGTTGGAACAATTTCAAGCGGTCACGGACCTGGTGCAGCCTAATCGAAAACTTCGGCGTCGCGGAACGAAGAACCCTTGCGGTCCTTCTCTGAGATGATCAGGCTCTCCTGAGCAGCGGGCCATTGGATGGCAAGGTCCGGGTCGTTCCAGGCAATGGTCCGCTCACCGCTGGGCGAGTAGTAGTCGGTGACCTTATACGCGAATCCCACATCTTCAGTCAGAGCAAGAAAGGCGTGCCCGAAGCCAACCGGAATCCAAAGCATGGCCCCAACTTCCCCGTTTAGCGCGACAGCGACGTGGCGGCCAAAGTTTGGCGAACTGCGGCGCAGGTCGACGGCAACATCGAGAACCGCGCCGTGTGTAACGCGCACCAGCTTTCCCTGGGCTTGCGCGATCTGGTAGTGGATGCCGCGCAGTACGTTCTTTCTCGATCGCGAAAAGTTGTCCTGCACCCAGACCGTCGGCAACCCAGCCTCGATCATGCGCCGGTGATTGTAGGTTTCAAGAAAGGCGCCGCGATCGTCCCGATAGACGGTGGGTGTCAACAGCAGGACGCCGGGCAGAGCTGTCTCTGTAATCTTCATTGCCGCGCCGGCCCCTTTCCTTCGATGCCCGGTCCAGATGCAGCCGGCGTGGTTGCTCCGGGGTAGTGCGGCTCGTGGAGAATTCCAAGCAGGTATTTGCCGTAGCCGCTCTTGGCGATGGGCTGAGCGAGCGCTTCGAGTTGCTCCGCATCGATGAAGCCCTGGCGGAACGCGATCTCCTCAGGGCTCGCGATATTCAGGCCCTGGCGGCGCTCGATGGTGTGGACAAAAAGCGCAGCCTCAAGCAGCGACTCATGCGTACCCGTGTCAAGCCAGGCCATGCCGCGGCTCATGATTTGCACGTTCAGCTTGCCGGCTTCAAGGTAGAGGCGATTGAGGTCGGTGATCTCAAGTTCGCCGCGCGATGAAGGCTTGAGCTCCGAGGCCAGCTCAACCACATCGCGGTCGTAGAAATAAAGGCCTGTTACGGCGTAACGCGACTTGGGCTGCTTCGGCTTCTCTTCCAGGCTGATGGCGCGACCGCCGGAGTCAAACTCGACGACACCGTAACGCTCTGGATCTTCGACAGGGTAGGCAAAGACCGTTGCTCCGTGCTCGAGCGTCGCCGCGGCCTGAAGCTGCTGAGAAAAACCCTGGCCGTAAAAAATGTTGTCGCCGAGGATGAGCGCGCTGGGTTGCTCAGCGATGAAGTCGCGTCCAATGACAAACGCTTGTGCCAGGCCGTCTGGACTCGGCTGAACGGCGTACTGAATATGGATGCCCCAGTTGTGCCCGTCGCCGAGCAAATCGGCAAAGCGACCCGTGTCCTGGGGCGTCGAGATGATAAGAATGTCGCGCAGCCCCGCCAGCATGAGCGTGCTCAGCGGGTAATAGATCATCGGCTTGTTGTA
>PMXB01000212.1 GCA_003165935.1 Acidobacteriaceae bacterium | reverse complement strand
GGCGGGGGTATGAGGCGCGGTGGAAGTTCAGGGAGGTGCATCGGAGGCCGAGGACGTTCAAGCAGGCGCGGTGGAGGGGCGAACCGTTCCAAGAGGAAAAGCTTGAGGGGAGGCGTGTGCTGCTTCATGCGGAGCAGGGGCTGGGCGACACGATTCAATTTTGCCGGTATGCGGCGCTGGTGGCGGCTCGGGGAGGGTTTCCAGTGCTGCAGGTGCAGCAGCCTGTTGAGCGGTTGATGCGGTCGTTGGCCGTGGTGCAGGCGGGGAGGGCGGAGACGGCGCTGCTGGGTGAGGGAAGCGGAGGGTTGAGGTTCGATCTTGAGTGTCCCTTGATGAGTTTGCCAGCCGTTTTTGGAACGACGCCGGAGACGGTGCCTTGGCAGGGGGCGTACCTGGCGGCGGATCGGGAATTGGCATCGAGGCGGGCGGCGGAGTTGGAACCAAAGGATATGGGTTGCGCTGGTCTGCGGGTGGGGGTGGCTTGGGCGGGGAATCCGAGGTACAAGGCTGACGCGCAGCGGTCGATGCGTTTGCAGACGCTGGCTCCGCTGCTACGCATGACTGGGGTTGAGTGGGTGAGCTTGCAGAAGGGACCAGCGGCGGAGGAGATTTCGGAGTTGGGTGCAGAGATTTGTTTGAGGGATGAGGCGAGTGAAGATCGGGATTTGGCGGACGCGGCGGCGCTGGTGTCGGGGCTTGACCTGGTGATTACGACAGATACGTGCATTGCCCATTTGGCTGGGGCGATGGGCAAGCCGGTTTGGATTCTGTTGCCGCATTTGGCGGACTGGCGGTGGGGGATCGAGGGCGACAGAACCCCCTGGTATCCGACGGCGCGGCTTTACAGGCAAGCGACTCCGGGAGATTGGGAGGGGCTGTTGGGGCGGGTGCGGGAGGATCTGGAGTGGTGGCGGAGTCCTAATTATCCCAATTATTTTCAGATATTTACAGAGCCAAGGGCGGTATTTCAGGGCTAAGTTCGGGGCGGGTAGAGAAAAAGGCGGATGATTTCTCTTGACATATAGTTCTCTATTTTATAGAGTACTCTTCATTGAGGGAAGTTTTATCGGCTGGAAGCGCCTCAATTGAATCGCTAAGGGAAGCAAACAGCCGCACTGGAGGTCCAAAAAATGGCAACAACAGTTACTTCGATCGTTTATTCACCGCTCAGCCCGGCCTGGTTGAAGGGGCGCGTGGTGGGGGCTTTGATCTGCGGCACGTTCGGCGGGGTCTGGATGTTTCAAGCGATTTTCTTTGGGGGCATCGCGACCCCTTTATCCCTCACGTTGGTGAGCCTTGTGACGGTCGTGGCGATCGCGTGGCCGGTAATGCGCCTTCGTTCATTTCGGGGCTATCGCAGTACTGCGGCAGATCGAGAACGATGGGCTGCAGTCAGGGTGCCCTATTGGGTCAACAGCGCGATCGAATGGACGCTGTGTTCTGTGGCGGCCTTTTGGCTGGCGCGCATCGGGCGATATGCCTTCATTCCAGAGTGCCTTGGCGTGATCATCGGGCTGCATTTTCTGCCCCTGGGGAAGATGTTCAGATCTCCGGTCTATTACTTAACCGGCGTGGTGATGGTGGTGGGAAGCCTGGCAGCGCTGATGCTTCAGGCGGAGAATATTCGCAATATCGCGGCATTTGGTTTGAACGGCCTTGTTCTATGGGGGACCGCGACAGTGATCTTACGGCGGGATTGGCTTTTAAAGAGAGAAGAGGAGAACTAAGCGATGGATGCTATGGAGACACAAGAGCTGAAGGATCGGCTGGCGCTGATTGAGCAGATGATGCATGCGGGGCGTCGGTCGACGGAGAGCTGGGGCTGGACGTTTGTGTTGTGGGGCGTGGCGTATTTCCTAGCGATCGGGTGGAGCGCACTGGGGGCAGCCATGTATGCATGGCCCGTGACGATGACGGCTGCGGGAATAGTGACGGGGGTGGTGCTGGCGAGGCGTAAGCACAAGCCAAATACGACGATGAGCCGGGCGATGGGTGGGATCTGGATTGCGCTTGGGGTGTCGATGATGACGGCATTTCCGGCATTGGGGATAAGCGGCCGGCTTTTGGACCCACATATATTCATCACGATGGCTTGCGCGATGCTGGGAATGGCCAACGGGGCTGCGGGGATTGTGTTGAAGTGGCGGCTGCAGATTGCCAGTGCATGCGTGTGGTGGGTGGCTGGTGTGGTGGCGTGCTTTGGGAGCGAGACGCAGGCGCTGGTGGTGTTCATGGTGGCGATCTTCTTTTGCCAGATTGTGTTTGGGATCGTCTGCATGATGGCCGAGGCAAAAGGAAAGAAAGGCGGATCCTATGCCTGAGCTGCCGGAGCTGAATCCCGTAGTTCATGGGAAGCTGCGGTTGGCCCTGCTCTCGCTGCTTTCAACGGTGGACGAAGCGGAGTTTACCTGGCTGCGCGGGCAGACAGGCTCGACGGACGGCAACCTGGGAGCGCAACTGATGAAACTGGAAGAGGCAGGATACGTGGCGGTTGAGAAGAAGTTTGTGCAGCGGAAGCCGCAGACGCTTTACCGGATGACGACAGAGGGACGCGCGGCGTTGACCGAGTACGTGCAAGCGCTGAAACAACTGCTGGGCGCGGCGATTCAAGGCTAAAGAGCGGCGCAGGCCGCGGGATATGAATGCCCCTTTTCGCCCTGCGCGAGGAGCCAGGCAACCTGCGCCCTTCGGAGGCGCAAAGACGATGGACAACCAGAGATAAAAGGAGAGCTGCGATGACACAGGGAATGAGTGGTGGATTGACTGCGAACAGCCTGACTGGTCGCGCGATTGGGATGATTTTCTTTGCTGCATTCGGTGCAGGGTGGATCGTGATGGGGCTCTACGGGGCAGGGCAGCTGGGGGTTGTACCCGTTTTGATGGTGGCTGCCTGCACGATGGTGCTTCTGGCAGGAGCTGCGTATCTATCGCGCGAGGCGGAGCGCTTTCCTCTTGTGGCGAAGGATCCGAAGCAGGGCCGGATATTTGCATGGGTGAACCTGGTGCAGTGGATTGCGGTTGGAGTTGTGGCCGTGAGCTTTGCGCGGCTGCACCTGGACAATTATGTAGTCAACGCGATTACGGCGATCGTGGGACTGCACATGCTTCCGCTGGCGCGGCTATTCCGGTATACGCCGCACTACGTTAGCGGGGTGGCGATGGTGGTGTGGGCTGTTGCCTCGATGTGGTTGGCGCCCGCCGAGAGCTTGCAGAGTGTGACGGCGATCGGGACGGGGCTACTGCTGTGGTTGAGTGCGGCGGCGACGCTGGGGCTGGCGATGGCGCGGGCGCGGAGGGCGCCGGTGGAGATGGCTTGCCAGGTGTGCGAGGCTAGCTGGCGGCAGGATTGGGATTCGCTGCCAGCTCTTGCCGCACGCGCTGCATGATGCCGAGGTAATAGGCGAGGTTGTGGATGGAGTTGAGGGTGGCGGAGAGGGGTTCGCCGGCCTGCATGAGGTGGCGGAGGTAGGCTCGCGAGTAGCGCTGGCAGACCATGCACTGGCAGGCGGGGTCGGGTGGTCCCTGATCTTCAGCGTACTTTTTGCCTTTGATGTTGAGGCGGCCTTCGCTGGTGAAGAGCAGGCCGTGGCGCGCGGCGCGGGTGGGCAGGACGCAGTCCATCATGTCGACACCCATGCGCGCGTACTGCTCGATCTCGTCGGGGTAGCCGACACCCATAACGTAGCGCGGCTTGTCGGACGGGAGAAGGGGCAGGACCTCGGCGATCATTTCGAGGGTGAGGTCGCGGGGCTCGCCTACGCTGAGGCCGCCGATGGCGAAGCCGTCGAAGCCGGCGCCGGCGTGGTGCATTTCAACGAGGCGCTCGGCGCTCTGGCGGCGGAGGTCGCGGTACATGCCGCCCTGGACGATGCCGAAGAGGGACTGCGACCGATTTTTGCTTAGCGAGTGGCTGGTATCCGGCGCGGGCAAGGATGCCCGCGCTACAGCCGGCTGGGAAGCCGGCGCTACATGTNNACATGTCTGGAAGCCGGCGCTACTTGATCCGACCAGGGAACTTCGTGCTGGTGGGTGCGGAAATGATTGAGCGAGCGCTGTGCCCAGGCCAGGGTGAGGCGCAGGCTCTCCTCGGCGCGAGGACGCTCGGCGGGGTACTCGGTGCACTCGTCGAAGGCCATGCAGATGTCTGCGCCGAGAGCGATCTGGACGTCCATGGAATGTTCTGGAGTGAAGAAGTGGCTGCTGCCGTCGAGGTGGGAGCGGAAGTGTACGCCTTCGTCGGAGACCTTGCGCAGGGCGCTGAGAGAAAAGACCTGAAAGCCGCCCGAGTCGGTGAGCATGGCGCGGGGCCAACTGATGAACTTGTGCAGGCCGCCCATGCGGCGGATGGCTTCGTGGCCGGGGCGCAGGTAGAGGTGGTAAGTGTTGCCGAGGATGATCTCAGCGCCGAGGGATTCGAGGACGTCCTGGGGGACGGCCTTGACGGAGCCTGCGGTGCCGACAGGCATGAAGACAGGCGTTTGGACGGTTTGGTGGGGCAGGTGGAGGGCCGCGCGGCGTCCGCCGGTGGGGGTTGTGTTGAGCAGGTGGAAGTCGAGGCCCATCCTTTGATTTTAGTGGGCGATTTTAGTGGGGCGGGGCGGTGGGGTGGAGGGTGTGCCAGAGCTGGGTTTGAAGGGGAATGACGGCATTGGCCTGGTCACTGGTGGCGGCGCGCAGGGCGTTGAGCAGTTGTTCGACGGTGCGGTCTGAGGCGGGGTCGATGGCATTGGGGGCGATCTCTGCGAGCGGGACGAGGACGAAGGCGCGGTTTGCCAAGCGGGGGTGGGGGATTTCGAGGTCGGGGTCGGCGACGATCTGATCGGCGAAGAGGAGGATGTCGAGGTCGAGGGTGCGGGGGCCGTTGCGAAAGCCGGCGGAGCGGTTGCGGCCGAATTCGCGCTCGATGGCGAGGAGATTTTCGAGGAGGGCGCGCGGGGTGAGGTTGGTTTCGAGGGCGATGACGGCGTTGAAGAAGCGGGGCTGGTCGGCGAAACCGACGGGCTCGGTGGAGTAGAGCGATGAGCGGGCGATGATGGGGCCGAGGGATTCGAGGCGATGGGAGGCGGCGGACAGGGTGGATTCGGGCGAGCCGGCGGGGCTTGGGAGGTTGGCGCCGAGACCGATGTAGGCGGTGGGCATCCCTATCAGCCTATCGCGAGGGCACTAATCGTGGTCTTGATAGAAGCTCTCGCGGGTGAAAGCTTCGTCTGGAAGCTGGGGAATCTTATCGGAATATGCGGACATTGCCTTAAAGAACTCCTCCAAATCCATCTTTGGCTTGGCGGGAGGAAGTGGCGCTGGATCAGTGCGCAGCCCGCCGTCGATCAGGCCTTTCACATACGCCTCCGGCGTCAGCCCGCGCGCTTTGGCCTGGGCGACCAATTCATCCGGAATGTCGACCGTGATCTGCATGAGAAAAGCGTAGCAGGACTGCTAGAAAAACACCATTCGGCTTCGCCGGAGGGCAGAGCCCAAGCAACTCTGATTCTTATGCTTGCGTGGAGTTTTCGCGGGTAATGCAATCTGTAGCCGCGAGGTCGCGCGGCCGGAATCTGCTAGCATCCCATGTGGAGATATCTGACTATGGAAGCTGTGAATGGCGCGGGATTTGGGGCACGGCGGAATGAAGACATTGCACTCGACCTGCTGAAGTTTGTGGCGGGGACAACGGGCGTTGGGCGGACGGCGGCGGGCTCGACGGGGTTCAGCGGCGCCTCGGTACCGAAGCCGGAAGAGCATGTGAACGAGCTGCTTGAACTTTACAGCCGTTGCCTGCAAGCAGTTGAGGGCAAGGGAGCAGGGAAATAGCAGGCTCGCCTATTCGTTTTGCCGTTGCCGGCGTCGGCGCGTTCGGCAGCAACCATCTCCGGGTGTATCGCGAGCTCGAAGAGGCAGGGCTGGGTGTGGCCCTGGTTGCGGCCGTGGAGCCGGACCAGGCGCGAGCGGCGCAGGCTGCGGAGAAGTACGCGATCCCGGTGTTCGCGACCGCGGGCGAGATGCTGACGGCAGACCTCAAGATTGATGCCGTGACGGTTGCGGTTCCGACTGTGCATCATCATCCGGTTGCGTCGGTGCTGCTGGATGCGGGGTTGGACGTGCTGGTGGAGAAGCCGCTTGCGGCTACGCTGGCCGAGGCTGATGACCTGTGTGCGCGCGCGGAAAAGGGCGGGCGGATTTTGCAGCCGGGGCACCTGGAGCGGTTCAATCCGGCAGTGCTGGCGATTGAGCCGAAGCTGCGTAGGCCGATGTTCTTTGAGGCGCACCGATTGTCGGTATTCACGCCGCGGTCGCTCGATGTGGACGTGGTGCTG
>PMXB01000091.1 GCA_003165935.1 Acidobacteriaceae bacterium | reverse complement strand
TCAGAGGAGGCGGAGTGCATGACGGCTTTGACGCCGGAGAGGGGCAGGAGGGTGGGCCACCAGCCGGCGCGCACACCGTAAATGCGGAAGGTGAGGTAGAAGGCCGCGGCTACGACGATGAGCAAAAGCAAAGCTCCAGCCCAGCGCAGGCGGATCTCGATTGCATCGTGGCGGAGGATGCGTGCCTTGCCGACATTGGAGGCGAACTCAGCCCAGCCGCGGTCGTCGTCGAGCATCTGGCCAGAGGTGGTGTAGGCCTGCATGAATCGCTCAGTCCAGTCGTGCTGGTCGAGGCCAATGGCGCTGGCGTATCCGCGGACGATTCCCTTATTGAGGATGCCGCCGGGGAGCGAGCGAAACTTGTTCTGCTCGAGGGCTTGAAGGTGGTGCTGGCTGATCTTGGTTTCGGCAACGATCTGCTCAAGCGCAATTCCGCGCGACAGCCGCTCGGTCCGAAGATCCTCTCCAAAGCTACCCATGTGCTCTCTGAAGGCCCAGTTTGCCTGAATATGGTTGTTACCCCATCACAATAAACCTGGAAAGGCGCGCCGTCAAAGTGTTTTCGGGGGTTCTCCTCTGTATTTGCGGGGGTATCGAGAGGTGTTCCCGTTGCGGGAGGGTGTTGCACAACGGGAATCGGGTGTCGGGTGTCGGGTATGGGGTGTCGGGCATGGGGGATTGGATGGGCCCGGATTTGAGTCGGCGCAGGCTGATAACCTGAGGGTGAGGGATTTTGAGGCTGACCGGACCATGAGGACAGGTTCGGAAGCTGCGCAAGACCATGAATAAGCTCATCTTTGCGAATTTGCTGCACCGGCCCGTGCGCTCGATCATCAGCGTGCTTGCGGTGGCTATTGAAGTGATCATGATTCTGTCGATTGCGGGCATCTTCATGGGGATGCTGAACGACACGAAGGCGCGGACGAACGGGATTGGGGCGGACCTGATGGTGTTCCCGCCGGGATCATCGAATTTTGTTGCGATGAGCGGCGCTCCGATGCCGATCGTATTTGCCGACTCGCTGCGCGCCTTGCCCCATGTCACCGTGGTTTCGCCGGTGAATCAGAAGTTCTCAACAGCGGGCAAGATCGAGATTCTCTACGGCATTGACTACGACACATTCGACGCCCTTAAGCCGTTCCAGTACATTGCCGGGGGAAAGTTTGAGCACCCAGACGACGTGATCGTCGACGATGTTTCCGCCGCTTCCGACAAGGGGTATCACGTGGGCGACACGATCACCATCCTCAAGCACCCCTTTCATATTTCGGGCATCGTTGAGCACGGCAAGGGCGGTCGCCGGATGATCCCGATCGACACGCTTGGCGAATTGACGGACGCCGAGGGCAAAGCCTCACTGTTCTATGTGAAGGTTGACAACCCGAAGAACGACGACGCCGTCATTCAGGAGATTCATGCGACCCACGGCCTGGAGAATTACCCGACGTATACAGTTGACGACTGGCTGGGGGAGATGACGCCGGACAAGATTCCGGGGTTCAACATCGCGCTGCGGGTGGTCACGTTCATTGCGGTTGTGGTGGGGTTCCTGGCGATATTTCAGGCGATGTATACGGCTGTGCTGGAGCGGACGCGGGAGATTGGCATTCTGAAGTCGATGGGGGCATCCAAGCTGGATATCGTCTCGGTGGTGCTGCGGGAGACAGCGGTGATGGCCGCTGCCGGGGTGCTGCTGGGCATTGCCGGAACGTATGGCGTGAAGTTGATGATGGCTCACCTGTTTCCGCTGCAGCAGTTTGACGTGACCGGCCAATGGATAGCGCAGGCCGCGATCATTGCATTTCTCGGGGCCATTATCGGGGCGCTTTATCCAGCATGGATGGCAGCGCGTAAAGATCCGATCGACGCATTGGCTTACGAGTAAGGTGCAGGGGCTTTCCGAGTTTGAACGTATTTACGGCCGATGGGCGTCCGCCTCGACGGATGCCCTTTGCATTTGTGAAGGCTGCATTTTGGCCCGGGCCTGGAACCTGCTCACGATATACTCGGTGCAACTCCACTGAGGTGTTCTTTTTTGTATTCCGTGGCCCGCGGATTCCCTACCTGCGTGCGCCGGATGCAGAGTGGGTCTTACACACAGGAATCTTGATCGCGGGGAAGCGCATTGACCAAGTTGAATCCACGCTGGCTCTACGCTCTTTGGCTGATCGTTATCGGCGGGTTTGCGGTTTTGCACGCCCTCAACCTGCGCGCCGATTTCCCCAATCACACGCCGTGGATCTTCGACTTTGCCAAGTACACCGATGAGGGTTGGTACGGCAACGCAGCCGTGCGGGCGCATCTGTTCGGTAGCTGGTATATACGCGGAGACTTCAACCCCGCGCCGGCAGTGCCGGTGTGGCCCTTTCTTGAGTGGCTGCTCTTCTTTATTACCGGCGTCAGCATTCAGGCGGCGCGCGGCCTCTCTGTGGCGTTCTTCTTTGCGAACCTGGTGCTGAGTTACCTGCTGCTGCGCGCGCGCGGACCGCGCTGGACGGCGCTTCTTGCGCTGACGCTGGTGGTCACCAGCCCGTTCCTCTACTGTTTCAGCCGGCTCGCCATTCTTGAGCCGATGCTGATCGCGCTGACGCTGGGCGCGTTCAATATTGCGGTGCGGCTGCCGGGATTTCGCCGGCCAGTGGTTTGGTCAATCTGGATTGGCCTGCTGTTCACACTGATGATGCTGACCAAGACAACGGCCGTGTTTATTGCGCCGGCGCTGGGCTGGGTGATGATTCTGCCGCTTTGGGGCGATCTGAAGAAAATACTGCGCTGCACGGTGGCTGGTGCGGTTACGTTCGCGGTGACGTTTGGCGGATGGATGGGGCTGGTTGCCTCGAAGGGGCTGATGCCCGACTACCGGTACCTTTTCTTCATCAACAAATATCCCAAGCCGCCGGAGTTCTACTGGCCGTTGCTCAGCCTGTGGTGGTCATTTCATGGCGGGCTCTGGATCGACCGCATTCTGGTTCCTCTTGCAGGAGTGTTGATCCTGATCGCGGTTGCGGCGGTAATTGGCTGGTCGTCGCCGTGGGCACGGAGGGTGTTGCTCGACCCGGTGTTCGGCGCATCGCTGCTCGCGTGCGCGGGGTACATCGCCTTCATGACCTACCAGAACCATCCGCAGCCGCGGTACTTCGCGTTTGTGGCATTCTTTTGTTTCTTCCTTGTCTCTATTGGAGCGGAAGCGCTGCTTGGGGCGGATGATTCGCTGCGCCCCGGGTTTTCGCTGCGATGGATTGGCGGAGCGGCAGTTGTATTGGCTGCGGCGACCGCGGCCAGCAATGGCGCATGGACTCTGAGCTATGCGCTGCATCCCGAGTACACCTTCTTGACGGCGAGCGACGAACTCACGAGTTACATCGATCAGCATCCCAACGGCAATCGGCTTCTGGTCTCGATCAGCGGCGATGAGATCACGATGATGACCCATTTGCCAACGCTCTGCGACGACTTTGGCACGCCCACCTCCGATATGCCCGACCTGGTTGCCAAGCTAGCGCACTATAAGCCGGGCTGGTGGGCTACATGGAACGACATCGATCCCGGTACGCTCGAGGACCTGCACACGCAGTACTCACTGGAGCAGGTAGCCAGCTTTCACGCGCTCGATAATTCAGATCGCGATGTGCTGGTTCTGTTCAAGCTCGATCCTCTGCCAGAAGGTCAAGTGCGCAGTCCCGGCGACGAGAATCTGCAGGTCCCGTTGCCCGGCGACAAGATACTGATCCCAATTCAGTAGAATTCGCGCAGCGCGCCGATCTCGGGATCAAAGGGAAAGGGCAGTTGGAGACTGAATTCCTCCAACTGCCCATAGCTGTCTCTTCAAGCCGACTAAACCAGGTCGAATAATACGATGAACCACGATCCGCGTTGGGGACTCGACTGAGGCCGCGGCGGAAACGACTAGAGCATTTCTCCTTTTACTTTAGAGCGATCCCAGCCTAGCCGCAAAAACAAAGACGCGGCGAGGGTGGGGCACCCACACTTCATACATTTAGGAGAAATGCTCTAGAAGGCGAAGCGGCTGCCGATTGTCGGAGCAAGGTTGTTGTCGCTTTTAAAGGGGACACCGGGGCCATGAGGGATGGCTATGTCCATTCCGCCTCTGACGTAGGAATACGCGATTCCGAGAAAAGAGTCGAAACGCTTTGAGAAGTGATGATCGATATAGAAGGACCCTTCGTTGAGTGAGCCTGCGCAGGAGGCGCGGAAACCAGCGGTGGCATTGCAGGCAGAGGGAACACGGAAGTCGTTCTGGCGCTGTTCATACCAGGCAACGGTGAAGTCGGTCTGTTTTTTGAGGGTGTACTTCGCGCCTGTCCACCAGATCTGAACCAGCTTTTCAGAATCGAGATTGTTGTCTTCGACCCCGCTCAGGATGTAACCGCCCTGGTCCGAGGCGCCGACGCCCAACGGGTTGCTGGGGTTGTTCTGCCAAATGTATTCGTAGCCGCCATAGACCTTGAACTCCTGAGACGAATACTTGGCAGCACCCATAATTGCGCTGTTGTCTGTGACGATGCCATATAGGGTGTTGCTCGGGTTCACCACATTGGCCCCGGTAATCTGGTTTGTATTGATGCTGTCGGTGGTCGACTGATAGGGTTGCGTCAGACTCTGAGCCCCCAGCAGGGGGTTCAATACACTGATAGCCTGGTTGTAATGCTGGAAAACGACATCGGCAAACAACTTGCCAGCTTTTAGGCCGCCGTCGAATCCGTAGGCATTGTTATGGGCCTGTTCCGCCGTGCAGGTGGCAGCGGTCCATCCCGCTGAGGGCGAGTAGCAGCCAGCAGAGCCATCGGCGAATTTATACATTGCGCCGAAGTGGGCCGGGCCGAAGGTGAGGCGATATTTCAGAGCGTCGTCCCAGCGGGAGTCCTCCGTGTCGCCGCCCCCTGCCATTGTGCCGTTGTAGCCGATGTAAGAAAAGGCATAGGAGCCGTTGGCCGGATCGTAAACAAGCATTGCATCGGTGCCGAGTGAGCGGTGACGACCGAAGGTCAGCGTGCCGAGATGCTCATTGGAAACACCCCCGTAGATCTCGTCATTGAAGGGTTGCCCCGCGCGTGCGCCGTCGATGGCGATCGAATAGCTGGCCCTGGGAAGGCCGTTGTTGANNACCAGCCATGCACAAACTCTTCCTTGCCCCTGATGCCCAGGCCCGTCTGTTGAAGGTTGTTGGGTGCGATGAGGAATCGATGTTGATAGCCGTTCCGGTTCACCAGGGATTCGCCTTCATAGTTGTAGCCGTTTTCCGGCAGGCCGTGGCTGACATAGCCGACGCCGGCGTCATAGGCGCCGTAAATCGTGATGCCATGCCATGTCAGCGTGCAATCCGTGGTGGCGAACTCGTGGACGGTCGTGCAGGGGTTGGGGGACTTCGGTTTCTCTTTCGTGTCGACCCTGGCGTCCTGGCCGAAAGCCACCGTCGCTGAGTAGAAGAGAACCGCCGCCACTAGAACAAAAGTTGCTTTCTTCACATGACCTCCAAAACTGACTTGTTTGAGACGCTGCTTCAAGGGGGTGGCCCAGCGCGGCTCTTTTTCCTTGGTATCCGAGAAACCTGCAGCTAACTTCCGAGCCAGCCTGAGTTCTGGCGTTTGAGCGGCTAGGAAAGTGCGAAGTGGGGTTCACGAGCGATCAGGTGCATCGGGAATTTGATTCGATTAACATCAAATCAATATGAATATGAACGAATTATAGGAGAGAGTCGAGCAATTTGCACGACTTTTTTACAGGCTCGATCTCTGCCTGACTCAGAATTAACGGGGATTCTCAAGAAAGGAGTGGACGGGCAGGGATCTGGGGAAGGGAACAGGGGAGTCGAGGGGGGGCGAGATGCAGGCGCCGGAAAGCCGTCAGGACCGGCCGATCATGACTTCGGTGGCTTTGACGAGGGCTATGGCCGAGTCGCCGGGCTTGAGGCCCAGATCACGCACAGCGTCTGCAGTGATAATTGCGGTGACGTGCTGATCGCCCACCGCGAGCACCACTTTGGCCAGCAACCCGTCGATGATCACCTCGACGACGGTGCCTCTGAGTTGGTTGCGGCCGCTAATACGAGTGGAACCGGACTGGGTTGGTGGAGAAGGGAGGAAGCCCTCCAGGGCTTCGAGCGGGATTCGATGGTGGCCGCCTGGAGTCTTGAAAGTGCGAATGCGCCCGGCGAGAATCCAGTGCTTGAGCGCCGGATAACTGATGCCGATTTTTTCGGCAGCCTGGCGCGGAGTCAACAGTTGGGATTCCTGGGGCATACTGGCTCGAAACTCCTCCGAGAGTACTTTACACGTTGCGTGGAACGCTTGTCCGCAAGCCTGAGATTTCTCTCATGGAATCCTGTGACTGCAATCACTCGACAGGCCTTGATACGGATGTTAGCCTTCCGGTGGATTTCACCCGGTACTTAAACGGGACGCGAACTTCAAGCCGATTGAGATTGCGGCTTCAAAACTAATCTCTGGAGGACTTGTGACTGCAACGTATTGGTTAGGTCTCTTTTTTGCGATGAGCGCGCTTTTGCTCGTTGTGCCATTCACATCTGCACGTCAGGTTGCGGGATTTCTGAGTCGTCAGTACAAAACTGCGGCGGCTCTGTTGTGCCTGCTGCTTCCCACGATCGCCAGTGCGCAGGGGCATGCGGGCGGGGGCGAAGCCAACCTGACGCTACCGGACTTGAAGAGCGTGAGTTTCTCGAACTTTTTCGGTTTGAACGGGCATGCGCTGCTGTCGATCGGCCTGCTCTTCTGCGTTGGCGGGTTGTTGTTCGGCCTGGCGATCTATGTGCAGTTGAAGAACCTCCCGGTCCATCGCTCAATGCGGGAGATCTCGGAGCTGATCTATGAGACTTGCAAGACGTACCTGATTACGCAGGGCAAGTTCATTCTTGTGCTGTGGGTATTCATTGCGGTCATCATCTCGATGTACTTTGGCTGGCTGGCGCCGGTGGGAAATGTAGCGGTAACGCTGCCGATCATCCTGGGTTTCAGCCTGGTCGGCATCGCGGGCAGCTACGGCGTGGCGTGGTTTGGCATTCGCGTGAACACATTTGCGAACTCACGGACGGCATTCGCTGGATTGCGCGGGAAGCCTTACCCGGTGTACGCGATTCCGCTGAAGGCCGGCATGAGCATCGGCATGTTGCTGATCTCGGTGGAACTGCTGATCATGCTGTGCATCCTTTTGTTTGTGCCGGCTAACTATGCCGGACCGTGCTTTATCGGCTTTGCGATTGGGGAATCGCTGGGCGCCGCGGCGCTGCGTATTGCCGGCGGCATCTTCACCAAGATCGCCGACATTGGGGCCGACCTGATGAAGATCGTGTTCAAGATCAAGGAAGACGACGCACGCAATCCTGGCGTGATCGCCGATTGCACGGGCGACAACGCGGGCGACTCGGTAGGCCCCAGCGCCGACGGCTTTGAAACCTACGGCGTGACGGGCGTGGCCCTGATCACCTTCATCCTGCTGGCGGTTCACGATCCCAAGACGCAGGTACAACTGCTGGTATGGATCTTTGTGATGCGCGTGGCCATGCTGGTGTCGAGTTCGGGCGCGTACTTCCTGAATGGCATAATCGCCAAGGCGAGATACGGGAACTCGGACGAAATGGACTTTGAGGCGCCATTGACCTCGCTGGTCTGGATTACGTCGATCGTTTCCATCATCCTGACGTACATTGTCACGCGGCTGATGATCCCTGACCTCGGCGACGGAACGCTATGGTGGAAGCTGGCTTCGATCATCTCGTGCGGAACCCTGGCGGGCGCGATCATTCCTGAATTGGTGAAGGTGTTTACTTCCACCAGCTCGGGCCACGTGCAGGAGGTCGTCACGTCGGCAAAGGAAGGCGGCGCCTCTCTGGGAATTCTGTCGGGGTTGGTGGCCGGCAATTTTTCGGCCTACTGGCTGGGATTGAGCATGGTCGGGCTGATGTCGATGGGCTACTACTTCAGCACGGGCCCGTCGATGGATTCCCTGATGCTTGCTCCAGCGGTGTTTGCGTTTGGCCTGGTGGCGTTCGGCTTCCTGGGCATGGGACCGGTGACGATTGCAGTGGACTCCTACGGGCCGGTCACCGACAATGCTCAATCGGTTTACGAGCTGTCGCTGATTGAAAATGAGCCCAACATCGAAGCGGAGTTGAAAAAGGACTACGGCATCGACGCAAAGTTTGAACGCGCAAAATACCTGTTGGAAGCCAACGATGGAGCCGGGAACACGTTCAAGGCTTCGGCCAAGCCGGTGCTGATCGGCACGGCTGTAGTGGGCGCAACGACGATGATCTTCTCGATCATCATGGCGCTGACCGACGGACTGACGCATGACGTAGCGAGCCTCTCGCTGTTGCACGCGCCCTTCCTGCTGGGGTTGATCACCGGTGGGGCAATGATCTACTGGTTTACCGGGGCATCGATGCAGGCGGTCACCACCGGCGCTTAC
>PMXB01000130.1 GCA_003165935.1 Acidobacteriaceae bacterium | reverse complement strand
AGCGCGGCAAACAGGCTGGTCGTTCCGTGCCGCGCATAGTCGTGTGTGCGGCGTTCGATCTGCCCAGGTCTCATGGGCAACAGTGGAGCGGTGCGGTCCAGCGCCTGAATCTGACTTTTTTCATCCACGCATAAGACCAGGGCGCGCTGCGGAGGATTCATGTAGAGTCCCACGATGTCGCGCACCTTGTCGATGAACAACGGGTCTTTGGATAGCTTGAAGGTCTCGGAGCGATGCGGGGCGAGCGAAAATGCGCGCCAGATGCGGCTGATCGCGGTCTGGTTGACGCCTGTGGCCTGTGCCATCGTACGGGTCGACCAATGGGTGGCGGCGGGCGGTTTGCTCTCCAGTGTACGCACGATCACCTGTTCGATCTGTGCATCGCTCAGCTTGCGTGGCTGCCCGGGACGCGGCTCATCGAGTAGGCCGTCTAATCCCTGTTCATCAAACCTGCGCCACCATTTACTGACCGTTTGAATGCACGCATGCACTTCTGCGGCAATGGCGGTAGCGGTCAGTCCATCGGAAGCGCGTAATACGATCCGCGCACGCATCGACAGAGCCTGGGCGGTCTTCCTTCTTCGCGTCCAGCCCTGCAACGTCGAGCGCGCCTCCTCGCTCAGTCTTAACTCCGGCAATCGGCGTCCTCGTCTCATGACCTCGCTCCTGTCATGTTAGACGCCTCTCGCTATTATTTGTTTACTGAATTAATGACTCATGACACTAGGCCTTCTTTCCGTCACAATTCGGCGTTCGATGACCAGGCAACTGTCCTCCGGGCATGACCTTTGCAGAACAATTTGCTGCTTCTTCCAGGTTGAACCTGCGTCCAAGTTCCAGCAGGCGAATCAACTCCGTCAACTCATCTTCGCTGAAATTCCCGAGCATCTCTTTGGGAAGCCGCTGGACAACCGGGTCCATTTGCGTGAGGAGATCGAGGCCGGCCTCGGAAATGCGTGTCCAGACCACTCGCCGGTCATGCCGATCACGATTTTGACGGATGAGTTTGAGGGCTTTCAACCTCCCCAGCAGACGCGTTATGTCAGGATCCGTCGCGATCATGCGCGAGCCAATGTCGGAACAGGTAAGGGCGGCGGGATGTGCTCCGCGAAGGATACGGAGCACGTTGTACTGGGTGGAAGTCACGCCCCAGGTTCGAATCTGAAGATGGAATGCGCGGTTGATACAGTCGGCCGTTCGCATCAGGTTCAGGAGCGCCTCCTCCTCCAGGCTTGAGAAGGGACGCTCCTGCGCGATTTCGTGCTTCAGGTCTGCCATTGACTCTCTCAGAGTTGACGCACCGCTACTGCTTGACGACGTCGAGGTCGATGTTCAGTTTCACATCGTCGCCGATCGCTCCGGAAGGGAAAGCAGTCCCAATTCCGAATGCCGTGCGGCTGATCGTCGTGGAAGCAGAGAAGCCGGCATGCTGCTTGTGATCCATTCCGGGGACAGGCCCGACTGGACCATCCGCCACCAGAACCACCGGCAAGGTCACGCCATGAAGCGTGAGATTGCCTGCGATCGACAGTTGGCCGCCGCTCCTGGCTACGCTTGTGCTTGTAAATGTCGCGGTCGGAAACTTGGCCACGTTGAAAAAGCTGTCGGACTTGAGATGGTTGTTGCGCGCTTCTTCGCCTGTGTCAACGCCGGTGACGTCAATGGTCGCGGTCACCGAGGACTTGGTGATATCGGCTTCGTTCAACGTCACAGTAGCGGTTACGTGGCCGAAGCGCCCGTGGACCTTGGAGATGGTGAGGTGGGTGACGCTGAAGTCGACTTCACTGTGGGCGGGGTCCGAGGTCCAGGTGGAGGTTTGAGCGAGTGCCAGGGGAGCAGCGAGCGCGAGAATGCCAGCTAGAGTTGCAATACGTTTCATGGGCAGAGATCCTTTCGTTTCGGGCTTGGGGCCGGTGGGGTTCCGATTGCGGTTTTAGGGCCTGGAGCACGTTGGGGATGCCAGGCGCCAGGCTCGGTGTTGCCAGATTCCTTGATACGTTTAAGACGCAGATCGCTAACTATTCGTTGCAACAATTATTTTTTAGTTTAACTTGACTTCAACCCGTCTGCTATCCTCCCGCCTATGCTCGGATCGGTTCTTTCTCACTTTCAGCGGTTGCGTCCCGCACAGCGGCATACGTTTTTGGCCGCGTTTCTCGGCTGGACCCTTGATTCGCTGGACTTTTTCATCCTCACGTTTTGCGTCACCGCGATCGCCTCAGAATTCCATACCAGGGTTTCCGAGGTTATGGGCGGAGTGTTTCTGACCCAGGCATTCAGGCCGGTGGGGGCTCTGGTGTTTGGGATGCTCGCCGACCGATACGGCCGCCGGCCGATCCTGATGATCAATATCGTCTGCTTTTCGGCAATCGAGCTTGCATGCGCCTTTGCCCCGTCGCTGACGGTGCTCCTCATTCTTCGGGCTCTCTTCGGCATTGCGATGGGCGGAGAGTGGGGAGTAGGAGCAGCGCTGGCTTTCGAATCTCTGCCAAAAGAGGGGCGCGGGACCTTCTCGGGAGTCCTTCAGGAAGGGTATGCGATGGGCTCGATTCTGGCCGCAGCGGCATTTGCGGTCTTCTTCAAAGGATTCGATTTTATGGTTTTCGGTCATCTCATCCTGCATTTACCGGGAATTGGTTGGAGGGGGATGTTCATTCTGGGAGCCTCGCCTGCATTGCTCGTCTTTTACGTTCAGGCTCGCGTTCCGGAGTCGCCCGTGTGGCTGGCGGGAGCTCGCAAACGCGCTGCCCGGCGCATGCGGGTCGCGGGTGAACCAGGAAACTCGGGCAAGCTACTGGCGTTTCTTCCCACATTCCTGTTTCTAGTCCTGCTCATGACCGCGTTCATGAGCTTCTCGCACGGAACACAGGACCTGTATCCCACATTCCTCACGAGCTACGCGAAACTTACTCCCGGCGCCGTGGGGTTGATCGGTGTGCTCTACGGATTTGGATCGATCGCCGGCGGGATTGTCTTCGGCACTCTTTCAGAACGGTGGGGTAGAAAGCGCGCCATTGTGACAGCGGCCCTGATGGCGATCCCCGTGATTCCGCTCTACGCCTATGGACATTCGGCAATCACGCTGGGAATCGGCGCGGTGCTGATGCAGTTCATGGTTCAGGGAGCGTGGGGAGTCGTGCCGGCGTACCTGACGGAGCTATCTCCCGCGCCAGTGCGTGCCACCGCACCGGGGCTCGCCTATCAACTTGGCGGTTTGATTACCTCGTGGAATGGAAAAGGGCAGGCACTCGCAGCCGAGCGCTGGCACAACTACCCCGCCGTCCTTGCAATCACTGTGATTGTTGTTGCCTTGTCCCTTGCCGGGTTGGCGCTGGCGGGACGCGAGGCCAAAGGACAGGACATGGCCGCGATTTGAGAATTCATCTCTGGGCCTAAGCCGAAATCGAGCTTTGTGCTTCTGCGTCGGAACGCTTAAGCAAAGTTCACATCCTACAACCTTTGAGGCGTATCGATTTGCAATGGCGCGCTTAGAATGGTTGTCATGAATCCCAACTCTGGCCGGAATGTAGCAATTGTCGCCATCGGGCGAAACGAGGGCGAGCGGCTGAAGAGTTGCCTGGAATCGACGGTCGAACCAGGCAGGATCGTCGTCTACGTGGATTCAGGTTCAAACGACAAAAGCGTCGAGTACGCCAAGTCAATGGGCTGCCATGTGGTTGAACTGGATGTAACCCGGCCGTTCAGCGCCGCGCGCGCACGCAACGAGGGCTTCGAGTGCGTGATGAAACTCGATCCCAAAATCCCTTTCATCCAGTTTCTCGATGGCGATTGCGAACTTGTAAAAGGCTGGCTCGAGGTCGCAATGGCGACACTGGCCAAGCAGGACCAGGTTGGGGTGGTGTGTGGCCACGTGCGCGAGGTCAACCCCAGCGCATCCGTCTACAACAAGCTTTGCAACCTCGAGTGGCAGCAGAGTCCTGGCATTATTCTCACATCGGGCGGACGATTCATGATCCGGACCGAGGTCTTCACAGAGGTTGGCGGGTTTCGTGAAGAAGTGATTGCGGCGGAGGATGATGAGTTTTGCGTCCGGGTGCGGCGCAACGGCTGGAAGGTGCTGATGGTCGATGCGATGATGGCGCTCCATGACGCGGATATGAAGCACTTTTCCGAGTGGTGGCTCAGAATGTTCAGAACCGGCCATGCCTACGGCCATGTGGCCGCGCTTCACGGCAAGACCGATGATCGCTATTTTGTGGATGATTGCCGCAGGATTTGGATCTGGGGCCTGATTCTTCCGGTTACGCTTCTTGCTCTCGCGCCCTTTACCATGTGGGTTACGGCAGCCATTCTAGTGGGTCTTTACGCTGTCCAGTTCGACAAGATTTATATTCGCGGGCGAAAGCGCGGGTGGACGAAGCACGATGCGCGCATTTATGCGTTTTTTACCGTGATCGCGAAGTTCCCCATGTTGGAAGGGCTGATCGCCTATTATCGGCGTAAATGGCGCGGCCATGGCATGACGATTATCGAGTACAAGAGGAGCGCGGCCCGGTCATGACGGAGCCTGCAAGCGATCAGGCGACAGGTCCTGCATTCAAGCGCGTTGAGAATCCGCCGGCAGCGACTGCGGCAGGAGTGCGAAGGGTTGCGCTCCTGGGCGCGGGATACATTGCGGATTGGCATGCTCAGTGTCTTCGCTCAGTCGCCGGAGTCGAGCTGGTGGCGGTGTGCGATCGCTTCTTAAGCAAGGCCCAAGCCCTGGCAAACAAGTTCGGCATCCCGAAGGTCTACGGCTCGCTTGAAGAAATGCTTGCGGCCGAGCGTTTGGACGCAGTTCATGTGTTGCTGCCTCCGAATCTGCATTTCGATGCTGCGCGCATACTGCTCGAAGCCGGCGTGGATGTCCTCATCGAGAAGCCGATGTGCGACCGGGCGGTGGACTGCGACGAACTGGTTCGCATCGCCGCTGCGCATGGCAGACGACTGGGCGTCGGGCACAACTTTCTGTTTGCCCCCATCTACGAGAAGCTGAGGCGCGACATTCGCAACGGGGTACTCGGCCGGATCGACAACCTGGTAATTACCTGGCATCGGCCACTCCCGCAAATCCTGCATGGGCCGTTTGACACATGGATGCTGCGCGATCCCAGGAACATCCTGATTGAGGTTGGATCGCATCTTGTGTCGCAGATGCTCGATCTGACCGGAGAGCCGGAAGCGATTTCGGTGCTGCCCACCAATGGAGTCAACCTTGCGAATGGAAGAAGATTCTACCGGCGATGGCAGGTGGATGCGCTGGCGGGAGCGACGGCGGTTGAATTGCGGTTCAGCTTTGTTCCTGGCTTCAGCGAGTACAAGATTGAAGCTCGTGGGACGCTTGCCGCCGCCGCGGTGGATTTCGAGCGCAACACGTATTCTCTGGACGAACNNGAGAGCATTGCGCGAGCGCTGGATGCATATTATGGCGCGTTTTATGGAGCACACAGCGCAGCGCTCGACGACAGGCTTGACGGTCGCACCGGCGCACGCGTCGTTGGCCTTTGCGAGCGGATGGGAGCCCTGGCGAATCTAGCTGCGGAGGAGACCGTTCTCTGGAAGGCGCCACAGGTTGCGGCCTGCGTTGGAACCCCGCGGATTCTGGTGCTGGGCGGGACTGGATTCATCGGCAAAGAGCTGTTGCGGCAGTTGATCGCGGATGGCCACAACGTGCGCCTTTTGGCGCGCGGGCTTGCCGGCATTCCGCGTGAGTTGCGCGAGTCTGGAAAGCTCGACTGCATCGTTGGCGATGTGGCGGACAGGACCGCGCTGCTGCGAGCGATGGATGGCGTCGACTGTGTCTTCCATTTGGCGCGGGCCAATGTGAAGAGTTGGGCCGACTATCAGGAGTTCGAGATTGAAGCGACGCGACGGGTGGCTGAGTGTGCGCTCGAAGCGAAGGTCAAGCGGTTCATTTACACGGGCACGATTGACTCGTACTACCTTGGCGCAAAAGCTGGAGTGATCACCGAGGCCACGCCTTTGGATGCGCAGATCGAGCATAGGAATCTCTATGCGCGGGCCAAGGCTGTCTCTGAACGAATACTGGAGAAGATGCATCGCGAGCGGGGATTGCCGCTTGTGACTGTACGCCCTGGGATCGTGATTGGGCGCGGTGGCAGTCCCTTCCACTGGGGCATCGGGATGTGGTGGAACGACGCAGTCTGCCAGATTTGGGGAAATGGAACGAACAAGCTGCCGCTTGTCCTCGTTGAGGATGTTGCCGCTGGGCTCATCGCTGCGATGCATGCCGATGGAGTTGAGGGGCGATCGTTCAATCTGGTCGCCGATCCGTGTCTAAGCGCGCAGGAGTACCTGGACGAACTCGATCGCGCTGGAAAGATGAAGATTCAGCGCCACGCCACTTCGATTTCGAGTTTCTATCGGGCCGACATGATGAAGTGGCTGGTCAAGCTGGCGGTGCGTCATCCCGAGCGACGCATTCCTTCTTATCGCGACTGGGAAAGCAGGACCGGGAAGGCGGTATTTGATTGCTCCGCAGCGAAGTCGGTACTCGGATGGAAGCCTTCGAGCGATCGAGCGGAGTTGATTTATCGAGGAATCGTGGAGCCGCTCAGGGAGTTCCTCGACTAGGCTATTTCGGAACCGCACGGCGCGGCCAGAGCCTCGAACGTACGATCTCAAACGAATCCTTACGATGTAGAATCGCTGGGCTTGCGCGGAAGAATGCGCGCGGGGATGCCCACGGCAATCGAATTGGATGGAACGTCCGTGATCACCACGGCATTCGCGCCAATCGCCACATCGTCGCCGACGCGAATGGGACCGAGCAGCTTTGCCCCAGCGCCGATATCCACGCGGTTTCCAATGGTCGGCGATCCACGGTGCTGTGTGTGTCGAAGCCCGACCGTTACGCCATTGCGGAGGATGCAGTCGTCTCCAAACACCGCATCGCCACTGACGACGATGCCGCCGAAGTGTTCGATCACCAGACGCCGTCCGAGCACAACCTCGCAGGGCAACTCAATGCCCGTGAGCGTCTCGACGAATGGCTTGCAAAACTTGTAGAGGAACGAGAAGGGCAGGCGCAGTGGCCGCCAGGGAATGGTGTAGCGCCAACGGCCATAGCGGTAGAAGACCATTGCCCAGAAGCCGTGGCGGGCAAGATCAGAGCCGTGAGCGCGAAAGTCTTCCCGGATGTTGTCAAACACGCGCCACCTCGAGATTCATCGCGCTGTTCGTGCTGGAAGTTGATAGGCTCATCGTCGTCTCTTGCGTTTTCGGTCCTACCAGGGACGCGGCGGGCTGACCCGGCCGCCGTTTGTTTCATTCCAAGCCTGCCGCATCAGACCGAGCAGGAGGCTTGCCTCTTCTGCACGCTCTCGCCGGACAGGGTTCTTGCTGAAGCGATTGCGTATCCATCGCAGATGGTAAATGGTTTCTTCGAGACCGCGGGCAAGCCACGCCTGGAAGCCATGGTGTTTCCGGTAGTAGAGCAGAGTGGCCCGCATGCGCCACAGCACTACCTGGGCGCCTGTCCTGGAGAATTTCAGTGATCGCAGTTGGCGTCCCGACTCACCGCCAATGTGGGTGACAACCACGTCGGGCCAGTAGAGCACGCGCAAGCCGGCAGCCTTGACGCGCAGGCAGAGATCGACCTCTTCGTAATAGAGGAAAAATGCCGGATCGAAAAGTCCGGTTTCGACGAGGGCTTCCCGACGCAGGATGGAGAATGCACCCGGAACCCAATCGACTTCTGCGAGATCGTTGGGATCCGCCCAGGTACGATCGGGCGCCCCAAAAACGCGCGAGCGAGGAAAGCGTGCGGCGAGGCCGGTGAGAACGATGGCATCTATCCAGATTGAGTGAAAGGTGCGAGCGGATGGCTGCCATGCGCCGTCCCGGCTGACCAGGCGCGCTCCACCAATGCCGATCGTGGCATCGGCGTCCATGTAGTCGATCGCACGCCTCAACGATCCGGGATGGAAGAACGCATCGGAGTTCAACAGCACGATGTATCGGCCGCGGGCCTGTTCCATGGCCAGGTTGTTTGCAGCGGCAAATCCCAGATTGACGTCGCTGCGGATGAGGCAAACCGGAATTTCCGACTTTGTGAATTCAGCGTCGACCATTTCTGCTGAATCGTCGCGGGAGGCATTGTCGACGACCAACACCTCTGCGCTAGCTCCGAGGGTTGAGCACTCTGAGAGCAGGGAAGTCAGGCACTCGCGGAGCAGGTCGCGGGTGTTAAAGGAGATTACGACGATCGAAACCTCGAAATCGTACCTGTCGAGAAGTTTCATGATCGAGCGATCTCCAATGGGAACACAGTGCCGCGGGCCCGGCCGAGAGGGCAGCAGATCATCGTGCTGGCGACGTTTTTAGAGATCCTGTTCATGGCCGGAGTGCCTCAAGTATAGAGCGAAGGAGCGAGGGAGATCGATTCTGGGGAGTCACTCGAAGGAGGGATGGGACAGCGCTTTGGGGCTACCTGGCGTTGGTAGACGGGGCGTGTCGAGTGCGGCGAAACGACTATGCTTAGGAACATGGCTTGAGCGCGGCCTACTCGAATCTCCGATCAAAAAAGGCGGGGCTGCAAAAGGTATGAATACGAAGCCACGAAAGCGGAACTCTCCGATCTCCATCGCATTAATTGCTGCGCTGTGCGTGGCTGGGCGTGCATTCGGGGCTGCCTCGCTTGGGGCTGGCGAGGAACCTGGGACTGCAGGTCCGGGAGATTCCGGCGGGGGTACACATTTCCGCGTGACGAATCAAGTGGTTCTTCCCAACGTGACCCGCCTGGGAATCAACCTCGGAGAGCAGACCTACTACGATTCGGGCCAGATGACGAGAAACCTCCTCTACCGGAACCCG
Organism: Acidobacteriaceae bacterium; assembly: GCA_003165935.1. Taxonomy (GTDB): domain Bacteria; phylum Acidobacteriota; class Terriglobia; order Terriglobales; family Acidobacteriaceae; genus Telmatobacter. The sequence goes on along the minus strand of PMXB01000130.1, from coordinate 25,062 downwards.
GGATTCGAGGGCATGGAGTATCGGAGCATTCTGCATTGCATTGTTGGGGGCCAGGGAACCTGCATCGACACGCGGCACGCATTTCAATGGCCAGCGGGCTTTTGGGATGGCGCGCGGTTTGAGGTGCTCGATGGCAGCGCCTCAGGACAGCGTGGCAGGGTAATGACAAGCGGGCCGAGTGCGGGCGGTTTCGGCCTGGTCCTTGACGGACGCTTTGCCCAAGGCGCTGGTGATTGGCTCTCGGTAAGCAAGGAGTTTCCAGGAGACCCGGCGTCAGGCTGGTGGCCTTCTGTGCATGGCGGGGCGCACCTTGAAGCTGAGCGAAAGGATCTTTCGCCGCTGACGGCCGGGCGCCAGGCATTGCGCATTGAGGCCGGAAGCCCTGGTCAATCGGCAGAAGTCAAGTCGTACTTCGACTCGACCGAGGGTCGGTCTTTCGTGCGACTCAAAGGCGCTTACCGCCTGAATTTCCGCGCCAAGTCCCTCAACGGCGCGCAACTCGTCCACGTCAGCGTCAAGCGGATCACCAATCCGACCCGCGTGTATCTCGATCGGGATATTCCGCTCACTCGGGCGTGGGGAGACTATAAGGCCGATTTCAATGCGGATGAGGCAAATGCAATCCTCGGACCCGTGGAAGTCAGCTTCAGTGTCAACAATGAAGCTCTCTTGTTGGACGACGTGGATCTGGAGCAGACCTCCGGAAGCCGATCGAATGGAACCGCCTTCCGCGATGAGGTCGTCGAAACGCTCAGGGATTTGCATCCGGGCGTGATTCGGCTGATGTCGAGCCATGCGCAGCTTGGAAGCACAGTCGACAACCTTTTGAAGATGCCCCTGGCCCGGCAACGCTCGGGGTTCTCAACGTGGTCCTCCACCATGGAGGACATTCCGGTCGGGATTCCCGAGTTTCTTGAGCTTTGCAGCGAGGTTGGCGCCGAGCCGTGGATCGTGGCGCCGACAGCAATGACCCGCGAAGGAGCCCGCGAGCTGGCCGAGTATCTCGCCGGGGCAGCCTCGACCGGGGGCGGGACCATCCGTGCAGCGCAGGGCCGGCATGACCCGTGGACTCGCGCCTTCAGAACCATTCACATTGAGTTGGGCAATGAAACGTGGAACGGAATGTTTCAGGGGGAGACGATTGAGGATGCCGCCGCATACGGTCGGCGGGCCAATCAGGTCTTCGGCGCCTTCCGCGCGGCCGCCGCCTCACAAGCGGCCCAATTCGACCTGGTCGTGGGGGCTTTCACCGTGGTCCCTGATCGAAACAACTCGCTGCTGACCGCGGCTTCCCAGGCCGATTCGTTGGCGATCGCGCCCTACCTGATGCACAGCGTGACGAATTGGAAGAGCGACGATGACCTCTATGGTCCTCTTCTGGCGCAACCGGAGCAGATGTCACGCGACGGGGTGGTTCATGCTACCCACGTGTCGGCACGAGGGCGGCAACTGGCGGTTTACGAGGTGAACCTCCATACCACGGAAGGAACCGCGCCTGCCGCGGTTCTCGATCGTTTTACGCCGTCGGCTGCGGCGGGCATCGCGGTAGCGGGCCATATGCTGCGCATGATGCGCGACCAGGGTATCCGCGACGAGATGCTCTTCGCCCTGCCGCAGTTCGAATTCAAGCGCAGTGATGGAACGCCGGTTCGTTTATGGGGAACCGTGGTGGAGATGGGCGGCAGATGGCGGCCGCAACTGATTTCGGAAGCCCTGGCAAACCGAGTGATGAGCGGGGATATGGTGCGGGTGGAAGTGACGGGCGAAAACCCAACCCGAGACCAGCCAGAGGGCAACGATGGCGTGCAGCTCAAGAGCGTTCATGAACTGGACTCCTATGCCTTTCACCATGGCAACAATTACGGCATGGTCCTCTTCAACTACGGCCTGCACACGGCGCGAGCTGTGACTCTTGAAGCGCCGGGAATCAATTCCCATTCAAGGTTGAAGGTCTGGCGGATAACGAATTCCGGTCCGGGGAGTTCCAATGAAACCACAACACAGGTTACAGTAATGGAAGAGGAGATTACAGGCACTAATCTCTCACTGCCGCCCTGCTCGATGGCTGTACTGGAATGGCGGGAATAGACACAAAACCTGCATGGACATTGAGATTTCTCGATGTCCTGTTTCAGTACACACGATAAGGTAACTTCTTTAAAAGTTATCAAGGTAACCTTCCTAAGTTACCCATTTGCGCAGATATGACTATCGAATGAAGTAGAGAACTCCACCCTTGGCTTCCACCTTTTCGCCATTGTTGCAAGAGGTTCTACAAACTAAGTTCTAATCATTCAGTCCACGAGGTCCGATGGATTGAGAGTGATCGCCCGGATGAGGCAGCGTGGGGTTGCCAAAATCTGGGTATGAGTTCCGCTCGGCATGGGAGAACCGGGACATTGCCGGGCGGAACAGGTTATCAATTCGGGTCGGAAAAATCTCGGGTCTGAAAAATCGAGAACCATCAAGACAATCGTTGGATTGGCGCAGTGGTGCATGCGGCATCCGAAGAGGAATTTTCAAGCGCACGATTTGGCTGGGGAATGGAAGCTTGAGAATGAAGAGACTTTTGGAGCACCCAATCGCAGTTCTGGGATTGCCGCTGGACAGCCTTACGGCTGAGCAGGCGATCGATGCTATTGAGGGGCTGATTCTTTCCGGCGGCACTCACCAGGTGGCGACCGCAAACCTCGATTTCTGGTTAAACTCTCTCGCCGATCAACACCTTCATCGAATCATTGCAGGCTGCAGCCTTGTGCTCGCGGATGGTATGCCGCTGGTTTGGGTGTCGAAGCTGATGGGCTGCCCTCTAGCCGAACGGGTGACGGGCGTCGACCTGGTTCCCCGACTCGCCAAGTTGTCTGCCGAGCAGGGCTACAGGATCTTTCTGCTGGGTGGAAGGGAGAACGTGGCTGAAAGGGCAGCGCGGCTGCTCGAAGAGCTTCATCCGGGGACGCGCATTGTAGATACCTATGCTCCTTCTGAGGAGACGATGGCGCTTCTCGATCATAGCGAGATACTTGGCAGGATTCATGCGGCGAGGCCCGACATTCTCCTTGTGGCACTGGGGAATCCCAAACAGGAAAAGTGGATCTGGATGCATCGCAAGCGCCTTGGAGTGCCCGTGGCAATAGGTGTCGGGGGCAGCTTTGAGATTTTGGTGGGAGACGTCCGTAGAGCGCCGAAGTGGGTTCAACGAGTCGGCATGGAGTGGGCCATGCGAACCGTTCAGGAACCTTCGCGTCTGGCCCCGCGGTATTTTCGCGATTTCGCGGGCCTGGCGCGGCGTTTGCCGTTGACTCTGCTGGCTGCCTGGCTGCAGCGCCCCTTCTCTGCCCCTTCTCACTTGACCTCCGTGAATACGCCACAGGGAATGCACGTTTATCTGCACGGCAGGCTGTGTGCGAACACCGCGGCGGAGTTGCAGCGGGTTGCGGAGTTGAGCATTGCCAGCGGCCTGGTGACGATCGTGCATATGCAGGGAGTGAAGCAGATAACGGCTGCGGGGTTGGGTGTGCTGATGGACGTTCGCCGGCAACTGCTGGATGCGGGTCTCACGCTCTCCTTGGCCGGCCTCAATTTCAAGCAGCGGTTTTTGCTGCATGCGTGGTGTGCTCAACCGTTGTTCGATGAGTGGCAATCGACCATCGCTCACGGGCGGTCGATGGCTCCTGAAGCGGAGGCGGCAAGCAGAACTCCACTTCGCGCCGAACAGGAAGCATTGCCGGTACAGACGCGCATCCGAGGATAGAACCTCGAAGCTGCGGGCATTGTGGGGGACGGAGTGGATCTGATCATCCTGATCCCGGCGGTAGCCTGCTGGGTGGCACTTGCGAGGGGCACCGTGAGAAGCGCGTTCGTCAACGTCTATATACCCGTGGTGCTTCTGCTTCCCGAGTACTTCACGCTCAGGTTTCCCCATTTGCCCCCTCTTTCGTTTGCCGATGCGGCGATTTTGCCTCTGTTCCTGGCTCTTTGCATCAAGGAAGTGCGCCGCTGGAGGTTCTCCTGGATGGATCTCCTGGTCGTGCTGTTTGCCTTCAGTGTGGCTGTGTCGGAAGGACTAAGCACAGCGCTGGCAGACGGTACCTGGAAGAGGCTGTTTCTGGCAGATGGAAGCCATGTGGAGGCGAACCTGCCCAACGGCGGCTTGATGTTGTTTGCGGAACTCACCACGGTCGTTGTGCCCTACATCCTGGGCAAGCTTTTGATTGAACAGGGAAGCGGCGACGAAGAGCCGGCACGGATCCTGCTGGTGCGGCGGATGGTTGTGTTACTGGCCGTCGTAGCCGGAATCAGCGTCATCGACTTTGTCTCGGGAAAAAGTAGCTGGCAGACTGTGTTTATCAAGTTGTTCGGTGGTGTGCCGTCGATCTGGCCGCAGCAGATGCGATGGGGCTTTGGGCGCATTGCGGGCCCGTACGGCCATGCCATCCTGGCAGGAACGATCTTCATGCTAGGCCTGATTTACTGCATGTGGCTGCGCTCTTATGTGCCCGAGTGGGGAGCGCGGCGCGTGATTGCCGGGCTTCCTTTGACGTTTCGCGGATTGGTTATGTGGGCACTTGTAGGCGGCCTCCTCATGGCACAATCTCGTGGCCCGTGGGTGGGCGCGGGGCTGGCTGTGGTTCTGGTTTTCCTCATGCAAAGGTACTCAATGTGGAAGGCTGCGACCTTCTTCGGCCTGGTTGCCGCGGTCTTCTTCGTGGCGGCCTACTACTATGGCAAGCAATATACAGATGTTCAGAGCTCAGATGCTGTGAACGACGAGCAGCGAAACGCGATCTACCGAAGGGAACTGCTGGACAGCTACAAGCCGATCATCAAGGAACGGAAGGCATTCGGCTGGGGCATCACAACGTATCCTGCGATGAATGGCCAATCTTCGATCGACAATGAATACCTGATGCTTGCGGTGACTCAGGGGTTCGTTGGACTCGGACTGTTTGTGGCTATCGGCGCCGGAAGCATATTCAGGCTGCTGCATCTGTTGACTCGGCCGATGGCAATGGAAGATCGAGCGCTGATCGTTGCGCATCTGGCGGCGCTTATAGGTGTGATGACCACCATCACAACTGTGTTTCTTGGGGAGCAGGCGATCTTGCTGTTCTTCTTGATTGTTGGCTGGGGCCAGGGGATGAATCCGCAACGCGCAGAAGAGACGGCGCCAGGCGGACTCCTTCCGCAATTTCGGTTTCAAAGAGTCTTGACTTAGCGAGAGCAGGGGACGGGAAGCATGGAGCAGATTTCAATTTCGGTGCTGGCGGTCGCAATCGTGGTATTTGCGGCCCCGCTGTTCGTCGACCTCGCTCTCTGCATTGGGGGAAATTTCTTCCGGGCGCGACGGCCGGGCGCAGCCGCGCTCCGGGAGATCCGACTGGCGGTTGTTGTTCCGGCACATGACGAAGAGGCCATGATTGAGAGCACGCTCACGTCATTGCGAGCTTCCGGGCCCGGAACGCCGGTGTATGTAGTTGCTCACAATTGCACCGACGCTACAGCGGAGATTGCGGCCGATGCCGGTGCTCGCGTGCTGGTCTTGAGCAATCCCAGGCTGCGCGGCAAGGGAGCAGCGCTGCGGCATGGGTTCTCGACAGCTATCGCAGAAGGATCAAATGCCATCCTGGTGGTAGATGCCGACACGGATGTCAGTTCAAATCTGATTGAATCCACGCGGTTGAAGCTTTCAGAAGGCGCCGAAGCAACCCAATGCAGGTACGAACTGGAGCTGGCTTCGGGTCAGGCGCGCAGTCCGATGGCGCGCCTCCGCGCACTCGCATTCAGAGGCATGAATGTGTTGCGTGCGAAGGGCAGGGCAGGGCTGGGCTTCTCCACCGGGATATTCGGGAATGGATTTGCGCTCACCTCCGCGACGTTGGATCGAGTTCCATTTGACGCTGACAGCATCGCCGAGGATGTGGAATACCACACCAAGCTTGTATCAGCGGGCATTCCGGTTTTCTGGGTTGGCGATGCCTCTGTCCAGGCGCAACCTCCAAATTCACGGGAAGCGCAGGCAAGCCAGGAAGCGCGTTGGGAAGGCGGACGCGTGAGAGTCGCCAGCCGATCGACCAGGCGCCTACTCACGGCAATCCTCCATGGGCGCTTGCAGGCAATCGAGACCCTGGCCGATGTGTGGAGTCTCCCGCTTTCGCGCGGAATCATTGCTCTCGTGCTCATGATCGGGCTTCCAGTCCATTGGCTCCATGTGTTTGCAATTGCCTGTGCCTTGGTGACTCTCTGCTACGTTCTTGAAGCGGCCATGCTGGGTTCGGAGCCGGTGAGTGACCTGGTGGCTTTGGCCGCTGCGCCGGTGTACCTGCTTTGGAAAGCACTGATCACACCGCTTGTTCTGCGTCAATCGCGCAGCCGCGCCGAGTGGGCCCGCACCAAGAGAGAGGCGGCGCAGCAATGAGCAGCCCTCAGGTACATCATCCCGTGGCGGACGATCCCGCAGACCTGCGAAACGATCGCGTGGAATGGTCGGTCGATGCCGAAGCGGCCGTAGAGTTGGGGAGCGCCGACGCTGCCCGGCATCCGCTGCATGAGGTGAACAAGAAGTTTGGCCTCAACGTGACGGCGACCATTGTCGCGCGCATCGTCAACATGGCAAGAGGTGTATTGGTGGTGCCGTTTCTGCTGGCACACATCGGCCTTGAAGCTTATGGAATCTGGACAACGATTTTCATCCTCGTCATGTATGTCGGGTTGACCACGCTGGGGATCTCCAACGTCTACATCAAATACGTTGCGGAGTTTCACGCGCGGCACGAGTACGACAAGGCCAATGCCCTGATTTCGACCGGGTTGGCAGTGACCATTCCGTTGTGTGCTGCCGTCTTCGCCGCCATATGGCTGGGTTGGAATTGGCTTGCTCCATGGCTGCACCTGCCGCCTGCGCACGCAACCGACGGCAAGGAAGCCGTGCTGATTGTGCTCGGTGTGTTTCTCTCCAGCATCGCCCTCAATGCATTCGGCGATATGTTGACCGGTACGCAACAGATTGCGGCAACGCAGGTGTTTTCGACGATCAGTATTCTGGCCGAGTTTGTCCTGATTGTGTGGCTGGTGAGTGCGGGCCGGGGCATTGCAGGACTTGCCGAAGCGTATCTGGCGAGAACAATCATCAATGACGGGTTGACGTTCTGGTGGGCCTACAGGAAGTTGAAGTGGCTCAAGCTCTCGCCCAGGCTGGTAAGCCGCGAGTCGCTCCATTATGTCATCCACTTCGGCGGCCTGGTTCAGTTTCAAAGCATGCTTTCGATCTTCCTGGCATCGGTGGAGAGGGTGGCGGCATTGACCTTCATGGGCGCGGAAACAGCCGGACTGATGGACGTGGCAAAGAAGTGGCCAAGTTCGCTTTCAACTATCCCGACGGCATTTTTCGCGGCGCTGTTGCCGGCTGCCTCCCATGTGGAAGCTGCTTCAAGACGCGATGAAGCGTTGGCGAACCTTCGCGTGCTCTATCTCCGAGCCACGCGGCACTCGAACCTGTGTACATCGGCTTTCGTGGCAGTGCTGGCGTTTTGGGCGGCGCCCTTGATGCATGTCTGGCTGGGGCCGGCAATTCCCGTGAAGGGATCGCTGATTTCGTTATTTGTGGTTTTCAGCCTGACCATGCAGATGCACATGCTCACCGGGACCGGCACGTCGATCTTTCGCGGCATGGGACGTGTTTATGAGGAGTTCACTTATTCCATTCCGAACCTGTTGCTTCTGGCAGTGATGCTGCCGCTGGCTCGCTGGGTTGAAGGGCGATGGACTGCGCTGGGGATTGGCGTGGCAGTTTGCGCGGCCACTGTGCTTGCGGCCTTTGTGCTGATGGCCAGGGTATTTGCGGTGCTGAAATTGCGCCTTGGCCCATTTCTGCGCGAGGTCATCGTTCCAGGCATCACTCCTTATCTGGTGGCTGGGGCCCTGGCCTGGCCGGTTGCGCATTATGTTGCAATGCTCACTCGCTGGCAGGGCGCAGCAGTGATCGGCGTGGCAGGAACCCTCTATTCAGCAGGCGTTCTAGTGGTTTTGTTTAGGTGGGTTCTGACTGAAACTGAAAGGCGGCAAGTGAGCAAGTACATCGGGCTGGGCCTTGGATTTCTCGGCGCCCGGGAGGCCACTGCATGAGAATGCGTATTGCTGGCACATGGATGTTTGGATTCCTTGCCGGTTTGGCGATCGCTGTTGCTCCCGGCTCTGCGCTGCTTTCCCTTCAGGCACAAGACGCTCCTCAGACGCCGGATGCATCCCAGGGGCAGCAGGATCCAAAGTTGAAGCCGAATCCGCTTGAAGTATTGCGGAACTTCGAGCCGGCAGAGGATGAAGAGTACCGTCTCGGAAAGGGTGATGAGATCGCGGTAGATTTCGCGGGTCGGCCCGAGCTCTCGGCCAAACTCGTCATCGGGCCGGATGGACGAATCACGCTTCCCCTTGCCGGAGATATCGTTCTGGCAGGATTGACGCGCTCGCAGGCGGCGGCGGCGATTGAGGCTGCCCTTACGCCGTACTATGCGAATCTCGCCGCTCAGGTGGCAGTCACAAAGTACACCGCAAACAAGGTTCTTCTATTGGGTGCGGTGGAGAAGCCGGGAGTGATTACATTTGATGGCACTCCCACATTGCTTGAGGCCCTGACCCGAGGCGGAATGAACACGTCAAAGGACAAGCCATCGCAAATCCCCGAGCGCTGCGCGATCTATCGAGGTCACGACCAGGTCGTATGGGTTGATCTGAGAGCGCTCTTGAATTCTGGGAATGCGTTGGCCGATCTTCGGCTTCGCCGGGACGATGTCATCTACGTGCCCACGGGGGCTGAGCGATTTGTCTCTGTGCTGGGAGAGGTGAACAAGCCCGGCGCGGTTCCACTTTCCAGCACATCGACCCTCGCCAGCGTGCTCGCTGAGGCGGGTGGCTTTACTGGCAAGGCTGGAGCCAAGCCGCATATTCAGATCGTCGATCCAGCATCGGGCAGCTCGCGCACCATATCGTTCAACGACGTACTCAATCCCGTCAAGTCGCTTGAAATTACAATGCGACCGGGCGAGATCATTTTTGTTCCGCAGTCCGGGTTTTATCGCGCGACCTATGTTCTTGAACGGCTCAATCCGGCCATCTCCATTGGAAGCCTCGCGTTGTTGACAGGAGGTCTGTGATGATCCCCCAGGACAATCGTCCCGCTCTGCTGGACTCTCCTCGCGTTGTCGACGCTTCTGCCGCGGCCCAGCCGGGACCTGGACAGGCGGCCAAGGCGCCCAACTCGGAGCAGGCTTTTTTTCGATTGGATCTGATGCGCAGCCTGCAACTGCATCGGCGACTCGCATTGTCGATTGCGGCAGTTGGCTTTGTGCTGGGGCTGATCTTCTATCTTTCCAGGCCGCCGGTTTATATGGCGCAGTGCCTGGTTTATGTCCAGCCGGCTCCGCCCAGCGTGATTCAGCAGGGCTACGCCAGCCGGTGGCCTTATGACGCGTCGACCTACGACTCCTACATCCAGCAGCAGATTGGCAATGCGATGCGGGAGGATGTTCTAACCAACGCGCTGAATAAGATTGGAGCTGAAGCAAGGAAGCCAAACGAGAGCGATGAGGATGCTCTCAACGACCTGCGGAAACAGCTCGCAGTTGCACGAGTAGGCCAGACGTACCAATTCTTTATTGAAGCCCGCGCCTCGAGCCCGGAGCTTGCGGCGAAGACAGCGAATGCCGTTGCCTCGAGCTACATCGAGAGCACCACCCACGACCAACGGGCTGGAGATCAACAGCGGCTGACCATGCTGCGCGAAGAGCGGGACCGTGTGCAAAGTGCGCTCGATGCGGACCGCGCCGAGCAACAGGAACTGAACAAGCAGCTTGGCGTTGCCTCGATATCAGGCGCTCCCGATCACTTCGACCAGGACATTACAGAGCTTCACACGGAATTGGTAAAGGCGCGGACGGAGCACGACGCCGCGGCAGCAAAGTTCGCGGCAATGGGTGCGAATCACGGCGAGCCAACCAATGCGATTGACGCGGCGGCTGATGAGAGTGCCGCCACCGATGCGGGGCTGGTGAGCATGAAGACCGCTCTGAACGCGCGCAAGGCAGTGTTGATCAGCAAGATGGCGAACCTGACTCCGGGTAACCCGGAGTACAAGCAGGACGCGGCTGAACTTGCGCAGATCAATGGCAACCTCGATCAGATGATGAAGGACCTGCGCGTGCGGGCCGTTTCGCACATTCAACTTCAGTTGCGCTCGGAACTGGAGCGCACGGGGGGCGTTGAGGCGCAGTTGAATACCCAACTGCGGCAGCTCGTTTCCAATGCAACCAACGCGACGTCGAAGCTGCAAAGGTCAAGCGACCTCGCGGCGGACATTACGCGTCTGCAGGCAAGATACTCCTCAGTTGACGAGCAGTTGCACAATCTGATGCTCGAGGATGCGGCTCCGACCGGGGCCTATGTGAGCACGCCGGCGGACGTTCCGAGTCATCGGGCAAAGTCCGGCAGGACACGCAACGCGGCCGTCATCGTGATGGCTGGGTTATTCCTCGGGCTGCTTGCGGCAGTAGTCCGAAACAAGCTGGATCGGCGCGTGTATGTAGGCTCCGATGTCGAAAGCATTCTCGGCTTTGGCCCGATGGCGATGCTGCCGGATTTTGGGGAAGTCTCTGAAGGTGCTGCAGAGGAGCACCTTCTGCGCCTGGCCGCGGCCATCGAACATGCACACGAGCAGGGCCATTTGCGAAGCTGGGTCTTCACGGGCTCAGGTTCCGGTACTGGCGTCACCACGATTGTCACCCGCATAAGGGCCCTGCTGGCAGCCATGGGAAGGCCGACCGTGTCGGTGGATGCTTCAGGGACTTCTGGAGACGAGGAGCCAGTGGGAGCCCCTGCCGCAGCGACGCAAGGGACCGCGGCGCTTGTGGCAACCGGGGCGGGGCGTGGGCTTCAATCGGCGCTCTCGCATCAGATGGTGAGTGAGAGCGAGGATAAGACACTCGTCCTGACAGATTCCGCGCCCATCGCGGTGTCAGCGGAGACTGAGTACCTTGCCCGGTTTGCCGATTGCGCCATTGTGGTGATCGAGTCGGGCGTAACCACGCGGGCAGAGATTCGTGACGCGGCTGCGACGTTGCAGAGGCTGAATGTCGGTGCTGTTGGATTTGTGCTGAATCGTATTGGCAAGGCCAAGGCCGATCACGCCTTTCTCGCTTCGGTCGACGCGATCGAGAGGCACCTTCAATCGCAAATGGGTGCGGTTGCGCGGCGAACCAGGCGGACCGATGCGGTTGTCGTGGCAAAAACAACCAAGGCAATCATCAAGCCAGCCGAAGTGCCCTCGAGTGTTCCGGTCGAGCAAAAGCCTGTCCCGGCAGCGAGCACCGAGTCATCGGGTTCTGAGGCGGCAAGTCCAGCATCGTCAAGTCCTCAATCAGCGAGTTCCCAGGCAGCAAGTTCGCCTGCCACCAGCCAACAAGCCACCAGCCAGAGTCCCGAAACAGCTACAGAGCCATTTTGGAAAATAGATCCGGAAAGGGTCACATCCACCGAGCATTTGGATTCGAAGGCATGGACGCGGGCTGACTCAGCCGTGAGTGCGCACGAAGCTCAAACCCAGGCCGGACTGTTTGAGCGCACACCCGCGCCGCCAGCCGAGATCACTCCCGTTGATCAAGCGTCCACGGCCCCATTTGCGGCTAGAGGTGTCGAGACTCCATTTGGAGCGCAGTTCTTCAAGACCCAGCCTTTGGCTTCCGCTGGATCGATGATTTGGCCGGAGGCAGCTTCGACGAGTTGGCAGGCGGCTGCACCTCCCGCGCCGCTCGCGGCCCCGGTCGCATCGCAGCCAGCGACTCACGCACCGCAGGCCGGCGAGCCCCAGCGCATGGATGAGCCGAAGGCTGTTCCCGCGCAGCCAACCTTCGATCCTTCTTATGAGGAGCAGGTCAGGGATTCAGTCCGGACGGAGTTTCAACCTGCTGAAATCCCGTCGCTCGCGACTCCCGTCGTTCACCAATCGATGTGGGCGCAGCGTGAACGTCTGCCAATCCCTGCCCAGCCGGAAGCACCGCGCGGAAGAGAACTCCCAACCGCGCCGGTAGCAGCGATTCCACCTGTAGAGCCTGAGCCTGAAGCCGACCCAGACATTCCCTGGTGGCTTTCCGATGTTCCAGGGCAGCGTGCGGGGCAGCCAACTCCGTTTGCCTGGCCAGGGGACTTGGCGGCCAAATCGCGCAAGGACGCAGCGCATCCAGGACCAGATCCTTTCGAGCGTCCGCTCCACGCCGATCCGTCTCGAAACAAGCGAGCAGTCTCGCCTGTTCAGCAACCGCCGCGCGAAGGCATCGGTAGCGTGCAAGGCCGCGCAACCTCACAGCCTGCCCAGATTCCAACTCACGTGGCAGTGCATGAGGATGCTCCGGAGCGCCTGACTTCTCGGCTGAGCGGGTTGAGAAGCCTGCTCACCGGACTCGGTTTGAAGGAGGTTCATTCTCCGGTTGGGACTGCTGAAGCGGAGAATCAGCGTCGCACATCACCGGCAAGCGGGAGTCCGGCTGCGGAGGTTTCAAACCGCGGTTTGCAGGGAATTGGTAAGTCTTCTCCATCTCAGGGTCAGGTGGTCACGCCGGGCATGCGCGAGCCGTCCGCGCAGCCGGAGTTTCTGAAGCCGGCCACAACCGATTCCGAGTTCCAGGCGGAAGGAGCGAGGCCAGGGGGAAAGTCCATGGCTCGAACCTTCCAATCCGGCACCGAGTTCGAAATTCCCACGCTTCCTTCGAAGCGAGGGCAGTATCGCAATTTGTAAACTGCAATGTTTCCGCAAAACCGGCCCCGGTAATCGGCCTTCACAACCAGCAACGCTGGTTTTCACCTGCGCTACTTGGGCCGGATTTTTTCGAACCGATCGCGGGTGCGGACCCATGTGTTCCCAGCCATGCGGCCAACAGCGTCCAGCGCGCCGGGATCGACGCGAAAGTCTTCGAAGAGCGATTCCTGAATGTGGAAGCGAACCACTTCGCCCAGCACGATCACACCTGCGCCTGGTTCCTTGCCGGTATAGATCACCTGCAGGAGCTTGCACTCCATCTGTGCCGGAGACTCCGCCACTCTGGGCGCACGAACTGCTTCGCTCGCCATCGGTGTTAGCCCGGAGAGCACGAACTCGTCCACATCCGGCGGCACCTCGGCTGCTGTCGCGTTTGCAGCATCCGCAATGTTTTCGCTTACTACATTCACTACAAACTCTTCCGTCTCCTCAACATTGCGGAGAGTGTCCTTCCGCATCTCGCGGGAAGGCATGTCGTTTGGAGCGCTCGGCCGGCGTACCACGGGGCAGAAAAGAACAGTCGGCGGGTTCGATCCAACTCCCGCGAAAAAGCTGAATGGCGCAAGATTTGCCTGACCGTTCCGGTCCACGGTCGAAACCAGTGCGACGGGCCTTGGCACGATGATGCCGGTCATCAGCTTGTAGATCTGGCGTTGATCGCATTCCTTCGGGTCGATCGAATGCAGTGGCTTGGGAACAACGCTCAGTCTCTCCATTTTGATAGGCTATTCCATTCCGGTACGTCCGGCTCGCGAGATGTGATACTTCTGGTCCATTGCAGTAAATTTGTCCAACAGTAACATTGAATGATGCACAATCGAGTTTGAAGGAGAAGTTGTCGTGCCTCGCATCCATTTCCAGCAGCAACTCGCCGAGCTCAAGGACAGGCTCCTTGCCATGGCCGCACTCGCCCAACAAGCCGTTGAGACGGCTGTGGACGCCTATCTGCAGCGAGATAAAGGGCTTTGCCAGTACGTGAAGCAGAACGAGGCAGCCATTAATTCCGCGCAGCGCGATCTGGACGAGATGGCCTACGAGCTCCTGGCCAAGGAGCAGCCCATGGCCATCGACCTTCGCTTCATCCTCGCGGTGATCAAGATCAACGGCGACCTGGAGCGGGTGGGTGATCAATCTGTGGGCATTACCCGCCGTACCAAAGACATTCTGAAGACTGACGCCGTGGATCTTCCCGTGGATTTTGCAGCCATGGGCGAGTTCGCCGGGCGCATGATCCGCTCATCGATTCAGGCGCTTCTTGACGGCGACGCGCGCCTTGCGGATTCCGTGCGTGAGATGGACGACGAAATCGATCGGATGAACCGCCGCGCACACTCCGACCTGTTGCAACTGATCCAGGACAAGCCCCAGTTCACCCAGCAGGCGATGAACGGCATCCTTGTGGCTCGCAATCTGGAGCGCATCGCAGATCACGCATCGAACATTGCAACCGATGTCATCTTCTGGATTCGGGGAGCAGATGTTCGCCATCAGCTCAGCGTTTCGATGGATTAGTTGAAAAAGGTTCCTACGGTCCACGGAACATGCGTCTTCTGCTGGCCTTAAGAAGGCAGGGAGACAACAGACGCAACGACATCTGCGGGGGTTGGAGCGGCAGCATCGGCCAGTTCACCTTCGCTTAACGGCCCGTATCCCCACCCGGCAAACAAGCAGGGAATTCTGTTGCCACGCGCCGCTTCAATATCGAAGATGCGGTCTCCAACCATCCAGGTCGAGTCACGATCGAGCGCCTGTTCGGCGATCAGTCGCGCCAGCAGGTCGACCTTGCTGTGGCTCGGGTACTCAAGCTTGTCGCCATAGATCGCTTTGAAAAGCGGCGTCAGGGCAAAGTGATCGAGGATTCGAGTTGCAAAGCGTTGCTGCTTCGACGTGCAGACGTAGAGCGGGAACCCTTCATCGCGCAGTTCAGAGAGCATCTCCCGGACGCCGGTGAAGACCGAATTGTTCTTCCATCCTTCGAAGTCGTAGCAGCCCCGATAGTCGGCGGCCAAAGCGATCCGGTCTTCGTCGCTACCACCCGGCAGAAGCTCAACGACCCACTGTTCCACGGGAGGACCGACAAATCGTTCCAGCGGTCCGGGGGCGGCGATCTTTTGGGCCTCGAGAACTTTTCCAAGGCAGCCAACGATGCCAGGTTTCGAGTCGGTGAGAGTTCCATCCAGGTCGAAGATAAGAGCGGGGATCCTTTTGGGCACGGTTCAAGTCTCGCAGAAAGCTCGGTAGACCGTCCAAGATCGAACCCAACAGAAACCCCCAAGCCTATCGAGCGCGTGGGGGATGGAAGGGACTTCGTTTTTGTGCGGCCTAAACCTTCAACTGTGGGTGCGTCGCATAGTGGAGCAGCACCGCGACCGCGCAACTGGTGAGGCGCGTTTCAGCGGAGTCGGCGCGGCTGGTGAGGATGGTTGGGACACGTGCGCCAAGGACGATGCCGGCCAGTTGCGCCCCGCCCAGGTACTCCAACTGCTTGGCGAGCATGTTTCCGCTCTCCAGATCGGGCACGACAAGAATGTCGGCCTGACCGGTGACCGGAGAAACAAGTTTCTTGATCCGGGCTGCCTTCTCGCTCACAGCCGTATCGAAGGCCAGGGGCCCATCGAGAATGCCACCGGTAATCTGGCCGCGGTCGGCCATCTTGCAAAGGGCCGCTGCGTCGAGAGTGGATTGAATCTTCGGGTTCACCGTTTCAACCGCGGAGAGCAGCGCCACCTTTGGCTCGGGAATGCCGAGGGCATGAGCCAGGTCGATCGCATTCTGGACAATGTGAACCTTGTCTTCAAGCTCGGGCGAGATGTTGATTGCTGCGTCCGTGATGAGCAGCGTACGCGCATACGCCGGCGTATCCATGATGAAAACATGGGTGATGCGCCGGGCAGTGCGAAGCCCCGTGTCGCGCGCCATGGCCGCCTTCATCAGCTCATCTGTATGCAGGCTGCCCTTCATCATGGCCTGCGCATTGCCTGCGCGGCACATGGCCACGCCCAGCTCGGCTGCCTTGGCTTCGGTGTCCGCCTGCAAAATCGGGTACGCGGAGATATCCAGCCTGGCCTTCGCAGCCAGGGCCTTCATCTCCGCTTCATCGCCAATCAAGGTCGGCTCGATCAGCCCTTCCTGGGCCGCTTCCACTGTTCCGCGCAGAGCTACGTCTGTCAGGGGCCAGACCACGGCGGTAGTGATGGCGGGCAGATTCTTGCAGCGCTCTATGAACTGATGGAAGACGTGATAATCGGCCGGGTGGTCAATCAGTGGATCGACTGCAACACCTTCTGCCAGCGGAGCCAGGTCACTCATGAATTTCTTCTCCTTGCCCGCCGGGCAATCGCTCGCGAGCTTACGAATCCATTCTCGCCTGAGCCGATTGACTAGCCTGTGCTAAAGATCACACTCCGGCAATTCATACCGTATAGTGAAAATCGAAATCCTGCTCGCCCGAATGCCGGCCTGCCGCGTGGATCGCCCCGGAAATGAATCCTCAAGCAAAAAATGCGGCAGACGTTCCGTAAGATAGGGAGATGCGGAATGCCGGAGAGTTAAAGGCCGAGGCTCTCGTCCCCAATCCCAATCAGGGGCGGGTCGATGGGTAGCAACCGGCGAAGGTTTCTCACCCAGGGTGCACTGGTGGCAGCCGCGCTTACTGCGCGCAAGGGTCTGGCCACCCCCGCGGCGCCATCCCCGCGCATGTCGTTCGTTGAGGGCGCAAAGGCCGCCAGGCTTGGGTTCACGCTGCGCACAGGATTGACAGGGCGCGGGTACCAGCCGGCGTCGATGACGGGTGGGTTGGGGGTGATCGACTTCGATGGGGATGGATGGCCCGACCTCTATTGCGTGAATGGGGGCACCATGCCCGGCCTGGTAAAGGCCGACGCCAGCTATTGGAATCGCCTCTACAAAAACAACCGGGACGGCACGTTCACCGACGTGACGGAAAAGACAGGCGTGGCCGGCAAGGGCTACGGAATTGGTGTTGCCGTAGGAGACTACAACAACGACGGCTACGAAGACATGTTTGTCCTGGGCGTGCACGGCAACCAGCTTTACCGCAACAACGGCGACGGAACCTTTACCGACGTGACGGACGCGGCAGGGCTGCACAAGCCTGCGGTTCTCGGTCTTTGGGCCATTGCCGCGGCATGGATCGACTACGACGGCGACGGCAACCTTGACCTGTTCATCTCCAACTGCTGCGACTGGACGCCGGAGAGCGATCCGGTGTGCGGAGGAATGACGGCCGACACCCGGGAATCGTGCCATCCAAACAGATATCGGCCGGAGGCTATGCAGCTCTTCCACAACAACGGGAACGGCACGTTCACTGAGGTGACGCGGACCGCCGCACTGCCCGATCCTCTGGGCAAGGGCATGGGCATTGCAGTGGCCGACTTTGCCGGCGACGGGCGGCCGGGAATCTATGTGGCCAACGACAACATGCCCAACCTGCTGTTTCGCAACACGGGCCGCGGTTACGAGGAGATCGGGGTTGATGCGGGAGTGGCCTACGACGGTGGTGGGCGCAGCATCTCGGGCATGGGCGCGGACTTCGGCGACATCGACGGCGACGGCCGCTTCGACATCGTCATGACCGCGATCAAAAACGAGAGCTTCGGCGTGTTCATGAACCGCGGCAACGGGGTATTCGAAGACGGCCGCGCGCAGACGCAACTGATGAGCGTGACCAACCCCTTCAGCGGCTGGGGATGCGGGCTTGTCGACCTCGACAACGATGGGTGGCTCGACTTCTTTGTGGCCGCTGGCGGCCTGGAGACCAATGATCCATTGCCCAACCAGCTCTTCCGCAACGTGGGCGGCAAGTTCACCAGCGTGACGCGTGAGTCGGGCCTTGGGCTGGGGCCGCCGCGGGCACATCGCGGATGCGTTTTTGCCGACTTCAATCGCGATGGCCGCATCGACATCGCCGTGAGCGCGCTGGATGCTCCGCTCGAGCTGTGGTGGAACAAAAGCACTGAGCAAAACTGGCTCCAGCTTCGCCTCACAGGTACAAAGAGCAACCGTTCGGCGATCGGGGCGCAGGTGACGCTGGTCGCGGGCGGGCGGACTCAACTTCGCTGCGTGAACAGTTCCGTGGGCTACGCCTCAAGCAGCGATCTCACGGTGCACTTCGGGCTGGGCGCGGAGACGAGCGCAACGGTGAAGATTCAGTGGCCGGCAGGAGCGCATCAAGACCTTGGGGTTGTGAAGTGTAATCAGCGTTTGGAGATCCGCGAAGGACTGGGGACGTAGAGACTTGTCGATCATGAGCATGAAGAGCCTCGCTGGGGCAAAGCCTGGGCGGGGCTTTCTGGGTTTAGGGAGTGGATTCAGGCTGTCGGCAACGCCACGTTGTCAGGCTCGCGCTTGCAGTGATCTGGCCTCAGGGTGCATTCTGGCCGTGCCATGAAAGCAATTCAAATTCACGAGACAGGCGGGCCTGAGGTTCTCAAGCTCGCTGAATTGCCCATTCCCCAGCCGGGGCCTGGGCAGGTGTTGATCCGCGTAGAAGCCACGGGAGTCAACTTCATCGAGATCTACTTCCGCAAGGGTACGTACAAGGCGTCGCTGCCGCTGGTGCCGGGCAGCGAGGCTGCGGGCACCGTGGAAGAACTGGGGCCGGGCGTGACCGGCTTTGCGGCCGGCGACGCGGTGGCTTCGGTGAGCGCGCTGGGCAGCTATGCGGAGTACGCGCTGGTTCCGGCCTCTGGGCTGGTGAAGGTGCCCGCGGGCGTGACCATGGAGCAGGCGGCGGCGGCGATGCTGCAAGGCATGACGGCGCACTACCTGGCGCATTCGACCTTCCCGCTGAAGAAGGGCGATACGGCGCTGGTGCATGCGGGCGCGGGCGGCGTGGGGCTGCTGCTGACGCAGATGGCAGTGAAGATCGGGGCGCGGGTGATTACGACTGTCTCGACCAAGGAGAAGGCGGAGCTTTCGCGCGAGGCCGGGGCGAGCGACGTGATTCTCTACACCGAGCAGGAGTTTGAGCCGGAAGTCAAGAAGCTGACAGGCGGCAAGGGCGTGGATGTGGTGTACGACTCGGTAGGCAAGACGACCTTCGAGGGCAGCTTGAACAGCCTGCGGCCAAGGGGTCTGCTGGCGCTGTTTGGAGGATCGAGCGGGCCGGTGCCGCCGTTTGATCTGATTCAACTGAGCGGCAAGGGGTCGCTGTTTATCACTCGGCCGACGCTGTGGCACTACGTGGCCACGCGGGCTGAACTGGAGTGGCGCGCGGGCGAAGTGCTGGGATCGGTGGCGAAGGGCGAGCTGAAGCTGCGTACTGAGTACTTATATCCGCTGGACGAAGCTGCGCAGGCGCAGACGGATCTTGAGGCAAGGAAGACTACGGGGAAGATTCTTCTCGAACCGTGAAAAGGCAGGGAGAAGGGAAGAGGGAACAGGGAACAAAAGGGCGATTGATCGAGTGAATGGAACCGGAAGATTTGGATCGTGGAGCCTATTTGATCATCGGTTGATGGCTTTCTTGAACAATTTGAAGTTGGGGCGAATTCAATCGTCGGGCGGCTAGTGGGAGCAAGAAGGAGAATCAGCCGTGCAAATCTATGACAAAGGCGGCAACCTGTTGGCCAGCTCAAATCCCCCGGAGTCTCGAATATTTGATGACATGGTTATTCGAAACGCTTTCCTCGCAGGCAAAGAGCTGGAAGGGATATCTTTCGATGGATCAGATTTAAGGAGTTCAGATTTTAGCGGCGCGGATTTGTACGGAGCGATCCTCTCAGATTGTAGATTTGACCTGTGCATACTTGCAGGGGCTGATCTGAGGAGCTCATTTCTGAACAATGTTAGTTTCTGCAATGCAGATCTTCGCGGAGCAAGATTCTCGCGGGATAACATGAACATGGGACTAAATATTTGGAACGTGAACTTTGCTGGGGCAGATCTCGCCGGGGCCGATTTTACCGGCGCAATCTATGACGAACTAACAATTTTTCCGCGCGGGTTCATTCCCGAAGAACACGGCTTGAGCCCCGAGGTAAAAGTGGATTGAAATGGGGCTAATGACCCAGGTTAGCGGGTCTGGAATTTACAAACTCGTGGTTGTCAGGCGGGGTGATGGAGACGATTCGGGTTGGGGCGGAGGATCGGGTGTTTGTGCTGACCGGGGCGGGGATCAGCGCGGAGAGCGGGCTGGCGACGTTTCGTGCATCGGATGGATTGTGGGAAGGGCACCGCATCGAGGATGTTTGCACGCCGGAGGCGCTGGAGCGGAATCCGGGGATGGTGTGGGAGTTCTACTCGGCGCGGCGGGCGGCACTGAAGAATGCCAAGCCGAACCCGGCGCACTTTGCGCTGGCGGAGCTTGAAGAGAAGCTGGGGAAGCGGTTCTTTCTCTGCACGCAGAATGTGGACGACCTGCATGAGCGTGCGGGGAGTGTGCGGCTGGTACACATGCACGGGGAGCTGTTGAAGTCGAGGTGTAGTGCGGAGTGCGGCACGGCGCCGGTAGTGGACCGGATGGTCTACAAGGACCTGAGTGCGGTGGGACGGTGCACTTGCGGAGCGCGGATGCGGCCGCACATTGTGTTCTTCGGCGAGGTGCCGCTGGAGATGGGGCGGATTCAGCAAGAGATTGAGAAAGCAACGCTGATGGTGGTGGTGGGGACGTCGGGGTCGGTGTATCCGGCGGCGAGCTTTGTGCATTGGGCGCGGCAGGCGGGGGCGCGGACGGTGTATGTTGGGCCGGAGCGGCCGCTGAATGCGAGCGCGTTCACGCATGTGGTGGAGGGGAAGGCTGGATAAGTGTTGCCGGGGCTGTTTGACGTCAGCTCTTAGCCATTGGCTGTTAGCTTTTAGCTCTTCCACCCTTGCGACAAAAGCAAGAACGTCGCAAGGATGGGGCACCCGGCTCCCCGTAAGGCAAAAAGGCCCGTGGCTAAAGCCACCGGCCGGTTGGGCGAATACTCAGAGGCCTGAAGGCCTCTGCTCCCTCCGTTTAGAGCGCGAGAATCTCGTCCCAGAGGGCCTTGTCGATGGGGATGCCGAGCCGCATGTTTTCAGCGCGGATGGCGATGGTTTTTTCGCCGGGGTAGCGCATCTTTGTTCCCGGTTTTGTGGGCCTGGCGTTGTGGACGGAGGCGACGATGTCGTCGGCGAGCTGGTTGACGCGGGGATCGGGACCGAAGGCCTGCGGGTGGATGGCGAGAAAGACCTGGGAGATGCCGCTCTCATGGAGGAAGTCGAGCGAGAGCTGGTGGGTGGCCAGGCCGAGGGCGGTCATGCTGGCCACCATGTCCATGAGCATGGCCAGGCCAGAGCCTTTCCAGTAGCCGATGGGGAGCGGGCGTAGGGAAGCTTCGATGGCGGCGGGATCGCGAGTGAGATTGCCTTCGGTGTCGAAGCCGCCGTCGACGGGGAGTTGCTCGCCGCGTAGCTTGTAGGCCTCGATGGTGCCGTAGGAGAACTGCGACATGGCCATATCCAGCACGACCGGGCCAGCCTTGCGGGGAACCGCGATGACGAGTGGGTTGTTGCCGATTACTGGATCGGATGCGCCCCAGAATGGCATGTTGGGCAGGGTGTTTGTCCAGCAGATGCCAATGCGGCCTTGTTCGGCGGCCTGGCGGCCATAGGTGCCGGCGCGCAACCAGTGGGTAGTGTTGCCAAGCGCGACAAAGCCGATGCCGAACTGAGTGCTGAGGTCGATGGCGCGCTGCATGGCTGCCCAGGCGGCCAGGTTGCCGACGCCGCGCTGGCCATCCCAGCGCTCGATGGCGTTGAAAGCAGCGACGACTTTGGGTTCGGCCTCGGGGCGGACTTCGTCGAGGCTAATCATCTTGATCAGGCGCGGGAAGCGGGCCACGCCGTGGGTGTAAACGCCGTCGGCAGTTGTGTCGGCAAAGAGGAAAGCGCAGCGGGCAGCGCGCTCGGGCGAGAAACCATGCCGGATGAGGGATGCGGTCAGGGTTTTCTCGACGACGTCGAAGGGAACGCGATGGAGGCCGGGCATGGAGGCTCTTTGAACTTTCTTCCCGATTGTACCGGCGGGCAGGAGGAAAGTAGGACAGCGGCCGCCGGCATCATTTGGCAACTGGCACCGTGCCAGAGGGAACGTTCCTGATGTCAGCCTCATTGATGCCAGTGAGCAGCCGCTCGCGCGCGATGTTGAGGACGTCCGTGAGCGATTGCGCCGTAAATGCCTGGCTGAGGAAGTTGGGCTCGCCGGCAACGCCGAGCGCAGAGTTGAGGACGGCACGCCGTATCGAATCAAATGGGAGGTTCTGAATCTCAGGCACGGTCATCACCATGTCGGGGTCGTGGATGATGGCTTTGATCGTATTGCCCAAATCCTGAATGGTGAAGTTGCCTGGATTGGTGTCGATGAGGACGTTGCCGCTTTTAGCGATCTGGTTGGTCGCATTTTTTATAGCGTTGAGAACCTGGGTCTGTTCCCCCGCAGGGAGCGTCTTGAACTCAGTGGTTGAAAGCGGGTCGGAGTTGGGATATTTCTGGGTGACGTCATCGGCCATGATAGACGCGGGACTGTCCGGGCCGCCCGGGCTGTAGTTTGAGGTACTCGGTGTCTCGACACCGGCCTTCTCAAGACGGCTTGCACCGATTTCTTGCCCTTCGATGGATTCAGGACCGTAGCCCTTGATTCTTGGAATGGAGCGGCTGAACTTGATGACACTGGATTTGCCGTATCTGAAGACAGTGGCGAAGCTTCCCTGGCCTGCGACCTTGCCCAACTGCACCGGCCCATTGCCGGTCTGAACCCATTTGTTCGCGATCGTCTGCGGGTTCGGCAGTTCGTTATTGATGGCGTTCTGCGGCACTTCGCCGTCGATGGCCTCCTGCAGAGCGCCGCCTTTGATGGGATTGGTGAAGGTGGAGCCGGGAGAGATGCCTCCCTTGATGAGTGTGCCTGCGGCTTTGGTGACTCCTGGTACGACCGCATAGGCGCAGAGCCTTCGCCCTGCGGTGACGCCGGCGTCGTAAGGCGAAACGTTTGAGCCGACCGAGGGCGTGGTGAGCTCGGAGTACATCGTCTTGAGGACCACGGACTGACCGGGCTCGAGTCCCCAGGCTGTAGCTGCGTTTTGAAAATCGCCTTGCGCGAAGTAGCCCGCCCCGGCGAGGAGACTGCCCATGCCCTTGAAGCAGTTGCCGAAGCCATCGATGACGCCATGCAAGTAGTCGGCCGCATTGGCGACGGGATTGGAAGGTTGCGTGGCTGGAGGCGAGCCGGAAGGCGGCGGCGAACCAGAGCCCGGGCCGGATGACGACGACGGTGATCCAGGCTGAGTGCCGATTCCCGGTGGTGTTCCCGGACCTCCTCCGCTGGTCTTCCCGGGTGTGCCCGAACCCGGAGTGCCTGACCCAGGACCTGTATTGCTGATGCCGGTTTTTAGCGGCGGGCCCCCGGGCGTCCCCGGGGCGCCTGACCCTGGTGTGCCGTTGGGGCCGTCGTTCACGCCTCCCTGGATGGGCGCGCCCGGCTGACCTCCGGGGTTAGTCCCTCCAATCGCAGGGTTCCCGTTCGAGCCATTCAAGGCGTCGGCCGGGTTGCATAGCGCGAACTCCTTTTGGGCCGTGGCTTTAAGTTGCTGCGCGTCTGCCTGCGCTGGCGCGTTGCCTACCTGCGAGATCTGAATCCGATAGCTACGCTCCGCGTCATCGATCGCGGCGCCCAAATGCGCGGCGCACGGAACCAACACCCCACGCTGCTGTTGCGTGAGAGTGTTGCCGTTTTGCGCCATGCTGTTATCCCATTGCGCCCAGGCCGCGTCGGCCTCGGGCCAATGATCGGTTTTCGCGTCGTAGCCGGAACTGGGATCGTCGGTGATTGTTGCCGAGATCTCGTAAAGCTTCTGCACCGCTTGCGCCGGAGTTCCCGCGCCGCCGCTGCCGCTCTGATAGATGTCACCGACGGGAGCCTGCTGCGCGTAGGCGAAGCACGCGAAAGCAAGCAACGATCCCAGAACCAGTCTGCGCATGAGTGCCTCCTGACACAGCTTCAAGCGCGATACGCGCGAACCTTTGAAATAGATAGGGCACGATAATACCCTCAAAAATGAGTGGAGGGCAACCGGGCTGCTCAGCGACGCGGTCCTGCGGTTGCGGCGCGAACCGTTCGCGATGGGAAGACGGAGGAAAGACGCGTCAACTTGACCTCCTGGGGAATGGGATGGCTGCCAGCCTGGCACCGAGAGAGCTGTTCGAGAGTCTACGAGGGCGATTTTTGCGGTCGAACAAGCCGCATCGTACGCTTGCATAATCAGAAGGAATATCAGTTCTGATGGTATTCTTCTCGAACGGAATTTGCCGTCCGCCCTTGTACGGTGAGCATTCTCGACGCTTCCCCAGGTATCGAAAGATCAGCAGACCAGTTGTAGCTTCATCGAATTGATTGCAACGGAGCTTTGCAGCATGCCAAGCCGTCATCGAGTCCCTGTCTGGCTGATGGGGCTAACCAACTTGACGTTCGGTCTCTACGGAGGAGTAATCGCCTTCGCGGTCCCACAACTGCTGGGTGACCGCCAGGTGCCCGAAGGCGTGATCGCCGGCCTGACCGCCGTTGCATTCTCGCCTGGATTCTGGTCTTTTTTGTTCAGCCCTACGCTTGATGTCCGATTCAGTAGGCGGTGGTACGCAGTCATGTTGGCAGTCTTCGCCGCGTCT
Source organism: Acidobacteriaceae bacterium (assembly GCA_003165935.1). Classification (GTDB taxonomy): domain Bacteria; phylum Acidobacteriota; class Terriglobia; order Terriglobales; family Acidobacteriaceae; genus Telmatobacter. The sequence goes on along the minus strand of PMXB01000130.1, from coordinate 614 downwards.
ACTCTTGTTGTGGCTTTTTTGAACCTCGATCACATCGCATTGCTTGAAACCGTTCTGACTGCGGGCGAGTTCGCTGCCTACCTCTATCAGAGCGCTATCGGTGGTTGGATTAGCACTATCACGTCCTTTGAGGAGGAGAAGACCGTCAGCGTTTGGATGACCATAGCCAACGTCGGGGGATTTGGGGTGATGGCTGTTGGCTGCAACCAGCTTGTGCGCCACCTGTCGCCGGTTGCCGTTGCGCTGGTGCTTGGAGCGTCGATCCTTCTGCCGATCTTTGTCTTTCCTTTCATGCAGGCGCCTGGCCCGGATCGCCGGCTCGCCAGCGNNGCTACAGGCGGCATCGTCGGGTGCCTGGTTTTTCCCGCCATTAGCCGTCTCATGCCTCTCCGGTATCTCTATCTCGCAGTGGCATTGGCCGGCGGATTGTGCACATTGGTGCTCATTTTTGTGCCGCGCACGCCGGCGTCGTTTGCACTCACTTTGATTGCGGAAAACCTCTTCCAATCCCTGGCCATCACCATCAGCTTCGCAATCGTTTTTGAGACCGTTGGGCGCGACAATCCCCTGGCCTCCACCACCTTCTGCTTCGTCACCTCGGCCTATTGCCTTCC
>PMXB01000390.1 GCA_003165935.1 Acidobacteriaceae bacterium | reverse complement strand
CGTCGGCTCGTCCAAAATGTAAAGCACTCGGCTCGCCTGGCTCGGCTTCGCCGTTGCATTCGCCGCCCTCACCTGCGTCAGATGCGCCGCCAGCTTCACGCGCTGCGCCTCGCCGCCGGAGAGCGTCGTCGCGCTCTGCCCCAGCCGCAAATATCCCAGCCCGATCTCATCCAGCACCGCCAGTTTCTCCAGCAGCTTCGTTTGCCCCACAAAGAACCGCAGCGCCTCCTTCACCGTCAGTTGCAGCACCTCGTGGATGTTCTTTCCCTTGTACTGCACCTCCAGCACTTTCGCCTGGTACCGCGTTCCGTTGCAATCCTCACAAGGCAGCTCCACATCCGCCAAAAACTGCATCTCCACCGTCACCGTGCCATCGCCTTCGCATGTGTTGCACCGCCCGCCCGGCACGTTGAACGAGAAATGTCCCGGCGTCAGCGACAACCGCTTCGCATCCGGCTGCGACGCAAACAACTCCCGCACCAAATCAAATCCCTTGATGTAGGTAATCGGATTCGAACGCGGCGTGCGCCCAATCGGCGTCTGATCCACCAGCACCACGTCGTTCAGCCGCTCCGCACCCGTCAGGCTCTTGAACAGCCCCGTCGGATCGGCGCCATCAGTCTGCCCCATCGCCCGCCCCAGCGCCCGATAAAGCACCTGGTGCACCAGCGTCGACTTCCCTGACCCCGAAACACCCGTAATCGCCACCAGCATCCCCAGCGGAATCTCCACATTCAGCCCGTGCAGATTGTTCGCCTCGGCTCCCTTCAACACCAGCTTCTCGCGTCCCGGCGTGCGTCTCCGCGTCGGAACAGGAATCGAAATCTGCCCCGACAAATACCGCCCCGTCAGCGAGTTCGGATTCGCCTCAATCTCCGCCANNTCCAGCAGGTGGTCCGCCGCGCGCAGCACCTCCGCATCGTGCTCCACAACAATGATCGTGTTCCCCAGATCCCGCAGCTCTTCCAGAATGTGTATCAGCCGCGCCGTATCCCGCGTGTGCAACCCGATCGATGGCTCATCAAGCACATAAAGCGCCCCCACCAGCCGCGACCCCAGCGATGTCGCAAGTTGAATCCGCTGTGCCTCGCCGCCCGACAGCGTCGACGCCAGCCGGTCCAGCGTCAGATACTCCAACCCCACCGCATCCAGAAAGTTCAGCCGCTGCCGCACCTCGTGCAGAATCGGCCCCGCAATCTCCTCCTGCATCGGCGTCAGCTTCAGCCCCGCAAAAAACTCCTTNNACGCTCCGCGCCTCGGCCCGCAGCCTCTGCCCCCTGCAATCCGGACACTCCGCATACCCGCGATACTTGCTCAGCATCACCCTTACATGCAGCTTGTACTTCTTCCGCTCCATCTGCGCAAAAAAACCGAACACTCCCTCAAAGCTCCCCTTACCGCGCAGAATCGTCTCCCGCGCAGCCTCCGTCATCTCCCGCCACGGCACATCCAACGGCACGCCCAGCTCCGACGCCTGCTTCTTCATGTCCGTGTACCAGATCCGATACTTCGGCCTGTTCCACGGATCGATCGCCCCATCCGCCAGGCTCAGCCCCTTGTCCGGAATCACCAGGTTCATATCGAAGTCGACTGTATTCCCAAACCCCTGGCACCTCGGACACGCCCCGAACGGATTGTTGAAGCTGAACAGCCGCGGCTCCGGCTCCTTCCCCGGTCGATGGCAACTCTTGCACTCATACGACCCCGAGAATCTCCAGCGCCTTGGTTCCGCGCGCTCCGCACCATCGGCATCATCATCGGAGGCTGCACGCAACGCCTCCTCAAAGATCACCTCGCCGCCCTCGCGATAAGCAACCTCCGCCGCATCCACAATGCGCGCACGGTTGTCCTCACTCACCACGATCCGGTCCAACAACACAAACACCGGCAGCGTGAAATCCAGCTCCAGCAGCGACTCCGGCGTCGAAAACTCAACTATCTTCCCCTGCTGATATAGCCGGTTAAACCCGCCCGCCCGCAACTCCGTCAGCCGCGCCTTCAGGGTCTCCGTGTGCGGCGAGTCCCCACCCGTCGTCACGCGCTTCTCCGCAACCTTCCCCGCACTCTTGCCCTTCGCCGCCGCTTTGGTCGCCTTCGCCTCTGCTTTGGTCCCTTTCGTTATGGCCTTCGTGCTCTGCTCGCCAAACCCTTCCACGCTCCCTACCGGAAACAGCACCTGCAGCCGCGTTCCCTCGCCCAGCGCCAGCACCGCCTCCGCAATCTCGTCAATCGAGTCCCGCTTCACCAGCCCATCGCAGTGAATGCAGTGCACCACACCGCACCGCGCATACAGCAGGCGCAGGTAGTCGTAGATCTCAGTCGCCGTTGCCACCGTCGATCGCGGATTCCGTGTTGAATTCTTCTGCTTGATCGCAATCGCCGGAGCCAGCCCATCGATCAGGTCCACGTCCGGCTTCTCGATCCGCTCCAGAAACTGCCGCGCATACGCGCTCAGCGACTCCACATACCGCCGCTGCCCCTCCGCATAGATCGTGTCAAACGCGAGCGAAGACTTCCCTGAGCCCGACACCCCGCTCACCACCGTCAGCTTCCCGTGCGGAATGTCGCAGGAGATGTTCTTCAGGTTATGTGTCCGCGCTCCGCGAATCACAATCGAATCGTTCTGGACAATCTCAATATTCAAGAGGAAGGCACCGGGAAAAGAATTCCGGCCGCATCCCAGACCCCTCAGAGAGGCTCAGGACAGAACCAGCCATTCTTTATTATAGGGTTCCCGTCGCCCCGACAATTCACAGCCTCCGCACCGCGGTTCGTCTCGCCAAACCACCTGTCCCCGCGTCCAATCCCCATCTGGCCCTTTAAACTGGTAGGCGAGGTGCTTCGTGTTCCGTTCCGCTTTCTTCCTGCTTCTCTGTGCCTCAGCCGCAGCTCTTGTTCCCGCGCAAACCCCCGCTCCCCCTTCAGCGCCCGCCCCAGCCCAGGCTCCCGAAAAGCAGCCCCCCGCGCACCAGTCGAGTGAGGCGCAAGCCTCCACTACCCCCCGCCAACTCTCTGAGCAGGTCGCCGCCGCCGAAGCCGCCATCGTCAAATCCGACTGGAAATCCGCCGCTGCCCAGCTCGACACATGGCTCTCCGCCCACCCCACCGATCCGCGCGCCCTCTTCGACGCTGGCTACGTCGCCGACAATCTTGACCATCTTGAAGATGCCACCACTCTCTATCGCCGCGCCATCGACGCCAACCCCAACTCCTTTGAGTCCCATTTATCCCTCGGTCTCCTCCTGGCTCGGCACAACAACCTTGAAGACGCCCGCCCCGAATTCATAGCCGCATCGCAGCTCGACCCCGGCGACGCCGGCCCTCCCGCCAAAGCACAGGCCTTCCGCGCACTCGCCCGCATCGACAGCAAGTCCGACACCTCGCTAGCCTCCACTGAACTCCTCGAAGCCCTCAAAATCACCCCCGAGACCGAGTCCGACACCCTCCTCAGCGCCCACATCGCCGAAAATGCCGGCGAGCCCGACATCGCTGAAGCTGCCTACCGGCGCGCTCTCGCCAGTCACCCCGGCTCTGCCGCTGCCACCTCCGACCTCGTTCACCTGCTCATTGCCCGCCAGAAGTACCCCGAAGCCGAATCCCTCCTCCGCGACGCGCTGGCAAAATCCCCTGACGACCCCGTGCTCACCGCCCAGCTTGCCACCGTCCTCGTCGGCGAAGACAAGGCCGAAGCTCTTCCCCTCATCCAGAAGCTTCACGATCAGCACCCCAACGACGACTCCATCACCCGTATGCTCGCCCGCATCCTCTCCGACGCTGGAGACGCTTCCGGCTCCGACCATCTTTACCTCGCCCTCCTGAAATCCTCGCCCAACGATCCCGCCCTTCTTGTCGCCCACGGCCAGAACCTCATCCGCCAGCTCCAGTACGCCCCCGCATTCGCCATCTTCTTGCAAGCCACCCAGCTTGATCCCGCCAACGGCGACGCATGGAGCGGTCTCGCCTTTGCCGCCTCACGCACCAACCAGCCCGCCGTTACCATCCATGCACTTACCATGCGCTCAAAGTATCTTCCCGAACTCCCCTCCACCTACTTCCTCTGGGCCACCGCTTACGAAAATCTGCACCAGAAAGATCAGGCCGCCGCCTACTACCATCACTTTTTGGATGCGTCCGCGGGAAAATTCCCCGATCAGGAATGGCAGGCGCGCCAGCGCCTCAAACTCCTCGAAGAAAAGCCAGGTTCCAGGCCATAATGCTTCCTTGAAGCTAGGTTTCTCCCACTAAAGTGGTTTTCCATGGGACGCACTCCGACAATATTTCACTTGCGCATTTCTGGGAAAGCTCCCATAATCACCGCCTAAGGGGTTCTCTAGCCACTGCGGAGGTCACTCATGCAGTTCAAGGCAAAACTGGCACTGTTCCTGCTCGTATCGCTCGCCGCGCTCCCCGCCTGCGCGTCCAGTTTCGATGACAAGCCGATCGACCAGCAGACCATCGACCAGCTCAAGGCCAAGGCCCTTGTGGCTCAGCCCCGCGACCAGTGTTTCCTTTACGCCGAGATCGTCCACCAGATGACCGAACTCAGCCTCCGCCAATACGCCGACGGTGACCAGGTCAAGGCATCGGCCCTCCTCAAGAACATCCAGGAATTTACCCACAAGATTCATCTCTCCGTCCCCAACGACAACAAGCATCTCAAGAACGCCGAGATGCTCCTCCGCCATACCGCCTTCCGCCTCAACGAGATGCTCCATTCCAGCAGCTTTGAAGACCGCCCCCTCGTGGCCCAGACCCTCTCCCAGGTCAGCCAGGCCCAGAACGAGGCCATGATGCAGGTCTTCCGCAAATAGCGTAGTTCTACTATCATCCCCCCAAAGAGCTGTCATCCAAGCCACGCTGTCATCTCCCAAAACGCTGTCATCCTGAGC
>PMXB01000327.1 GCA_003165935.1 Acidobacteriaceae bacterium | reverse complement strand
ATGGTCAGCGACTTCATCACGTTCTCGAGCAGCCGCTGCACTCCCTCAGCAAACACACTGTGTTCGCGCTCCTCAGCGTGGTAGCCCTTCACCACGCGCACGCCACCCAGCGACTCCGTCAACCGCCCCGTGACCTCGGCATTAATCTTCCCGCGCTCGCGGAAAATCGGGCGAATCGTCTTGAACCCATACTGCAGAACCACAACAAATACGGCCAGCACGGAGAACACCGTCAGCGTTACCTGCACGCTGCTGCGCATCATGAAGACGAAAGCGAGCACCGCCGTCAGCAATCCACCGGTGAAGTCCACGAGCCCCGTGCCCACCAGGTTGCGCACCCCTTCCACGTCCGTCATGATGCGCGCCACCAGCGTGCCAGTGCGGTTCTCGTCATAATAAGCAACCGAAAGCAGCCCCACATGCTTCTGCACCTTGCTGCGCAGTTCTGCAATCAGTCGCTGGCCAGCCTTTGATAGTAGCTGCGTTAAGGCAAACGACGTGATCGCCTGCGTAAGCATCGCGCCAAAGACCAGGGCGATCATCTTGGGCAATAGTGCCGGATTCCCAGAGGTCGACAGCACTTTATCCATCAGCGGCTTCGCCGTAAAAGGTATCACCAGCCCCGCCACTCGATTCACCACCATCAGGCAAAACCCGGCCAGAATCAGCCCCTTGCGCGGCGCCATCAGCGCCCACACCTCCGGCCACACCTTCTTCAGGTCTAACTTCTTCTTGGGCAGGTCAGCCGACGCACCCCGGCCCGCTCGCCCACCGCTCGAGCGCTCCGCCTTCATGCCCATGCCCATCCCGCCGCGCATCGTCCCCATAGGCTAGGCCTGCCTCGCGCGGCGTACCGCGATAAACGACTGCACGCACAGGGCAACATAGATGCCCATCAGCACGGCCATCGTAACCTTCGAAGCCAGCGCAATCATGTCCGGCGCGTGCCCGTGCGCGGTGGCAGAAACATAGCCGCGAATCGCCTCGGCCGCCCCCCCCAGAAATCCCAGCAGCCCGATGCTCACGTTGATGTGCATCAACGTCATGCGACCCTTTTCAGTCTTCGCGCGGATCGCCAGAAATCCAAACAGCCCGAGCGCCACCCCAAACCACACCGGAATGAGCGCCGTCTTGTGCAGGCTGCCCGTCCCCAGGTAGCCGGCCTCGCCCAGCACCACCATCAAAAACGCAAAGATCAACGTAATTCTCGCCATCGAATACTTCCCTTCTTCACCGTCTTCAGGGTAACAGTCGTGAGATGCGCCAGCCCAATTAGTCGATGCAGAGTCCACACGCGCAGTCCGTGCCAATCCGTCACTTCCCGCCCAGCGTCTGCCTCACATCGCCCAGCACCTGCTCGACCGTCCACTCGTTCCCCGGATAAAACTTCACCACCTTGCCGTCGGGCCCAATCAGCGTGGTCGAAAGCGTGTGCGTGATGGTGCCGTCTGACTCGTTGGTCAGCCCCACGTCAAAGAACTTCGCCATTTCGCCCAGCACGGCCTTGTCCGGCACCGCGAAGTCCCAGTGCGCGAATGCTGTCTTCGCGTCGCTGCCAATGTATGTAGCCCCATAAGCCCGTAGCCGCTCCGGTGTGTCGTTCTCCGGGTCAAAGCTCACGCAGATCAGATGAGTCTTCGCAAGCGCGCCCGGCGTAGCCGCAAGCTCCTTCTCAATCTCGGCAAAGTTCCGCGTCACGCGCGGGCAAAAGTTCGGCAGCGGGCACCGCGTGTAGATAAACGTGACCAGCAGCGCCTGCCCCTTGAACTGTCCCAGCCTAATCGTGTGCCCATCCTGATTCTTCAGCTTGAAATCCGGCACCGCATCGCCCGCGGTCGGCACATGATATTGCACAGCGGGCACGTAATCCGGCTTCGACTGCGCCACCACAACGATGTGATCGAGAAAGACATCCGCATCCGGATCCTGCGACACAAGCACGTCCGCCGTAATCACGTCGCCCGGATGCAGCTCGCTCGTTATGCTCGCGTCCTTCAGTTGGTAGGGCATCGTCATCGCCTCCATGAAGCCGGGAATCGCCTCATGGTCCACCGTCACTTCGCCCTTGGCGCTGTCTGTCCGCACCACCTTGCCGCGCAGTTTGTAGGTCTTGAAGTTCTTCCCGCCGCTCGCCCCGGGCGCGCTCTTCAGCCCGGAGTGGCATCCCACCAGCATCATCGCAATTCCGAAAGCAACAAAAAAACGCCGCATCATCCATCCAGTTTAATTTGCCCCTGACAACCCGTCCCTGGTGCCCCAGGTTCGCCGCGTCCTCTGCGGCTAACCTGGGATATCTACAGCCTCTTATTTCATTCATTAACATGCCCCAATCCTCCGTGCACCATATGATCCCCACCCCCCATTTCCTCAGCCCGCGAGCGTATAACGCTGGAATGGGGTCCGAACAAGAAATCGACGCATGGCTAGCTCGGGGCGGCCTCGTCGTCGCGGCCAGCGAGCGCGCCGCCCGTGCCATCACGTCGGACTTCCATCGCACCCGCCAGCGCGAGAATCTCACCGCATGGCCCGCTCCTCAGATTCTTGACTTCAACAGCTTCATCCAGGCCGCCTGGCTCGAGCATTCTTCTGATCCCCGGCTCATCCTCAACGCCATTCAGGAACAGTCGCTTTGGGCCTCCATCGCCAGCGCCAGCCGCGTCTCGGCCGCAACCCTTCTTCCCGGCCCGCTCCACCGCCTGGCCCGCCTGGCCATGGAAGCTCACAGCCTGCTCTGCGCCTACGCGCCTCAACAGCTCCGCACGTCCGTCCGCACCGGCTGGATCAACGACCCCGCAGCCTTCAGCCGCTGGCTGGCCACCTTCGACGAGGCTTGCCGCCAAAAGAGCACCCTCAGCCCCGCTCGTCTTCCCGTTGAGATCATCCCCATCCTTGAACGCTCGCCCGCCAACCGCCCGCCCTTGCTGCTCGCCGGCTTCGATCGCCTCACGCCCACCCAGCGCGCCCTGTTCGCCGCCTGGGGCGAAATTCAAGAACTCAAGCCCACCGACTCCACCGCTGCCATCCACTTCCATCGCGCTGCACATCAGCAGGCCGAATTTGAAGCATGCGCTCTGTGGGCTGCGCAGCATCTCGCCGCCAACCCTTCCGCGCGAATTCTCGTCCTCACCCAGGATGCATCAATCCGCCGTGGAGAGTTGGAGCGCGCCCTCTTCCGCCATCTGCCATCGCCCGCAGTTTCGCCGCTCTTTGAGTTCTCCCTCGGCGTTCCGCTCAGCCAGATTCCCCTGCCCCGCGCCGCTTTCCTTCTGCTCCGCTGGCTCTCCGACCCCATCGCCGAAAACGAACTCGACTGGCTGCTCTCCTCTGGCCACGCCTGCGCCAACCACCAGGAAACCGCCGCCCTCCAGGCTCACATGCGCGCCCTTCGCCGCCGCGGCCTCGAGCGTCCCGAATGGAAGATTCGCGACTTTCTCGGCTCCGCCGACTCGCGCTCATCAGCCCTGCCAACCGAGTGGGTCGCCCGCATCAACAAGGCCCAGGCCCGCCTCAACCAGGCTAACCGCCAGCCGCAAAGCCCCATCGAGTGGGCTGACCTCATTCCGCGCCTCCTCCAGGATCTCGGCTGGCCCGGCGCTAACCCGCTTTCGAGCGCCCAGTTCCAGGCCCATCATCGCTTCCTCCAGGCCGTCGACTCTGCCGGCTCCCTTGGCTTCGATGGCAGTCGTATCCGCTGGAGTGACTGGGTCTCGATCCTCGTGCGCACCCTCGACCAAACCCTGTACGCCCCCGAATCGCGCGACGCGCCCATCCAGATCGCCGGCCCCGCCGAGTCCGCCGGCCTCACCGCCGACGCCATCTGGTTCCTCGGCGTCAATGAAGACAACTGGCCCACCACCGGCTCTACCCATCCGCTGCTCCCGCTCGAGGTCCAGCGCGCCTTCGGCATGCCGCACGCCACGGCCCAGCTCGACTGGGACCTCGCGCACACCATCACCAACCGCCTTCTCCACTCCGCCGCTGAGATCCGCTTCAGTTGCACGCGACAAAGGGAGGGCGTCGAAGCTCTGCCCTCGCGCTTAATCGTCCATGTTGCCGGTGAGCCCATGCCCTTGCCAGCTGATCTTGTCGCCGAGTCCGCCGCAAATCCCGTCGCCGAATTCAAGGACGATCTCACGCGCATTCCCTATCGGCGTGGCCATCTCCATGGCGGCGCCGCTGTCCTCACTGCCCAGTCCCAATGCCCCTTCAAGGCATTCGCAACCGCACGGTTCGATGCAAAGAGCTGGGAGCCAGCCCAGGCTGGCCTGACCCCAATCCAGCGCGGACAGTTGCTTCATTTCGTGCTCCATTCCATCTGGGCAGGACCAACCCAGGGCATCCACTCCTCTGCAGAACTTCTCGCCAAAATCGACTCCGGCCTCTCATCCTTCGTTGCAGACCACGTCCAGCACGTCTTCCGTGACAAGCTCCCCTCCGGTGTTCGCGACCGTATGCCCGCCCGCTACCTCGCCCTCGAACAGGATCGCCTCACAGGTTTAATCACCCTCTGGCTCGAATTCGAGTCGACTCGGGTGTCGTTCCAGGTCGAAGGCACCGAGGTCTCCGCAGCTGTCACCATTGCCGGTCTTGAGCTCAACCTCCGCCTCGACCGTATCGATCGCCTCACCGACAATAGTCTCCTCGTCATCGACTACAAGACCGGCGACGTGAACCCCAAATCCTGGAATCCGCCCCGCCCCGACGATGTTCAACTTCCCCTCTACGCTGTGTTCGCGCCCAGTCTTCATGGACATTTGGGCGGCCTCGTCTTCGCCAAAATCCGCCCCGACAAACGGGACTTCGCCGGCTGTGTGGGCGACGCTAAATCAACACTCCTTCCGAAAATCCGCGGAAATACTAATCTCGTCAAACGCCCGTTGACGCCCGAACAGCTCACGGAATGGCGGAAGGAGATTCAACAGCTCGCTGCCGATTTCCTTGCCGGTCGCGCAGACGTTGACCCGCGCGCCTACCCCGATACGTGTAACGATTGCGGCTTGCAAGCCCTTTGCAGAATCATCGAGAACCGCCAGCCCGTCGATGAAGACGCCGAAGCAGAAGGGGCTGTCGATGAATAGCAATATGCCCAGGGCAGTACCCAAAGACCAGGCAGAGCGCGATCGCGCCCTCGACCCCACGCGATCGATCCTCGTCCAGGCACCCGCCGGTTCTGGAAAAACTACGCTGCTTACCGAACGCTTCCTGAGCCTGCTGGCCGAAGTGGAGGAGCCGGGCCAGATTGTCGCCATCACTTTTACCAACGCAGCCGCCGCTGAAATGCGCAACCGCATCCTCACGGGGCTTGCCAAGATCAATCCAACTCCACTCGCTGAAGCAGCCTTGAGCCGCTCTGCGGCGCTTGGCTGGAACCTTCTTGATCTCCCCGCTCAGTTGCGCATCTCCACCATCGACTCATTCTGCCGCGAGCTGGCCTTGCAACAGCCGTTCCTTTCCAGCTTCGGCGGCGGCCTGAACGTCGCCCAGCCGCCCGATTTTCTCTATCGCCAGGCAGCCCGCCGCACTTTGGAATCGATGGACCAGGCCGACGCCCCACTCCGCGAAGCCATCGCCGATCTGCTCGGCTGGCGCGACAACAACTGGAATGACCTGGAACAGCAGCTCGTCGACATGCTCTCTGATCGTGACCGCTGGATGCATAGCTTTCTGCTTGAAAGCGCTCCCGACTGGGAACTCCTTCGCTCCCAGCTCGAGCACCCCTTTGCGCCCATCACGTATACCGGCGACGAGTGGCACATCGTCCGCGCCTCCTTCACTCTCCTACGCCATGCCGCTGCCCAGCTCAAGATCATCTTTGCCGAGAATGCCTTGGTCGACTTCACTGAGGTTGCCCAAATTGCGCAGTCCGTCCTCCGCGACCCCGACGGATCGCCATCCGATGCTGCCATCGCGATCGCCGACCGAATCCACCATCTGCTCGTAGACGAATTTCAGGACACCAGCCGCCGCCAACATCAGCTCCTTGCCTCGCTCGTTGCAGCATGGCCCGATCGCACTGGCCGAACATGCTTTGTCGTCGGCGATCCCATGCAGTCCATCTACTTCTTCCGCAACGCCGAACCCGAGCTCTTTCTCCGCGTACGCGACCTCGGCCTTGAAATCCCCGGCGCTCCGCCGCTCCAGTTCGACTTCGTCCAGCTCACCGCGAACTTCCGCACCGCGCCTCCCGTTGTCGCGGATCTCAACGGGAAATTCGGAAGAATTTTTGCCGAAGAGGATGGCAGCGGCATCGACTTTTCCCCTTCGGTACCAGATCGAACGAATTCCTTCCCGATCGATCCGTCGGTCTCGCTCCATCTGGCGTTCGTTCCCCATCTTGCACCGTTCAAGGCGGCCTCTCCGGCAGCGAAGCTCAGCCGACAACAGGCTCAGCAACTGCAAATCGAGCAGGTGGTCTCCATAGCTCAGAGCCACATACAACGAATCCATGAACTTCGCGACGCGCTCAAAGCGAAGGATGAAAAATACCGCATCGCCGTCCTGGCTCGCGTGAAGAACTCGTTGATCCCCATTGCACAGGCCCTCCGCGATGCGAAGATTCCATTCCGCGCCATCGAGCTCGAAGGGCTCGCTGATCGCCCCGAAATTCTCGATGTACTCGCTCTCGCCCGCGCACTGCTGAATCCGCAAGACCGCGTCGCGTGGCTCGGAGTTTTGCGCGCACCGTGGTGCGGCCTCTCGCTCGCCGACGTCGCCATCCTTGCCGAGATGCCCGATCCAGCAGGTCCCGACCGCATCGCGCGCCCCATCCCCGACCTCCTCGCGGAACGCATCCAACTGCTCAGCCCTGAAGGCCGACCCGCGGCGCAGCGCGTGCTCCACTCCATCGCTGCCGCGCCCACCCTTCGCGCCGCTCAGCCCTCGGCCGCGCTTGGCACTTGGCTCCAACAGATATGGCTCATGCTTGGCGGTGACGCAACTGTAAACCCCACCGCTCGCGCCAATGTCGATCTCCTGTTCGCGCGCCTCGACCAACTTCCAAATGCTGATGCGGACCTGATCGGCCCAGCACTCGACGCCGCGCTCAAAGGCCTGAACGCCTTGCCTGATCCTGAAGCCGATTCGGATTTTGGCGTCCAGCTGATGACTATCCACAAGTCCAAAGGCCTCGAGTTCGAAGTAGTCGTTGTTCCCGATCTCCAGTTGGAGGATCGAAAAAGCAACGCTAAAATGCTCTCCTGGCTTGAACGCGGAATTCCTCCCGATTCTGATTCGCTCAACAGCGACGAACTTACAGAATTCCTCATCGCGCCGATTCAGTCCAAGGGATCCGTCAAAGGCTCCGCCAAGGAATTTGTCGATCAGGCAAGCCGCTCGCGCGAGCAGCAGGAATCACGCCGCATTCTCTATGTCGCCGCCACGCGTGCACGCGACGAACTTCACCTGTTCGCGCGCCCAGGGTACAAGGCCGACAAAGATGGCTCACTCACTCTCGCCGAGCCATCCAACAGCCTTCTTGCCACCGCCTGGCCCGCGCTCGAAGATGAGATCCGCCGGCAATTCAACGCATGGAAGCAGGAGCAGGGCGCCGCGCTTTCATCAGCAACACTCTCAAGCGACGAGCAGCCCGGCGAACTCACCTCTCTCGCCGCGCAGGCCGACACCAACATCCTCCAAATGCCTTCGCGACCGAAGCCCACGCGCCTTCGCCGCCTTCCGGCCAACTTCTCAGTCGGCGGCGACTCTCAGCTCGAGGTAGAACGGCTCCTCACCGTCGATTCCGCTCCCGCCAACGCACCGCTTTACGCACGCCACGAAGGCGGCCTGACCTCACGCGCTCTCGGCACCGCCGTGCACGGCCTGCTTCAACAGTTGGCCCGTCTGCGCGCCGAGTCTGACTGGCCCTCCGCCCGTACCTCGCTCCAGCAGTTTGCCCCGCGCATCCTTGCCGCCATTCGTTCCGCCGGCGTCGACCCTGCGCAGGCTGAATCTCTCGCCTCCCAGGCCATGCGCCTCGTGCTCGAAGCGTCCACCGACCCCAACGCCGAGTGGATTCTCTCGCCTCACCCCGGCGCCGCCAGCGAAACCCGCTGGGCCGGCGTTCTGGACGGCACCATCCACTCTGTCCAGATCGATCGCCTCTTCCAGGCCGGCCCAGCCCCGCGCTCTGAAGGTGGGTCAGTCTGGTGGATCGTCGACTACAAAACCGCGCACGCGCCTTCTGCCCAACCCGACGCAACCCCCGGCGTTACGGCTCTCCGCCCCCTCTACGCGCGCCAGCTTGAGACCTACGCCCGCGTCCTGCGCAACCTGCACGGCGCCGGCTCCGCCGTCCGCGCCGGCCTCTACTATCCGCGCATGGCCGCGCTCGACTGGTGGGAACTCTAATGTAGATTTCTCTCGGGTGTTCAGTGGCTTTGAAAGGGCACGACTTCAGAGCCTGCCCTGAGCGAAGTCGAAGGGTGCCGCAACCGCCGCAAGAGTTGCGGTGGCTTGACCCACTGAGGGATGTTTCCCATTGCAAATCATGGCAGGCGCTGCGACTCATCCCACTTGACCCAAAAAGCAAAAGTGCGCCCCTCATCCAGGCGCACTTCTCCATCCCAACCTCTGCTTGCCGTTTTTACTCCGCTGCCGGCTTGGCTTCCTCAATGGCCGCGGGCGCAGGCGGAAGTCCCGCATTCGGGTCGCGCCCGCCCGTGACGCTCTTGTGGTGCCGAACATCCGCTCCCTGCACCCAGAAGATCACGTCCTCGGCAATGTTGGTCGCGTGATCGGCCACCCGCTCCAGGCTGCGGCTGATCATCAGCGCATTCAGCGCCTGCGGCGCAAGATGGCTCTGCTCCCCCATCACCTTGGTCAGCGCCTTGTAGGCCGCGCGATTCATTGCGTCCACTGCATCATCCATCGTTAGCACGCTGCGCGCCACCTCGGCATTTCCCTCGATAAAGGCCTGCAGGCTCTTGCGAACCATGTCCGCCGCCAGCGTCGCCATTCTCGGAATGTCGACGGGCAGATCGACCGTTGCCATCTGCTCCATGCTGCGCACCCGGTCGCTGATGCTCTTGGCTGCGTCGCCCACGCGCTCCAGATCCGCGTTAATGCGGATCACGCTCAGGATGAAGCGAAGGTCGATGGCCATCGGCTGCTCCATCGCCAGCAGGTCGAGCGCGGCCTGGTCGATATCCCGCTCAAGCCTGTTGATCGCCAACTCGCTTCGGCTCACCAGATCGCAAATCGACAGATCGCGCACTCGATAGGCCTCGATGGCGCGCTGGATCGCCTGTTCGGCCAAACCGGCCATCACCAGTAGCTTTTCCTTCAGATCGTCAAGACTCTGTTGAAACCGAATGCGTGTCATCCAAACCTGCCTGTNNATGTAATCTTCCGTCCGCTTGTCGCTTGGGTTGGTGAAGATCTTGTGCGTCGAATCGAACTCCACCATGCGGCCGTTGAGGAAGAAACCAGTTTTCTCGGCCACACGTGCGGCCTGTTGCATATTATGCGTCACAATCACGATTGTGTACTGAGTCTTTAGTTGGAAGATCAGATCCTCGATCTTCGATGTCGAAACCGGATCGAGCGCCGACGCCGGCTCGTCCATCAGCAGTACCTCGGGATCCACAGCAAGAGCGCGCGCTATGCAAAGCCGCTGCTGCTGGCCGCCTGAGAGGCTCGCGCCCGACTTCTTCTTCAGGTCGTCCTTCACCTCGTCCCACAGCGCCGAGTTCTTCAGCGAACGTTCCACCGTGTCATCTAGCACCCGCCGATTGCTGTAGCCGTTCAGTTTCAGTCCCGCAATCACGTTGTCGTAAATCGACATCGTCGGAAACGGATTGGGCCGCTGAAACACCATGCCCACGCGGCGGCGAATCTCTACCGGCTTGGCGTCCTTGTAAATGTCCAGGTCGCCAATCTTGATGGTGCCCGTCGCGCGCGCAATCGGGTTGGTCTCGTGCATCCGGTTCAGGCAGCGCACAAACGTGCTCTTGCCGCAACCGGAGGGTCCGATCAGCGCGGTAGCCTGGTTGGCCGGGATATTCAAATTGATGTCCTGCAACGTGTGTGTCGTCCCGTACCACGCGTTCAGGTTCGATACCTCAATGCCGACTCCCACTAGCTAGCTCCCTTCAAAACGCCGCGGCTGGTTACATAGCGCACCAGTGAAACCGCGGCCACAATCAAAACGATCAACACCAGCGATCCGGCCCAGGCCAGCTTGTGCCACTCATCGTAGGGCGACAGCGCATACACATAGATCTGCAGCGGCAACGCCGCAATCGCCTCATTCGGATTCACGGTCCAGTTCGAGTTGCCAAATGCCGTAAAGATCAGCGGCGCCGTCTCTCCAGCCACGCGCGCAAACGCCAACATGCAGCCCGTAATCACGCCCGGCGAAGCCGTCTTCAAAGTAATCGACAATACTGAGCGCCAATTAGGAACGCCCAGCGCCAGCGCTGCTTCGCGCACCGAGTGCGGCACCATCAGCAGCATCTCCTCCGTGGTGCGGCAGACCGTGGGAATCATCATGATGCCCAGCGCCACGCCGCCTGAGTATCCTGAGAAGTGGTGCGTCGGCACTACGATCAGAGAGTAGATCGCAATACCCATCACGATCGAGGGCACGCCGTTGAGTACGTCGGCTGTAAAACGAATCGCGTTGGCCAGCTTGCCGCCCCGCCCAAATTCAGCCAGAAAGATGCCTCCGGCAATTCCGATCGGAATACCAATCAGGCTGCCGATGCCCAGCAGGATTCCCGAGCCGACAATCGCGTTGGCCATGCCCCCGCCGTCTTCGCCCACAGGCTTGGGAATCTGCGTGAAGAAGTTGATGCTCAGCGAACTGGCGCCCTTGATGATCAGGTAGATGAAGATCGCTATCAGCGGCACGACCACCAGCAACGTCGACAGAATCGCCAGTCCCGTGGCCACGCCATCCATCAGCGCTCTGTACTTCGACCGCAAACTGTTTTGCCCTGTTCTCAATCCAATCTCCCGCTTCGTTTCCTAATCCCTAACCACTAATCCCTAATCCCTGCTTTTAGTTCCTCTGTGCAGGTGCTCCGCGCGTCACCATCCACACCAGCAGCCTCGCCAGCGCGTTCACAATAATAGTCACGATAAACAGAGCCAGGCCGATCTCCATAAGTGCGCTCAAATGCAGATCGTCTGAAGCCTCACTGAACTGGTTTGCAATTACCGAGGCCATCGAACTGCCGTTTGCCAGCAGCGAATGGTTCTTTAACAATCCCGGCAGGTCGGTGCTGTTGCCGATCACCATGGTCACGGCCATCGTCTCGCCCAGCGCGCGACCCAGCCCCAGAATCACAGCGCCCACTATACCGATGCGCGCGTTGCGCAGAACCGCAATGCGGATCATCTCCCAGCGCGTTGCGCCTAGTGCAAGAACCGCCTCGCGCTGCGAGCCCGGCACTGCGCTCATCACTTCCCGAGTCAACGACGAGATGATCGGCAAGATCATGACGGCAAGGATGACGCCCGCCGACATATAGCCAAGACCCGTCGGATTGTCATCGTTGAAGAGTGTCGTCCATCCAAGAGACTTCACGAGGAACGGGTTGACATGCTCGCGCAGGATCGGCACCAGCACAAACACAGCCCACAATCCGTAGATCACGCTCGGAATTGCCGCCAGCAGTTCGGTGAGAAACGCCAGCGGGCCGCGCAGACGCTGAGGACACATCTCGGTCAAAAAGACCGCCGTACCGATAGCCAGCGGAACCGCGAACAACAGCGCCAGGAATGAGGAGAGAACCGTTCCGTAGAGGAAAGGAAGCGCGCTGAAGTGCCCGTTGACCGGGTCCCAGTAGATGGGTTGATGCGTATCCGGGTCGGTAAACGCCGAAAAGAAGAAACCCAGGCCGAACTTTGCCCAGGCCAACTGTGACCGCTGCACCAGCTCGTAGGCAATGAGGATTACGATGCCGAAGATGCTCAGAGCACAAAGCACCATCAGCCAGTGGAAGCCCCTATCCGCGATGGCAGAGTTGCCTCGCGACAGGAGGAATCGGCGAATCGCGGAGGCCTCTGCAACGGGCACTTCAACCGGCACTGCCTGCATCTGGGCGTCGCCCGCTCCCGCGGTCGGCACCTCGTGCTCAGTTGTGGACTGGGATGCTGGAATATCGGGCACGTGGGAACTCACCACGACTTACGCTACCGGGGATATGTGAATAGAAGGTTACAGGGCTGCAAAATCAAGTGCATACAAGAAGGAAATCTGGCCCGCAACTGCCTCCGCCCGTTGATTCTGGGGAATCTCGCCCAATTCTGATTCTCTTGCTCGTTTTTTTCCATTAGGGACCAACGCTCTCCCCCCGCAATTGCCTGTTTCGGGTAAGCTTGTCTGTCCTCAATATAGGTCGATACCCATGAATCGAAACGTTTCCATCCTCATGCGCCGAAATCTTTCTGTCCTGGCCCTGGCCCTCGGGTCAATTTCGTCGCAAAGCCTGGCCCAGTCGCAAACAGCAGCGGCCCAACCCGCTCCCGATCCGTCCACCCGCACCTGGCACGCCGCCTGGATCACCCACCCCACCGCCCCGCTGCGCGAGCCCATCGTCCTCCACTTCCGGCGCGCGCTCAGTCTCGCAGCCGTGCCCGCCACCTACCCCGTCCGCGTCAGCGCAGACAATCGCTTCATCCTCTATGTCAATGGGGCACGCGTCGGCGACGGCCCGGCCCGCGGCGATCTGCTCCACTGGCGCTACGAGCGTTTTGACCTCGCGCCCTTCCTCCAACCCGGCGAAAACCTCATTACCGCCACCGTCTGGAACTTCGGCGTCCTCGCCCCGCTTGCCCAAATCTCCGACCGCACCGCCTTCCTCCTTGAAAGCGAAGCCGCCGGCCCCGACTCGATAAGCACAGGCGTCAACGGGTCTGCCAATGCGAAAGACGGCTGGCAGGTTGAGCTCGAGCCCGGCCAGCGGCCGCTCGACCGCTCAACCGTAACTCTCAAAACCTACTTCGCCGCCGGCCCCGGCGAGGAGATCGACGCTGCCCACTACGACTGGGACTGGCAATCCCCCACCGCCGTCGGCTCCGCCTGGGTCCCGGTCGCCTCCCCCATGCGCGATAGCATGTTTCCTGCCAATGGAGCCCACTCAGCCGGCGTCACCGGAGACAATTCCTGGGGGCTCGTGCCGGATCAGCTGCCGCACATGAGGTACGAGACTACCGAAATGGGCGAATTGGTCCGGCTTTCAGATGCAGACACAAATCGTTCCGAGAGCGCGAGCGACGCATCGTCAAACGCGGGGCTGGATCCACACGTTCTCTCGAGTTCAGTTTTCAAGGTAGATTCCGGACACCACATTCATTTGCTCTTTGACCGCAAAACCCTCACCACCGCCTATCCACGCCTCACCGTCTCCGGCGGCAATGGCGCGAAGATCCGCATCACCTACTCCGAAGCCCTTTACGACAACAAACAGCAGAAAGCCGATCGCGACGCCCTGGAATACACCGACGCACAAGGCGTCAAACATCCCCGCGCCGCCCTCGGCCTCACCGACAGCTTCCTCCCCGACGGCGGCGCACACCGCGTCTTTGAGCCGCTTTGGTGGCGCACCTGGCGTTATCTCGACCTCGACATCCAGACCGCCGACGAGCCCCTCACCATCGATTCCCTCACCGCCAACTTCACCGCCTACCCCTTCGAGCAGCGCGCCAAACTCAACACAACCAGTCCGGCATCCGATCCCACCCTGGCCGCCGATCTCGACAGAATCTGGGAGATCAGCTGGCGCACCGCGCGTCTCGACGCCCACGAGACCTACATGGACACGCCCTACTACGAGCAGCTCCAGTATTTAGGCGACACCCGCATCCAGATGCTTATCTCCTACACCGTCGCCGGCGACGACCGCATCGCACGCCAGGCCATCGATGCCTTCGATGACTCGCGCATCCCAGAAGGCATCACCGACAGCCGCTACCCCAGCTCGCTCTTCCAGTCCATCCCCACCTTCTCGCTCATCTACATTGGCGTGCTCCACGACTGGTGGATGTATCGTCCTGACCCCGACGGCCTGATCCGCTCAAAGCTGGACGGCGTCCGCGCCATCCTCGATTGGTATGCACAATACCGCGACCCCGCAGGTCTCCTTCACAAGACACCGGGGTGGAGCTTCGTCGACTGGGTCTCGAAGGGAGAAATCCCAACCTACGACTCCAACGGAGTCTCCTGCGTTACCTCACTCCACTACCTCGGCGCGCTCGACCAGGCCGCCGACCTTGAGATTGCCCTCGGCGATCCGGTCCTTAGCCGTCGCGATCGCAACCAGGCCCAAAGCGTCCGCACCGAAATCGCCCGCGAATGCTGGAGCACCCAGCGCAACCTCCTTGCCGACAACCCAGACCTCAAAAACTTCTCCCAACAGGCCAACATCCTCGCCGTCCTCTACGACGTCATCCCCCGCGATCGCCAGGCCGATGTCCTCAAGCGCATCCTTTCAATCGATCCCGGAACCACCCCCGACGGCGTCCTGTCTGCCTCTTATTACTTCCGCTTCTATCTTGGCAGAGCACTCGACCACACTGGTCTCGCTGACCAATACCTGGCTTCCATCGCCCCCTGGCGCAAGCTCCTCCCGCTCCACTTCTCCACCTGGCCCGAGACCCCCGGAGAAACCCGCTCTGACTCCCATGCCTGGAGCGCCCACCCCATCTACGACCTGCTCACCCTCGTCGCAGGCATTGAGCCGGCCAGCCCCGGCTTCGCCACCGTCCGCATCGCGCCCCACCTCGGCGACCTGCCCTCGCTCACCGCCCAGTTCCCCCACCCGCAGGGCCTCATCGCCGTGGACTACCACCGCAACGGCTCCGCCATCGACGCCGGCATCACCCTCCCCGGCAAGTTGACCGGAACATTCCATGTCAACGGCCGGACCTACCCGCTCCACCCTGGCGTCAACAAAATCCACGTACCCTGACTCGCGGCCCAAAGCCCGCCATAGAACTCAATTCCATTTACCGATTCACCCCAGGCTCCCTCCCATGGGAACGTTGGACAAAATCGATTCATTTGCGCCTTTTTGATGTCCTCTCATGAATTAAACGTGTTACAACTCCAACATGGCTAAGGGCAAGATTTCTACGCCACCAGGACACGTCAATCTTCGAATGCTCGCTGAACACCTTGGGCTATCCCAGACGACTGTCTCCCTGGTCCTGAACAACTCTCCCTCCGCCAAGTCCATCCCCCAGGAAACGCGCGACCGCGTCGTCGCCGCGGCCAAGCAGCTCAACTACCGCCCCAACTACTTTGCCCGCTCCCTGCGCCAGAGCCGCTCAATGAGCGTGGGCGTGCTTGCGCCTGACCTATCCGAGGGCTACTTCACCCGCGTGATGAGTGGCGTTGTGCAGGAGCTGTCCGCAGCCCACTACTTCTACTTCACCGCCTGCCACGACTGGAACGACGAGCTCCTCGAGAAGTATCCACGCATGCTCATCGAGCGCGCCATTGACGGCTTTCTGCTGCTCAATACCCCTTCGGACCACCTTGACGTTCCATTGCCAGTGGTGGCCATCTCCTCCCACAGCGCCGTCAAAAACGTCACCAACGTCGTGCTCGATCACCATCTTGCAGTCGAGCTGGCCCTGGTCCACCTCTACGATCTCGGCCATCGCCGCATAGCCTTTATGCGCGGCCCTGAAGCCATTCCCGACTCCGAGTTCCGCTGGCAGTCCATCCAATTGGTCGCCAAAGAGATCGGCCTCAAGCTCGACCACTCGCTGGTTATCCGCATCGACGCAGCCGGATGGTCGATGAAGGACGGCTACCACCCCATGGCGCCCGAGATCGGCTACAAGCCCATGCAGGCGCTGCTCGAGAAGACGCGCGACTTCACCGCCATCTTCTGCTTCAACGACATCGCCGCCATCGGTGCTGTCCGCGCCCTCAAAGATGCCGGCCTCTCTGTCCCGCAGGATGTCTCTGTGGTCGGCTTCGACGACATTCAATCCGCCGCCTACGCCACGCCCTCGCTCACCACCGTGCGCCAGCCCTTGGCCGAGATGGGCAAGCGCGGCGCGCAGATCCTGCTTGAGCGCATCGCCAACCGCGAGTTGGATTACCCCTCAGAAGTCGTCATGGCCCCCGAACTCGTCATCCGCGAATCCACCGGCCCCGCCCCGGTTCAGCCCTAGCCCGCATCGAGACGGCAACCCTTTCGATCGGGAACTCAATTCCCCGATCAAGCGTAGACCATTCTGCGGAGCCGATATGAAAAAGCGTTGGCGCTCATCCCTATTGATCTTCGCGATCGTCGTTTGCGTGTTGTCTGCAGGATTTGCCGCGCTTTCCTGGTCGCGGCAGAACGCCCAGCGCAAGCGTGATTTTGGATATCAGTCGGCACTCCAACAATATCGGAACGATCTGCATTCAGCCGCCAAAAGGGAGGACGTTGAAAGCTATCTTCAATCGAGGCGCATCCAGTTTGGGCCATTATGCTGCGTCGACGACGAACCGAATGGCTCTTCCGACTTTGTGCTGCTCGGGAACGAAGAAGCGCCTTGGTATTGCAGCGAGAATAAAGTCTATATTGCCTTCCAATTTGACACGTACCCACCGGGGTCGAGAGCAAATAGTGACCGCCTGAAGGCAATCACCATCGACCATAAGTTCGACGATTGCCTCTGACCCTTATCCGCACAACGCCTCAAGCCACCGGCTGATATAAACCTGCGCGTGCGCTTCGCCGCAATAGTGCCGCGCCCCCGGCGCTTCCGCAGCTTCTTTCGTCCACTTGAACACCGTCAGTTGCGTACTGTTGCACTGAATCACGATCCACTTCTGCGGATTCTGGCTCTCGTCCCCGCAAATCTCACACCGATAAATCGAATCAATCATCCTCGACCTCCGCGCCCCGCCACTTTGCCTCAAATCGCTGTATTCCTGAACCCTGACCCCTGAACCCCGCTATTCCAGCATCTGCAAATCCAGCGGCTCGCCAATCATGTAGTCCTGTTTCTTGATCCCTTCGAGCGCCCGCTTCAGCGCCGACGATTTGCACGGCTCAACAGTCACCACAAAGGGCAGCGCCTCGGCAGGATAGCCCGGCTTCTGCACGATCGCGCGGATGTTGATCTTCTCGTGCGCCAACGCTCCGGTAATCTCCGCCACAATCCCCGGCCGGTCGGCCACCGTGAATCGAATAAAGTGCGGCACTTCAAACTCCGCGCTCAACTGCGCCGGTGCCGACGGAATCTCCACCCGCCGTGAACCGTGCGCCAGCGCCAGCAGGTCGCTCACCACCGCCACCGCTGTCGGATGCCCGCCCGCTCCGTGCCCCGAAAACACCACGTCCCCGCCATAGTGCCCCGTCAGGATCACCATGTTCTCGGTACCGCGCGACCACGCCATCGGCGAGCGCTTATCTACCAGCATCGGGCCCACGGTCGCCGCCACTTCGCCGTTCGTCCGCTCCGCACGCGCCACCTGCCTGATCGTGCATCCCAGGTCGTGCGCATAGCTGAAGTCCACAGCAGATACAGCCGTGATCGGCCTNNAGCTTCGCCCGCGCGTCGAACCCGCCGACATCTTCCGTGGGGTCAGCCTCGGCATAGCCCTTGGCCTGTGCTTCCACCAGAACCGCAGCGTAGTCCGCCCCACCCTCCATCTTGCTGAGGATGAAGTTGCACGTCCCATTCAGAATCCCCTCGATCCGCTCAATGCGGTCACCGGCCAGTCCCTGTTCCAGCCCCGGAATCACCGGAATTCCGCCGGCCACCGCCGCGCCGTACTTCAAGTGCCCGCCCTTCGCCGCGGCAATCTGCTCCAATTCGATGCCGTGAAATGCGATCAGCTTTTTGTTCGCCGTCACCACGCTCTT
>PMXB01000045.1 GCA_003165935.1 Acidobacteriaceae bacterium | reverse complement strand
GGCAGATCGACAATCGTCACTCTGCCCTGGCCAATGCTCGAAAAGAATCCTTGTACCCCAATCGCAAGTCCAGCAACCGCGACCAACAAAGCAAACCACCGGGCAAGCGAGTTCTTGCTCTTGGGCATCAGAGCCTCAAGCAGCGCGCCGGCAAACGAGATATAAATCGTCCACGCCAACATCTAAAATCTCCAGTGCGACAGCAAGTTCAGAACCGTTGGGTTCACACTGTCCACAATTAGCTGCGGCATGATACCGAGCAAGAACATCAGGCCGATCACTGGCGCAAGCGCAATCCGCTCGCCATGATCGAGATCGGGAAACTTCCCGCAGTGCTCCGGGGTCGGTCCGGAGAAGACCTTCTGGATCACGGTAAGGATCACTGCCGCGGTCACCAGCAGGCCAAGGATCGAAACAGTCGCTGCCACCCACGCCAGCGGAAAGACGCCACGGAAGATGAGAAACTCACCGACGAAGCCATTCAACCCGGGCAGTCCCAGCGAACTGAACAGCGCGATCCCCATCAAACCGGCCAGCACGGGCGCAGGCTTGCGCAGGCCACCGAAGTCATCGATGCCGCGATGGCCGCCCGTACGCATCTGAAGCATCGCGACAAACCAGAAGAGCGCCGCCGCCGTCAGGCCATGATTGAACATCTGCAGGATGACGCCGTTGAGTGCAGCGGCCTGGCTGGCCTGTGCGCTCACATCGCCCGCTGCGACAGGCAACGCCAATGCGAAGATGCCCAGCAAACAGTAGCCCAGGTGGTTCACGCTGGAGTAGGCGAAGACACGCTTCAAATCCTTCTGCTGCACCGCCGCCCATGCGCCCATCACCACGGTCGCCACAGCCAGCGCAAGCAACGGCGTTCGCATCGCGGCGATCTGCACTCCGAACAAAGGCACCGCTATCCTCAGCAGCCCGTAAACGCCCATCTTCGACATGGCGCCTGTCAGTAGCATGGTCACCGGCGAAGGAGCCTCCGCGTATGCGGCAGGCAGCCATGTGTGGAACGGAAACAGGGGGACCTTGACGGCAAAGCCCAGCAGCGCTCCCGCAGCCAGCCACATCATCACCGGCCCACCNNGTAGCCAGGAATGTCAGGTGCTGGAAGTCCATGCTGCCGGTCGAAAGGAAAACAGCCAGCATCGACACCAGCAGGGCCACCGATCCAACCATCGTGTAAACAAAAAACTGCGTAGCTGCCGGGCCGCGTTTTGCCCCGCCCCACAGCTTGATCAGAAAGAACGCAGGGATCAGGCTTAGCTCCCAGAACATGAACCAGTGAAAGAAATTGAGCGCCGTGAATGTGCCGAAAAGCCCGGCCTCAAGCAGCAGAACCAGCGCGAAGTAGAGGCCCGGTTGATGATGCACGCGATGCGCCGCGTCCACACTCATCAGCGCAACGATTGCAGAGAGAACCAACATCAACGCGCCAAGTCCATCGACGCCCAGATGGTACTCAATTCCCAGAGAAGGCGCCCATGCAGCGCGCTCCACCATGCCCATGCCGCCGCCCGCAGGCAGATGCATCCACACATAAACAGAAAGCGCGAGGCTGGCCAGTGTGGCAGCGAGTGCAACCAGGCGCGCATGTCTGCCCACAAAAAGTGCGATTGCGGCGCCCACAACGGGCAGCACGGTCATCAGCGTCAATACGTGAGGTATGCTCATGCGCGGCTGCTCCAGATCAGGATCACCGCAAGCACTACCACCGCAAATGCGAGCCAGCGAAGATATGCCTGGACCTGACCACTCTGAACCCTCGACAACAGTCCACCGCCCGTCGAGAGCTCTTCGCAGCCCTTGTCAAACGTTCCGTCCACAACATTCGCGTCAAGCAATCGATTCAGCTGTGCCCAGCCGCGGAAAATAATTGCCACGCCGCTCACCGCCCCGCCCCAAACACGGCGGTCGCACCAGTCGGCCACGCGCGCCCACCATGCATAAAACGCGATCAACGTCACGCCGTAGATTTCATCAATGTAGAGCCGGTTCCGCAGCCAGGCCCAGGGCAGTGGCGCGGCCTTCTCGAGTACATCGGGCGTGTCCGGCTTGGGCGACTTCCCCCCGTAGAGCCACCAGGCTAGAACTATACCGACGAAAACGAAACCGATTGACTCCCCCATCACGAGAAGAACATTGGATTCAAACAAGCCTCTAATCTCGAGAGGGGCTTCACGTCCGCTAACGAAGCCTTGGAACCACGGCCACGCCGGCGTACCGAACAGTCCGAGCACAAATGCGAAGAAGGCCAGGATAGCCAGCGGAATCGTCATTACCGCCGGGCTTTCATGCGCGGGCTTATGACCGCGCCAATGGCCGAAGAAAACGTAAACCACCTGCCGCGTCATGTAGAAAGCTGTTAGCATTGCGCCGAAGACGAGAAGCGCCACTGGCCCCTTCGAAACGCTCCAATGCGAACCGGCTTCAAGGATTCCGTCCTTCGACCAAAACCCTGCAAATATCGGCACACCGCAAAGAGCCAGCATACCGGCTGCATAGGTAACGAACGTCAGCGGCATGTCCGACTTCAGACCGCCCATCTTGCGAATGTTCTGCTCCTCGTGACAGCCATGGATCACCGAGCCCGCGCCCATGAAGAGCAGCGCCTTGAAAAAGGCGTGAGTGATCAAGTGGAACATGCCCACTGCCACGCCGCCCATGCCAAGTCCCGCCATCATGTAGCCCAACTGCGAGATCGTCGAATAAGCAAGAATGCGCTTGATGTCGTCCTGTGCAATTGCGATGAGAGCCGCGAACACCGCGGTAAACGCCCCAACCCAGGTAACCACCGTGAGAGCCGTCGTCGATCCACCCAGGAGCGAACCTGCAGCCATCAGTGGATAGACCCGCGCGATCAGATAGACGCCGGCAGCCACCATCGTTGCCGCGTGAATCAGCGCAGAGACAGGCGTGGGGCCCTCCATCGCATCTGGAAGCCACACATGCAGCGGAAACTGGCCGCTCTTGCCGGCGGCGCCGCAGAAGATCAGCAGCCCAATCGCTCCTGCAGCCGTCAATCCCCATGCCGCGTGCTGGCCGAGCAAACTCGCAAGTGCCCCGGCCTCCATCGACCCGCCGCCATTGTTGTAGAAGAGCAACGTGCCTGTTCCGCTGGCCAGCCAGACCATTCCAAGCAGGAAGAAGATGTCGCCGACACGAGTGGTGAGGAATGCTTTCTTTGCTGCCGCCGCAGCCGCCGGCTTGTAATACCAGAAGCCGATCAGCAGATATGAAGTGAGCCCGACCAACTCCCAGCACATGAACAGGAGCAGTAGCGAGTTGGCAATCACCACGCCCAGCATCGCTCCGGCAAAGAGGCTCAGGAAGCAGAAGAACCGGGTGAAGTTCTCATCGTGGGCCATGTATCCGGTGGAGTAGATGAAGATGAGCAGGCCCACAAAGCAGACCATCACCAGCATCGCGGCCGACAGCGGATCAAGCACCCACCCAAGGTCGATGTTGGTCGTGCCCACGCGGATCCAGCTGAAGTTGACGGTCTCGCGAACAGCATTGCCATGTGACCAGCCCGAAACTACATGCCCGAATGCAATGAGCGCCAACAAAAGCGAGAAGCCGAGCGAGCCGATGGCCAGCGTAGCCGCCGTCTTGCGCTTCGGCTGCTTGAGCAGCGCGATCACGCCCGAGGCCACAACAGGCACCGCGGGAATCAGCCACAAGAGCTGCGTGATGGCTGATGCCCCTACTTGCGGAGTGAACGAAATTGTCGCTTGCATCAACTTCTCACCCCTTCATCCTGTTCATCTGGTCAAGGTCCGTGGTCTGCGTAAACCGATAAATGTGAATCACCAATCCAAGTCCCACGGCTGCCTCAGCCGCAGCCACTGCGATGGAAAAGATAGCAAACATCATTCCCGTAAGCGCCTCGGGATGCGGCCCGTAACGCCAGAACGCGATCAGGTTCAGGTTGGCCGCATTCAGCATCAGCTCAATCCCGATAAGCACGAGGATCGCGTTACGCCGCGTAAGCGCACCAGCCAGCCCGATTGCAAACAGTAATGCAGCCAACAGCAAGTACCCCTGGAGAGCCGTGACATGGCCCATCACTTCGCACTTCCCTTCTCATGCTTGGCCACGATCACCGCACCAATCAACGCCGAAGTCAGCAGCACAGCGACAATCTCAAGCGGAAGCACATAACGGCCCATCAGAGCGTTTCCGATTTCGAGCACACTCACTGTGGGCTTGGGTGAATCGCCAGGCAACGAACTCGTGCTGTTCAACACTGCCCAACTCAGCACCGCAAAGACCATCGCCGCAATCGCCAGGCCGGCAAGCCATGTCTTGCTGAATACACCTTCTTTGGGCGTCTCCGATCCGCGCGTCAGCAAAATGGCAAACACAACAAGGATCGCAACCGCGCCAATATAGACAAGAATCTGTGCGAAGCCGGCGAACTGGGCGTCGAGCTCAAGAAACTGAATCGCCAGCCCCGCAAACGCCACTGTAAGCGCCAGCGCGCAATGCACCGTGTTCTTCAACAGCATCGCGGCCAGCGCGCCTGCGACCGTAATCGCGGCAATCACATAAAAGACGATCGTCATTGCCGGCACCCGCAATTTTTACTCCGCATACCGGTAGCTCCTTGGCCCAAAGTGTTCGCTCTTCATGCCGACCTTGGCCATCACAAAGTAAGCAACCAACAGAATCGCCGAGCAGACGCCCCAGCGCGCCCATCCGTCGCCCAGAAACCGCCACAAGGCCGCAACAAACACATTCAATAGTGACAGTGGCAGCACGAACTTCCACGCAAAATTCATCAACTGGTCCTGGCGCATGCGTGGCAGTGTGCCGCGCAGCCAGATAAAAACACAGATCGACATCATCACCTTGCCAAAGAACCAGATCCAGGACGGCACCCAGGTGAGGAACGAGAATGGCGCCGACCAGCCGCCAAGGAACAGGGTCGTTCCCAGGCCAGACACCGAGAGCATGCCTACATACTCGCCGAGAAAGAACAGTGCGAATTTGAAGCCGGAGTACTCCGTAAAGTAGCCGGCAACCAGTTCCGATTCTCCTTCAGGCAAATCGAATGGCGATCGATTGCTCTCTGCGGTTGTAGCGATTGCATATAACAGGAATGCCGCAAAGCCCCATGGCGTGAAAATGTACCAGTGCGGGAGGCCCCAGCTGTACTGGTTCTGCGCGTCAACAATTCGGCCCAGGTTCATTGAGCCGGTCATCATTACGACCACCAGGCTGGAAAGAAGCAGTGGCACCTCATAGCTGATCATCTGCGCAACGGCACGCATCGCGCCAAGCAGCGAATACTTGTTGCGGCTCGACCAGCCGGCCATGAAGACCGAGAGTTCCGTCGACGCGCCCATGGCAAAGAAGAACAGCAGGCCCGCGTCCATGTTGACCAGCGTCATGTTCCGCCCCATGGGCAAAACGGCGTAGCCCATGAAAACCACCACAACGAGGAACACCGGTGCGAGGAAGTGAACCACAGCATCGGCGCTGGTGGGAACGATGTCTTCCTTGGTGAGCGATTTGAGTCCATCGGCTACGGGCTGAAGGATTCCCAGCGGGCCAACGCGGTTGGGGCCGAAGCGGTTCTGCATGCGGCCCAGGCCTTTGCGTTCGAGCAGGACCGCTATTGCAAACAACGCCGGAAAGACGCAGATGATCGTGACCACCGCGAGCAGTACACCGACAATCGGCTGCAATACGCTGGGAAAGAAACTCATGATCCAGTGCTGGAGGAGGACGAATATCTGATCGGCGTTCTTGATCATGCCTTGCTCTCCCCTGGTGTTTTGGTATCTGCTCTGGACGGCTCTGCAACTGCCGCAGCAGCTGCCTTGGCCGCCGCCGCTTCGGCTGCAGCCTTCGCCTTGGCTTCTGCCTTGGACTTCTCCTCAGCCAGCCGCGCATCCACCTCGGCCGCCTCTGTCGGATGAATCTTGTGATAATGCTCGTTCGACTTGGCCAGTTCCTTGCGGTCATAAAGCAACCCGCCGAAACGGTCCGTCGTGCTCAGCTCAAACTCTGTGTCCATCTTGATCGCTTCAAACGGGCATACTTCAACGCAAATCTGGCAGCTCAT
>PMXB01000183.1 GCA_003165935.1 Acidobacteriaceae bacterium | reverse complement strand
AAGGTGACGCTGCTGCATCGGCGCGACCAGTTCCGCGCTTCCAAGATCATGCTGGAGCGCGCCATGGCGCATCCCAATATCGCACTCCGCACCAACACCCTGGTGGAAGAGGTGCTGGGCGTGGAAGAGAAGGAAGTTCGCGGCCTGCGCCTGAAGCATGCGCAGACCGGCGATGTGGACGA
Organism: Acidobacteriaceae bacterium; assembly: GCA_003165935.1. GTDB lineage: Bacteria > Acidobacteriota > Terriglobia > Terriglobales > Acidobacteriaceae > Telmatobacter. Next base: position 7,751 of record PMXB01000183.1, on the reverse strand, counting down.
GCTGCCNNTGCGGCGACGTGCAGGACAGGCGCTACCGGCAGGCGATCACTGCGGCAGGGTCGGGCTGCATGGCGGCGCTCGAGGCGGAGAAGTACCTGGAAGAGTTCGGGCACTGAGGCACTGCGTGGCGTTGCATGCAGCGTGATTGATGGGTAGGCGGGAGGATCGAATGGCACGGCTCGTTGCGTTCTTATTGCTCCTATCCCCCGGTCTTCTGGCGCAGAGCTTGCGGGACAGTTTCGTGATTGACCAGTCCAAACCTTTTGCCTATCTGGTTTTTGACCACATTGGACCAAGGAAACCAGCAGGAAAAGGAGGGGGGTCGGAGGGGCTCTGGCTTCGTGTCGTCAACAATTGCCGCATCCCTTTAGTCCTGCGAGCTTCATCGGCGCCGGAGGGCGAGCCGGGGTCAACTCTTGAGGACGAAGTCGTGCCGGTGGAACCTATGCTCCAGATCCTCTCCGATAGTGAGCTTGCGGCCGCCGAACAGGAAGACCGAGATCGAGAAAGAGCTCTCAAGCAGAAGCCGAGTGGATATGAGTTCGAGGTTTCCGGTGTGCTTCACGTTCAGCCAGGTAAAGACGCGCTCTTCAGTGTTCCGTTGAATCACGTAGGGAAGTTCTGGTTCATGCGGATAAAATTCGCGTTAGACGTAGGTCGGTCATCCGTAGCGGTCGGGCCTTTCACATATCTTGACTTCCATGACTACGACATTCCAAAGAAGAGATGACGCTGAACGACTACCAGTTGTGGAAGACGAAGAAGGCGGCGCCGACCAGGCACACAGCGGCTGCGGCGTGGTTCCAGCGCAGGTGCGAGCCGAAGTAGAGTGTTGTGAAGACCGCGAAGACTGAGATGGTGATGATCTCCTGCATGACCTTGAGCTGGACGGGAGAGAACCGCGCAGCACCGATGCGGTTGGCTGGGACCTGGAGCAGATACTCAAAGAAGGCGATGCCCCAACTGACGAGGATGACCTTCCACAGCGCCTCTTGCCGGAACTTGAGATGCCCGTACCAGGCAAAGGTCATGAAGATGTTGGAGAGGATGAGCAGGATTACTGTCCACATTCTCCGATTAGACACGAGTCGAGTGTTACGAGTTGTCTTTAGACCCGAAGATGCGTAAGGACGAAATGACTGCACTGGCCGAAAACCTGGAACGGATTGAGGATGCGATTGCGGCGGCGTGCAGGCGGGCGGGGCGCGTGCGCGGCGAAGTCGAGCTGATGGCCGTCTCGAAGACGTTCCCCGCGGAGGCTATTGTCGAGGCCGCCGAGCTGGGGCTGCGGTTGTTTGGCGAGAATCGCGTACAGGAGTTTCAGACGAAGGCGCCCGGAATTGCAGGATGGCGTGCGGAGGGAAGCAACGCCGCCGCGGATGAGCCAATCCTCGTGCACTTGATTGGGCATTTGCAGACGAACAAAGCGGCGCGCGCGGCGGAGCTCTTTGACGCGGTGGACTCGGTGGACTCGCTGCGGCTGGCCGAGCGGTTGAACGAGGCGGCTGGAAAGCTGGGCAAGCGGCTTCCCGTCCTGATCGAGGTCAAGCTCAGTCCGGAAGAGACCAAAGCCGGCCTGGACCCGGAGTCGGCGGAGGCGGCTGCGTTGCTTGAGCGTTTGCCGGATCTCGAGAATCTGCATGCGCAGGGCCTGATGACCATTGCGCCGTGGGGCGTCGCCGAAGATGTGACGCGGGAATGTTTTCGCAGCCTGCACGCATGGAGAGAGAAGTGGGCGGCGGCGTATCCAAGGCTGAATCTGCCGGTGTTGTCGATGGGGATGAGCGGGGACTTTGAGCTTGCGATTGCGGAAGGCGCGACGCGTGTGCGGATTGGCACAGCTCTGTTCGGCAAGCGGCCGCCGATGGCCGCGCAGATGAAGGCTTATCCAGAGGAGCCGGGGGAATGAGCAACTCGGCGGCTTGGCTGAGGGCCGTGCCGGCCGGCGTCACGCTTGCAGTTCGCGCGCAACCCGGCGCGAAGAAGACGGCGATTGCAGGCATCTACGGCGACGGCGACACTGCCCAGCTCAAGATCCAGGTCCACGCACCACCCATCGAAGGCCGGGCCAACGCCGCGCTGATCGAATTCCTCGCGGATTCTCTTGGGGTGCCGAAAAGTAAAGTCGAGTTAGTGAGCGGCGAGCTATCGCGGAGTAAGGTGTTTCTGCTGCGCGGAGTTAGCAGGGAAAAGGTCGACGCATTGCTCTTGAAGTAGAAGGCGCCAGCAGATTACCGCAGGGCCGCAGTGCCCTGGGCTATACTCGCCTCGAACCACAAATGGGAGAAAGCAGATGGTCGGTTGGGGTCTTTTCTTCGTGCGTCGCAAACCGCTCGTGGGGCCGATCGTATTCGCGATTCTTGCATTCAACGCGGTTGGGACTGCGCCGATCGCTTGCGCACAGGAGATGCGCGGTGTTGCGGTAGAGGGTTATATCACTGCGTTGCGGTTACCCGCCGGATTCGATGTGAATGGGGCGCGTGTAGCGCTCAGCCCCGAAACAACATTTGGACTGGAAAAGGATAAGACGACACGAACAGACAGTCCGTTGCGGGGGGCCATTGCGGTGGGAGCTTATGTTTGGGTTCTGGGTCCGTATAACGACCACGCCAGGACTGCAACGGCGCGCACGGTGCTCTTTCGCGAAGACTGGAACAAGAAGCTTAACGGGCTGGCGGTAATTGATGGCGTTGCGGACGGTGCGCCAGAGCCCTTGTTTCAAGCGGATGGCTATCAGATCCGGATCACGCCAGGCACTCAAATCAGCTTTGCAGGAAGCCTTCATTCCCTGCGCGATGTGGGCACGAACAACTGGCTCAAATACGAGGGGAAGCGGGGCAAGGATGGAGTTCTCGAAGCGTCGAAGGTCCAGTTCCTGCCCGCAAGGAAGACGAAGTTTGCAATTGTGCCAGGGCTTGAGGTAAACACCGTCCGGCTGAAGCCCGCAGATGCGACGGGCAATGATCAAACCGCTCGCGGGGCCGGAACGATCAGTTCGTCTGCAGACGGCGCCGCATTGACTGAGGACCAGAAGGTTAAGATCGGCCTGTTCGGCAATTGGAAGACGATACCGGCGGACCAGGATCTGCAGCAGAGAATACATCGCATCGGGATGGCGCTGGTTCCGAAGTACCAGCGGGAGATGGCCGATGGCGATCCTGCAAAGATTCACTTCCGCTTTTATGCGGTGGACGACGCCAAGACGCGTTCTGAGATATGCCTGCTCGATGGCGCGGTGCTCATTCCCAGGCAGGTGTTCGCCCGCCTGAAGAACGACGATCAGTTGGCTGCAGTGCTTGCGGATGGCGTTGCCTACAACTTGCAGCGGCAGGCGGCGCGGACCATCGCCGAGATGCGGAAAGAGATCGGCATTCAGATTGCGGGGGATATTGCAATCGCCACCTTTCCGCCGATGTTCTTTATCGCCATCGCAGAAAACTCGGAGAGTGGAAGCACGGTTCTGACAGCGATGGAGGAGCAGCGCGGCCGCGTGGCGCTGGCACTGCTGAAGGATGCCGGCTACGACCCATGGCAAGCGCCGGAAGCCTGGCGCCTGGTGACGCCAAAGCACCTTCCCAAAGATCTCAATTCGCTTAAGTACCCCAGCCTTGGCGGCTATCAGTTGGGAATCCTGAACCTGCAGTACAAGAAAGACGATGCGGGCGCGCTGGCAGGCCAGGGGATCGCCGCGGAGCAGTAGCGTTTGGTTTCAGCGTCGACACGAAGCTGGCACCGGCCGAGCCCAGCGCCGCACCGATAGATGCTTCGTTCTCGGGCAGCAAACGCAGGTCGCCGTCGGCTATACTTCCTTCGACAAATCAAACGGAGTTTTTAGTGCACATCACCTCTCGGTTCTCCCGTCTGCTTGCCGCTCTGTTTCTCGCAGTTCTCTCCATCCCAGTCCTCGCCCAGACCTATCCCATCGAGGGGTACATCAGCATGGTTCGCCAGCCCGCGAGCTTTGAGGTGAGCGGTCGCTGGTTCACCATTTCCCCCGCGACAGAATTCGGGCTGATGGGCTCATTTGCCACCTCGACTAAAGGCCCACTGCGCGACGAGTTGCGGGTGGGCATCTATGTTCAGGTAGCCGGCAAAGAGGCCTATACGATGGGGCCGATCATGGCCACAACGGTTCTGGTCCACTACCAGTGGCACGAAAATCTGTCCGGCCTCGGTGTGATCACGCGCGTTCTCTCGCCGGGGGACGACCCGGTTTTCGATGCCGATGGCTATCGGATTCGCATAACGCCGGATACGAAGGTCTCCTTCTACGGCGACCTGGATTCGCTCGACGACGTCGCCGCGAACACCTGGGTCAGCTTCAGCGGGAAGCGTGACAAGGATGGAGTTATCGAAGCCACGAAGGCGCATTTCATCCCGGCCAAACCCACGAAGTTCAAGGCTGTGAAGGGGCTTGAGGTCCGTACCGTTCAAACGCGTCCCGCCGGATCGTCAGATAACGCGCTAATCAGCGAGGGCAAGGGCACCCCTGCTGCGCCGACCGACGGCGCGTCACTTCAGGAGGATCAGGAACTGAAGGTCGGACTTGGCCGCTCGCATACGATGGCCGCCGATCAGCCGCTGCAAGATCGGGTGCATCGCATTGGCATGGCGGTGGTTCCGGAGTATCAGCGGGAGATGGCGGACGACGATCCATCGAAGATTCACTTCCGGTTTTTCGCGATCGAAGACAACAAGTTGAGAGGAAATATCAACCTGCTGGATGGGGCGGTGCTGATTTCAAGGCAGGCAGTTGAACGGCTGAGCAGTGACGACCAGTTGGCGGCGGTGCTTGCCGATGGCGTGGCTTACAGTTTGCAGCGGCAGGCCGCGCAACAAGTGAAGATGAATCGCATTGCGTGGGGCGCTGCGATTGCGGAGATGTTTGTGCCGGGGGGTGGACTCGCAACGATCGCGGCGAATGGCTTGGCGGGCGGCGATCCTGAAACCCTGATGAAGCAGGAGCGGCTTCGGGTCGCTCTTGCGCTGATGCGCGATGGAGGGTTCGACCCGTGGCAGGCGCCCCAGGCATGGCGGATGCTGGAGCCAAAGAAGCTTCCGGCAAATGTGGCGTCGATCGATTATCCGGACAGCAGTTGCTACCAGATTCAGATTCTGAATTTGCAGTATGCGCGGAAGTAGCGGGCATGCTGCTGGTCTGCGCCGTTTGAGAGGGTGGGGCTAGCGGCGGGCGGCGGCTAGGGCTGCAGAGAGGGCTTCTTCGGGCTCGGGCCGAACGCGGAAGTCGGCGTGGGCCTCGGCGAAGAGGATCTTGCGATCCTTGGCGATGACGTAGGTGGCGGGGATGGGCAGACGCCAGCTCTTTTCACCGTTGATGAAGGGCAAGTTGACGAGGATGGAGCGGTAGTAGTCCTGGTGGTACTCGGGGATGGAGTAGACGAGGCCGAATTGCTCGGCGACGAGGTTGCCGGGGTCGTGGAGGACGGGGAAGGGCAGGCCATGCTGGCCGGCCATGAAGTCGGACTGGCGCTGGGTTTGGGGGCCGATGGCGACCATGAGACATTCGTGCTCGCGGAGGGTGCCGTAGAGGTCGCGCCAGGCTTCGAGCTCGGTGACGCAATAGGAGCACCAGCGGCCGCGGAAGAACTTGATGACGAGGGGGCCGAGAGCGAGGAGATCGGCGGAACGGACGAGCTTGCCGGTTGCGTCGTTGAGGACGAACTCGGGGGCGATGGCGCCAACGGGCAGGATTTTTTCTTCGATGCCGGTGGCGAAGAGCTCGGCGACTGCTCGCTCGCCGACGGCGAGGCGCTCTGCCGGGACGAGGTGGCGGGTGTTGGCGGTGATCTCGTCGAGTTGGTCCTGGAGGAGGGTCGGCATTGGCCTATTCAATGAAGTCGTTGAAGGAATATTGTTTGACTCCGTTTTCTGCGATCACTAACAGTGTGCCATGTTTGAGGAACCTTGCGACGATGCCTGAGATGACGGCATTGGCTCGCGGGACCCGGCCCGGAAGCTTCTTGGGCCCCTCGATACGCCCGTAGATGATTAAGGCTGCCAAGCTTGGTGCGCGTTTTGGGTCATGCTTCCACGCATCGAGAGTGCTTTCGACCTGATCCGCAGCGCCCTTGATGTTTGTGTCCGAGCACTTTAACTCGACTACGACATCGATGGTTCCGACGAGGCCGACGATGTAGTCGGCCTGCTGAGCGACCCGAGGAGCATAACAGCCGTCGTTGTGGACCTTGCGAACCTGCCGCCTTCTTGGATTGACGAAAGTGGCGCGAACGCCCTGTTCTTCAACAAAAACCGAGGGTGCATGGCATTCTTCGATGCAATCTTCGACCCAAGTGCATCCCGGTTGGCTAGGAGGCTTTGGCATGATCGTACTCGAGCTTTATGAGCCGATCGAACTCATCGCCGATGGTCTCCGAGACCTGATCGAGATAGTTCCCCTCGACAAAACCGCTTTCGTTGAGGATTGACTTCAGTTCGCCGTCCTCGATTGCATAGGCTTTAAAGTCGCCTTCCTTGATCCAGTACTGCTCGGGGATAATCTTGGCGACTGCGTCGTGGAGCGTTGGATTGTTTCGGGCGGCTTGGCCGGCTTCGATGAGGTTGTTGAATGCAGAAAGAATGTAGGGGCTGTGGGTGGTGATGAGCCAGGAGATGGAGAACCATGGTTCGTTGGTTAATTGCGAGAATATCCTTACCAACTTATTCTGCGTGCCAGGGAAGATGTGAGCCTCTGGTTCTTCAACGATCAGAAAGTGCTCTCTCAGACGTTCTGAACCATTGCTGCCTGAGGCTGAAACAGAATCTCGAATGAGTTTCGAAAAAATTCTGAATAGTGGAACGAGCTCTTGAGTTCCTGAGGAAACCATCTCCATTGGAAGCTGAACGCCTGTCTCGTCTTCAAACATTGGCTTGCCATCCTTGAGTAAGAATCTCCCACCCTGGATGACATCAATGGCACTTAGAACATCCTGTTTTAGCGCGGAAAGCGGTAAGCCTGCTGGTGTACTGGCCCAATCGAGGTTCGCGGCAAATTCCTTTAGGAGGGGATCTAGATTCTCGTTCTTAAAGATCTCAAAAACGCTATTCAGATTTGAAAAGAAGGACCTGCCTGCGGGAACATATGCACTGTTCTCTACTTTTGCGCGACCTTGCAAGATATTGAGTGCGTAGAGAAAGTTCCACCTGCGAAAGGACATATCCATCGATCGAACAGCCTCGTCCTCATGTCGCAGCGTCGAGGAGGGGATAGATGAGTTCCTTTTCTCGTAGAGATCCCTGAAGTTTTCGGTCAGGCTCAGATCTATGATGCTTTCGCCGCGAGCCTCGGATGCATTAATGGAAACTCCGTAGAGTCCTTCCTCATATCGAATCGAGAATGTAGAGTTCCTCCATGCGTACGGCGGGAACCAGAGCCTAAATTGGTTTTTTGCATATTCGATTAATTGTTCACAGGATTGATCAGACGCGGCGAATGTAGCGGAAAGATCGCTCAGAATCGGACCGAGAAAATAGGCGAGTTTGCTGAGAAGGCTTTTTCCGCTCGACTGCGGCCCAATCAGCACCGTGATCTTACCGAACTCGAGCTTGGCTTCTTTGATTACGGAGAAGTTTTTGACGGTGAGGGTGCGGACGGGGCGCGGGTGGTTGCCGTTGTCTGTCATCGCGTTCCTCCTCCTTCCCAGTCTGGCTTCGATCTTACATCCTTTGAGAATTCCCTCAGGGGCTAAAGCCCGCGGCAGTAGGGAGGTTCGTTGCGGCACGACTAAAGTCGT
>PMXB01000161.1 GCA_003165935.1 Acidobacteriaceae bacterium | reverse complement strand
ATCTACCAGCACACTCTCCGTGAACTGGGTGTCGAGCCCGGCGAAGCGCTTTTTATTGACGACAGGCTGGTGAATATTGAGGCGGCGCGGGCCCTTGGGATGCAGGGGATCCTCTTCTCCACGGTCGAACGCCTGCGAGCAGATCTAATCGCAAACGGGCTTGATCGCGAGTTGCCGCTGCCGGGCTAGTGTGGTGTCTCGGAGTTTACGGCACGACTGAAGTCGAGCCCTGTTACAAAGCACAAACGGCCATCTGCATGAGCCACACCACCAGGGGAGCGTTACAGCCAAATGCAACCCCGGTGTTTTACACTTCTCGCCGCGGACAATGCAGCAATTTGTCGGAGCCCGCACCGGGATTTGCCGGAGCCCACGCCGGCGAACGGTCCGAAGTGAAGTGGGAACTCCCGAGGTGAATTTTGAAATTCGAGACGAGCAAGATGAAGACCGCCTGGACGCAAGCGGCCCATTTGCGGGCTGGTTTATCGGCGATGGCAGTTGCTCTGCTGCTGGTAGCCGTTGCCGCCCTGCAGGCCCAGACTGTACCCGTGGTTACCGGCGATGTACGCGTAGACAAGCTGCTGAGCCAGATGACGCTGGCAGAGAAACTCACTTTGATCCACGGCACCCATGAGGACCCGAAGGTCTACCAGGGGCAGGCTGGGTACCTGGCCGGCATTCCGCGGCTTGGGATTCCGGGGCTTCGTTTTGCGGACGGACCTCCGGGCGTGCTCACGCGGCACCCGTCCCATGCTGAAACGGCCACCATGGGCATGGCGGCCACCTTCAGCGTAAAGACGGTCCAGCAGAACGGGGAGGTCATTGGGCGCGAAGAGCGTTCGCTGGGCATTGACGTGGCTCTGCAGCCTTTCGTGAACATGGTGCGCGATCTGGAGTTTGAGCGCGCCTTCAACACCTTTGGCGAAGACCCCTTCCTGACCGCGCAGATGGCCGTGGCCGAGACCAGGGGCATCCAGTCGCAGCACGTAATGGCGCAGATCAAGCACTACGTGGGCTATGACTCCGAGGCCTCCAGCACCTACATCGACGATCAGACGCTCCACGAAGTCTATGTCGCCCCGTTTGAAGCGGCAATCCGCCAGGCAGACGTCAGTTCCATCATGTGCTCGTACAACAAGCTCAACGGCACCTTCGCCTGCGGCAACGAGGCGACACTCACCAAGATCCTTCGCGACGAGATCGGGTTCAAAGGATTTGTCACCTCTGACTGGGGCGCGGTCCACGCGCTCGACTTCATCAACAAGGGCCTCGACATGGAAATGCCCGGAGAACCCACGTCTGGGGTCTCAAGCTTTATGCCCTCATTCTTTGACTCGGTGCCTGTGACACCTCCAGCTCCCGGGGGCGGAGGCATGGACGACATGATGGATGGCTTCTATGGCCATCTGCCCGAAGAGCCTAAGCCGGCGCCGGGTGGAATGGGTTCGTGGGGTGTCAAGCTGGACCGTAAAAAAATGCCGGAAGGCCTCAAGGACGGAACCGTGACCGAAGCAGCGATCACGCGCGCTGCTGGTCGCGTGCTCTACGAGATTGTCCACTTCGGCTACATGGACGGCATGCAGAAGCACGATGTCACAGCGCAGGCAATCGACGAAAACGCAAAGGTCATTGAGCGCACCGGCGAAGAAGCTGCTGTTCTGCTCAAGAACGATGGTGCACTTCCGCTGAAGGCCGCCGACCTGGATACGACTGTCCTTATCGGGCCAACAGCGTTGCAAGTCGACTCGATCGGCATGAGCGGCGAGCGCTCCACAGGCTTGCCTGAGCGCCAGGTAGGGCCTTGGGATGCCTTGAAGAAGCTCAGCGGCAACAACAAAATCCAACTGGCCGTGGCCGACGACATGATCGGCACCACAATTCCGGCCAGCCTGCTGAGCCATGACGGCAACCCGGGTCTCATGCGGGACGACGGCAAAGTGGACGCCCAGATCACCTTCACCACGAAGGCTGGCAACGCCCTGCCCGCCAACTCGAAGATCACCTGGAAGGGATCGCTCAACGTTCCAGCCGACGGCGAGTACTGGATCTATCTGCACGCGCTCGGCACCAACGCCGGCGTCAAGATCGACGGCAAACGCGCTGCACATACCGGAGCATTCCAGGGCGGAGTGCACGGCGACGTACAGTTGGCCGGGCAGGACAACATCACCCCCACGCCCGAGGGGCTCGACAACGTCCGCCGTTCCGTCCAGTTGAAGGCCGGCGCACACGCCATTGAGGTAGCCGTTGATCCAGACACCTCTGAGGCTCCCGTGCAAGTCCGGCTCAACTGGTACACCCCCGACCAGCGCAAGTCCGACCACGATGCGGCCATTGCCGCGGCAAAGAATGCCAAAGTTGCTATCGTGTTCGCCTGGACCCGCCTGCATCCGACATTCGGTCTGCCCGGCGATCAGGACAAGCTGATCGAAGAGGTGGCAGCCGTCAACCCAAACACCATCGTTGTTCTCAATACCAGCCTGCCCGTCGCAATGCCCTGGGTAGACAAGGTAAAGGGAGTCCTCGAGATGTGGTGGCCCGGCGACGAAGGCGGCTGGGCGACTGCAAATCTGCTTGTTGGCAAGACGAGTCCGGCGGGACGCCTGCCCGTGACCTGGGGCAAGCGTCTTGAAGACTACGCCGCCACCGACCCGAAGCATCCGGAACGCTCGATGAAGGGAATCGACGGCAAAACAACCTACTCTGAAGGCGTAAATGTAGGCTACCGCTGGTTCGATCTCGA
>PMXB01000166.1 GCA_003165935.1 Acidobacteriaceae bacterium | reverse complement strand
TTCGCAGCCAGCCTGTCAAACGCGGTAATAGCCAGCTCCAGGTGCTCTTCCTTGGTGTCTTCAATCTTGTTGTGGCTGATCCCTTTCAGCGATTGCACAAACATCATCACCGTTGGAATTCCAGCCCGCGAAACCTCCGCCGCGTCGTGCAGCGGCCCCGAAGGCAGCCGATGCGATTTGCCCGCAGTCTCTTCGATCGCCGCTTCGCACAGCGCAATCAGCTCCGAATGGAACGGCTCCGGCGCAATGTTCCAGATGCGCGACCACTCCACGGTGCAGCCTTCCTCTTTGGCAAAGACCTCGCTCATTTCCTGTGCCTCGCGATACATGCTGGCCAACACTTCTGCATCCAGGTCGCGCTGATCGAGCGTCGCTTCGCATCNNCGAATCTCCAGCGCCAGCTTTGCCGCTGCCGCCAGCGCGTCTCTCCGCGCATTCATCGGCGTCGACCCGGAGTGCGCCTCCTGCCCATGAAACGTAATCGCGTGCCGCTCAACACCCTTCGTCCCAAGCACCGCTCCCAGCGGAAATCCAAGCTTTTCCAGCACCGGCCCCTGCTCGATGTGCAGCTCCAGATACGCTGCCGCATTCTTCCGCTCAACGCCGGCTTTGCCGATCGCGTCTACGCGAACCCCGCACTCGGCCAACGCATCTTCCAGCCGTTTGCCGCCCGCATCCGTCCTTCCGCGATCCTGGTCAATCGTGTGCGTCCCCGCGAATGCCGACGATCCAAACAGGCTCCGTCCAAACCGCGCACCCTCCTCGTCGGCCCAGTCCACCAGCCGCACCGTCACCGGCGGCTGTCCGCCAAACTCCTCCGAAATCCTGCACAGCACAGCGTAGGCGCCCATCACGCCCAGCGCACCGTCGAGCCATCCGCCATTCGGAACCGAATCCAGGTGACTCCCAAGAATCAACGCCTTCTCCGATTCTCCCTTCAGCGTCGTCCAGCTATTTCCTGCAGCGTCGTAATGATGCTCCACCGGAAGTTCCCTTAGCTTGCCCAGGAACCACTCCCGCGCCTTGAGCCAAGTTGGGCTCCACGCCAGCCTCTGCGCTCCATGCTCATCGGCCGTCAGCGTGCGCAACTCCTTAAGCAGTCCGATCGCTCCCCTCGCATCAACCGGCATGGCTCACCTCACGGGATGTCGCCCGCCGCAGCATCTTTCCCCGCCCCGCTTCGCCAACAAACGTGCCATCCCGCACCTGTACCTTTCCGCGCACCGTCACCACCGAAGGCCGTCCCTCAATCGCAAATCCTTCAAACCCGTTGTAGTCGTTGTTGGTGTGCTGCGTCGTCGCGGAGATCGTTCCGCGATAAGCCGTGTCGTAAACCACAATGTCCGCGTCCGATCCGACGGCGATCGTTCCCTTGCGCGGAAAAAGCCCAAACAGCTTCGCCGCCTGCGTGCTCAGCGCATCCACAAAGCGATGCAGATCGAGCGATCCACGATTCACCCCGTACGTGTACATCAGGTTTACACGGTCCTCAATCCCAGGGATACCATTCGGAATCTGCGTGAACGCCTTCGCCCCCAGCAGCTTCTGGTCCACATCGAACGGGCAATGGTCCGTCCCCACAGTATCGATCAGGCCCGCCTCCAGCGCGCTCCACAGCACTGCCAGATTGCGCTTGTCGCGTAGTGGCGGCGACATCACATGCTTCATTCCTTCCACTCCCGCTCGCTCGGCATACGTCTTGTCCAGCAGGAAATGTGGCAGCACCGACTCGACATGCAGCTTCACGCCGCGCAACTTCGCCTCCACCGCAGCCCGCAACGCAGGCGCGCACGACAGATGCACCACATATCCCGCGGCGCCAGTCTGCTCAAGGAAGGTAGCAAAACGCGCTGTTCCCTCTGCTTCAACCGCCTCCGGCCTGCTCGGCTCATGCCACTCCGGTCCCGTCTTCCCTTGCGCCAGAAAGAGTTGCTGCAACTGGCCTACAAGTTCCGCGTTCTCGCAATGCGCCGTCGTGATCACGCCCAACTCAGCGCCCAGCTTCAGCGTGTTGAACATCTCCTCGTCGGTAACGCCGAAGAAGTTCTTGTAGGCCAGGAAAATCTTGAACGACGTCGTTCCGTCGGCAACAATCTGCCGCAGTTGAGCCTCGGTCTTCTCATCCCAACGCGTCACCGCCATATGGAATGCGTAATCGCACGCGCTGTTTCCTGCGGCCTTTTGCTTCCATGTGTTGTAGCCTTCCAGCGCATCCTCTTCGCGCGATGGGCAGCACATCTCGATGAAGGTCGTCGTCCCCCCGATCAACGCTGCCTTACTCGCCGTTGCGTGCGTGTCCTTTGCAAACGTCGCCATGAACGGCAAATGGATATGCACATGCGGATCGATAAAGCCGGGAAATACAAGCTTGCCCGTCGCATCAATTACCTCTGCTCCCGCTGGTGCTGGCAAGTCGTGCCCCATCGCACTGATGGTCTCGCTTTCAATCCAGATGTCGCCGTGAAACCGAGCATCCGCCGTAACAATCTCTCCGCCCTTGATGAGCAATCCCATTTCCGTTCTCCCCTGCGCTTGCCGCTGCGCAGCACTCCTTAGTGAATCTCGATTCCCACCTGTTTGCGATACTCCTTCATCGTTTCCCAGTCCTCGGTCACCTTACCCTGCTGCTCTGACAACTGGCTCCACGTCACTGCACTCCTGCCCGATGGCAATTCCACCATGCGGATGCAGTCGTCCACCGGACAAATGTTGTAGCAAAGCCGGCAACCCACGCAATCCTCCTCGCGCACAACCGGCTGCGGACGCATCTCCGTCGCCTCAAGCTTTCCGTTCGACCGCACATCGTAAGAGCGCGGTGCCACAAGCTTCCCATCTCGCCCAACCAGGTCAATGCACTGGTGTGCTGTGTCGTTGCAGGCCACGTAGCACAGGTCGCACTTGATGCACTTGCTTTCATCGATCCGCGCCACCGCGCGAAACGACAGATCGAAGTCCTTGAAATCCGAAACACGATGCAGGCTGTGCCCGCTCACTTCGGCGATTGTCTTGAATCCCTTTTCGTCCATCCAGTTCGAAAGCCCGTCGCACAGGTCTTCAATTATCCGATAGCCATAGTGCATCGCCGCCGTACACACCTGCAGGCTGCTCGCGCCCAGCAGCAGGAACTGCGCCGCATCCTGCCAGGTGGCGATGCCCCCCATACCGCTGATGGGCAAGCCTGACTTCGAAACGATCTCGTCCGTCCCCAGCGCCGCCAGCATATTCAACGCAATCGGTTTCACAGCCGGTCCCGCATACCCGCCATGGCCGCCTTTGCCGCCGATGCTCGGCGTCAGTTCCAGCGTATCCAGGTCCACGCCGACGATCGAGTTGATCGTATTGATGAGCGACAGCGCATTCACGCCCGCGGCCACGCCGGCGCGCGCAGGTAGCACAATGTTGGTAATGTTTGGTGTCAGCTTCATGATCACCGGAATCGTTGCCGCCTCCATCACCCAGCGGGAGATTCGCTCGCAATACTCAGGCACCTGGCCCACCGCCGCGCCCATGCCGCGCTCGCTCATCCCATGTGGGCAGCCGTAGTTCAGCTCAATTCCATCGGCCCCGGTGTCTTCAATCCGCTCCACAATCTCGCGCCATGTCTCGGGCTTCGACTCCACCATCGCTGAAACAATCACCGCGCGATCCGGCCACGCCCGCTTCACCTCCGCAATCTCGCGCAGGTTCACCTCCAGCGGCCGGTCACTTATCAGCTCCACATTATTGATGGCCAGCATCCGCTGCCGGCCGTAGTGCCATGCGCCGTAGCGATTTGACACATTCAGTACCGGCGCGCCAATCGTCTTCCACACCGCGCCACCCCAGCCCGCTTCAAACGCTCTGTGAATCTGCGCCCCGGAGTTCGTAGGCGGAGCAGACGCCAGCCAGAACGGGTTCGGCGATTGAATACCGGCAAAGTTGATGCGAAGGTCTGCCATGGTTACCTCAACTCTTTTCTGTCGCCTGCAGAACCAGTTGCGCGTGTATCGCCGCCGCCGCCAGCTTTCCGTCCTGCACAGCCATCACCGTCGACGCCGCGCCCCTAGCGCGAATGCAGTCCCCAATCGCGTATACGCCCGAAACACTGGTCATGAAACTCCCATCCACGGCGATGAATCCCTTCGTCGTCTCAAGTCCCAGCAGCATCGCAAGCGACGGCTTCTCCTGCCCCACCGCCTTCACAATCTGATCCGCAGCCAACACAAATTCCGAGCCCTGTACCGCGACCGGTGTCGGCCTGCCCGAAGCATCCGGCGCTCCAAGCTCCACCCGTCTGCACTCGAGACCAGTCGGCCTTCCGCCTTCCAGCACCACGCGCGAAGGCTGCGACAGGAATCGGAACTCGATGCCTTCCTTCCGCGCAAAATCGTACTCGTGCTCGTAGCAGGTCATCTCGCGATCGGTACGGCGATAGACCATTGTCACTCGTTCGGCTCCGAGTCGTTTTGCGATCGTGGCGCAATCGACAGCGGTATTGCCCGCGCCAATCACAATCACGTTGCGCCCCACCTTCAGGCTCGCGGCGTCCGTCTTGCTCCCCTCAATAAACTCCAGCCCGTCGACAATCGCTTCTTCGTCTTCAATGTCCAGCCCTGGCGTCCGGCCCAGTCCCACGCTCAGCACAATGCTGTCGAATTCCTTCTGCAACTCAGCCAGCGAAAGATCCTTGCCAATTTCGACCCCGCCCTCGATCTTCACGCCCATGCCTTCGATCATCCGCGCTTCTTCAAGAGCGATCTCCACCGGCTCGCGCAGCGCAATAATCCCGTAGGTTGACAGTCCGCCCGGCTTCGCGCGCTTCTCAAAAATCGTTACCGCATGGCCCAGCTTCGCCAACTCACCGGCACAAGAGAGCCCCGCAGGTCCAGCGCCGATCACGGCAATCTTCTTCCCAGTCGGCGCAGCCTTCACTTTGGGATAGCTCCCATGCTCGCGCGCGTAGTCCATCGCATAGCGCTGTAGACGCCCGATTGCAATCGGCTTGTGGTCGGAGCCCAGTACGCACGCGCCCTCGCACAACTCCTGCACCGGACAAACTCGCGCACAGGTCGCACCCAGCAGGTTCGACGCAAAAATCGTCTCTGCCGAGCCGCGCAGATTCTGCGAAGCTATCTTTTTGATGAATCGTGGAATGTCGATGTGCGTCGGGCACGCGTGAGTGCACGGCGCATCGAAGCAGTACAAACACCGGTCTGCCTCCACGGCAGCGGCGTGCTGCGTCAGCGGAGCCAGTTGCTCGCGAAGTGCGCTTGCGGCGTCGTCTAAAGCCGATCCCATCTATCGACTCCTTAATCTAGCCAGCTTTCGTTCCCAACGGCTTCTCGGCAGCATCCGTATCCAGCGTCCGATCGCAGAGAAGCGGAGGAGGCTTCCTGCGTGCAGCGCCAAGCGCCCCCAAAAACAGGAGGCAGCGCCCACCGGAGTACATATTCTAGTGCAAAATCGCCGTAGCGCAAGCCGCTTCTTGTCAAACAGTTGAAGCAGCAGTCGGGGTGGCTTCCTTGGCGACGTGTGCCGCGCGAACCTCACGCAACGGCCGCGCAGTTGCTCGAGCCAGCACCTTCTGAATCTCTGCCAGGATCGAAAACGCGATCGTCTCCGGTGCCTCCGCGCCCATGTCCAGCCCCATCGGCGCGTATAGGTGAGCCAGCCACTCTTCCACCTGCTCGGGAATCCGCTCCTGCGCCAAGCCGGCAATCGACGCCGCCTCTACCAACAGCTCTCGCGTTCGGCTTTGCGGTCCAAGCACGCCCAGATAGCCCACCGTCACTCCACCCGCAAGCAGCGCCGCAAGCACACGGGAATCCTGCTCGAAGCTGTGGCTCACCAGGACGACGACGTCCTTGGGTTGAATCGAACCCAGCAGATGCGCCGTCTGGCCCGTAAGTTCCGTGACCTTCAGAACCCGTATCTCATCCGCAAGTGGGAATCGCTCCCGCGTTGCCAGGTGCGATCGGCCATCCGCCAGCGCAACAAACCAACCCAGCTCCTTCGCCAGGCGCACGATCGGCTGCGCATCGTCTCCCGCGCCAAACACCCACAATCCCGTCCTTGCGGGGCGAAAGTCACACCACACCCGGGTCGGCGTTCCATCCACCTCCAACGCGCTCTCCATCGACTTTCCGCGCTTGAAAGCAAGCTCAGCCAGTCCTTTCAGGCTCGCATCCTGGGCGGAGGCCGACGCGGCTTCAGCCACAGCGCGAATCCCCGTCTGTGGCCCTTCCACTATGGTCGCCACTGCAATCGGCGTCCGTGACCTGAACGCACTGTCCTGGGCGCTCAGCAGCACCCGCGCTGTCGTGCCCCGTTCCAACAGCAGAATCACTGCGCCCCCGCAGCCTGATCCATAGGGCCTGTCCCCATCTTCCGCAGCGGTCGAGTAGCGCTTCAATATGGGGCCGTCCTTGGTCAGCCACCATGCTCGGTTTGCCACCTCCGCCTCCAGGCATCCACCGCTCACCGTTCCGGCACGGCGCCCGTCCGCGGTAATCAGCATGAGCGCGCCCGGCTTGCGATAGCTGGGACCCTCTACACCGACGACCGTCGTCAGAACGTAGTCCGACCCATTGGATTCAAGTTCGCGCCACAGGGGCAGAATACGTTCGAGGTCTGTCATGGTTCCTCACTCGTTCTACTCATCATTGTACGAATTTCAACGAATAGGCGGTGGTCGGATCAATGGATCCGTTCAGGATTCCCAGCGACTTAAGCTGATCGTAGGTGGCTTGCCACCGCTCTGCCGTCATGTGTCCGGTCTGCGCGCCAGAGGCGTCACCGCCCGTAATGAATCCTCCATCGCCCAACGCCTGCGCCGTGAAGGCCTCTTGCTGCGCGTTCAGCGCCGGATTCAGCTTCAACAGGTACTCGTTCGTCGCCGAAGGATCGTGCAAATAAGCCAGCCAGCCGCGAATGCTTGCCCGCGCAAACTTCGCCACCACGTCAGGATGCGCAGCCGCAAACTCCCTGGTCGTGAAGCTCACGCGATACGGATCGTAACCCGAACCGCTGATCATCAGCGTACGAACCTCCGCCCCAGCCTGCTTTGCAAAGAACGGCTCATTGGTCACAAAGATCTGCTGCACATATCCCTGATCGGAAAGAAAACTCGCAATCGACATCGTCGATGGAATCTGCCGGACGTTGTGCAGGTTGTATTTCGCCGTCACAAACTTCAGCCACACGGCTCCGGTCTGCGCCGCTATCGTGTGTCCATCCAAATCCTTGAAGTCGTGAATCGGCGAGTCCTTGTGCACCATGATGGCCTGCGGATCGTGCTGCATCGTTGCGCAGATCGCCAACACCGGCAGCCCGTTCGCATTCCACTCCAGAACCTGATCGCTCGAGGCCAGCCCGATGTCCGCTTTTCCTGAGGTCACCATCGTCGCCGCGCTCTCATACTGGCTCAGTGGAAGCAGAGTCACATCCAGCCCCTCCGCCTTGTAGTAACCCAGCAGTTGCGCGGTATAAAAGCCTCCGTGTTCCGGCTGCGGATACCAGTCGAGCTGCAGCCGCACAGGCGTCAGGCCGTTCGTCGTCGCCGTATCGTGACTCTTGCAGCCCGCGAAGATCGAGCAAATCGCCAGCAATACTGCGGTCTTGGAAAGAAGTCTCTTCAATCTCAACGTTGACCTCGTCGAAAGTCTCATTACTTCCCTGGCTTGAAACCTATCATGCAACAAATGCGGCCAATCCCGCTAGGTCCCTGACCGCTTGAAGTTGCTCCAACGATGGGTGTCCCACCCTCGCGACGCTCTTGTTTTTGTCGCCAGGGTGGGAGGCACAGAATCAAACGGTCAAAGTACTAGTTGCGCTGCGAAATCAAGCAGACCTTCGTCCGCCCCCCGAGCCGCCGCGAGTTGCATTCCACCCGCAGGGCAGGGAACTGTCACCACCGGCACGCCTGCCAGGCTAAACGGCGTAGTGTAGCGGAGCAGCTGCGCACGGGTCTGGCTGTGGTCGGCCCCAGCCGGCAGCTTCGCCACCGGTGACGCAGGGAGGAGCAGTATCTCATGCTCGGCGAGCAGCGCATCCACGCGCGCCCGGAACTCCTCATGCCGCAAACGCAGCGCAGCAATTTCGCCATCACCAATTCGCGCGCCCCACTCCAGCCGCTCGCGAAAACCCGCATCGAACTGCTCGAAATGTCCCGCATGAATTCGCGCCGCCTCCCAAGCCTGAATCGGCGCAAATATCGAGAAGGAATCCGCCCACCAATCGCAGTTGATCTTCGTCCTCGTTAGCCCCTTCGCTTCGAGCGCCTGAATTGCGTGTTCCAGGCTTGCTTCGATCTCCGATTCGCAATCCTCCAGATGGCTCGCAGTCACAACAGCAAATCGCGAAAACTTCCTCGGCTTCGTCTCACGCGAATCCGCAAACAGCCCCGCCATCAACGGTGCATCGGCGAGATCCCCGAACAGGCAGCCCATCGTGTCAAACGACTGCGCCAGGTGCGCCCCGCCCCGCCAGTCGCCTCGTCCAATCGTTGCCCTGTACCCCACCAATCCGCACAGCGCCGCAGGCACACGGATCGATCCGCCCGTATCCGTTCCGATCCCAATCACTGCCGACCCTTCCTGCACGCTCGCCGCCGCTCCCGAAGATGACCCGCCTGTCAGTGCGGTTGAATCATCAGGCTGCACGCAATCGCCAAACTCCCGGTTCTCGCCCGTAATCCCGTAGGCCAGTGGATGCAGATGGGTCTTGCCCGTGATCACCGCGCCTGCTGAGCGCAGCCGCTCCGCCAGCCACGAATCCCGCTCCGCAATCCCATGGAATTTCCGATAAAACTCCACCCCGCAACTGGTCGGCGCTCCCTCAAGGTCGAAGCAGTCCTTCACTGAGATAGGCAGTCCCCACAGCGGACTTCGACCGTCTCCAAATGGACCATCCTTCCCTCGCGCCATCGCCTCCGCGCCAACCGCGTCGCGCAGAGTCCACTCCGTATCCTCCCACAGATATGTGTTGAGGCTCGCGTTCCCATTGCTGTGAGCCAGTGCCTCCACGGCCAAGGCCGAAGGCGTCTCCGCCCCTTCAGCCAATGCCCGCCGCAGCCCGCGAATGCTTCTCGCCTCGCGCTTCATAGTCCGATTGTATGCGGTGAAACAGAGCTGCTTGGTCTAAGGATTCCTTGATGGTTTCTTCAACCCCGTCGTGCTAATTTCAAGCATGGAAGTTCCTTCCTCACCTGTAAACCGCGCTACCCGCAAGGGAAAGCCTCACACCGGCCGGCCTTCCGGTCAGAACTCCACGTCACCTTCCTCTGCGGATCTCGCCCGCATGGCCGCCATTGCCGCCTTTACCGCGCGCTCGCTCAAGACTCCCAGCCCCCGCCCATTCGGCGCTTCCATCGTTCGCACCAATTCCGGCGAGCTTTTGCTGCGCGCCCTCAACGCCGTCAGGCAGGAGTTTGATCCCAGCTCCCACGCTGAAGTGCGCGCCATCCGCAAAGCCGCCAAGCGCCTCAAATCCATTTCCCTTGCCGGATACACCCTCTACACCACCTGCGAACCTTGCCCCATGTGCATGAGCGCCGCCCTCTGGGCCGGTCTCGATCGAGTGGTTTACGGTGCCACCATCGAAGACGCAAATCGCCACTGCAATCAGATCCACATCCCTGCTACAGAGGTGAACGCTCGCAGTGATATGAAGTGCATCATCGACGGCCCCGTTCTCCGTGACAAATGTTATGCTCTCTTTACCCATCCCAACATGCTGCGGGCATTTCGCCTATGGTCCACCCGCAGGCGCAAGTAGCTGTCTCTTTATTGATTCCTGAGAGGTCGCTTCAGTGCTCTCCTCGCTCGCCGCAGAACTGTCTCAGCTGGTAGCCGATCCCGCTCGCGTCCTCACCGCGCCCGCTGTCCTGGACCGGCTCTCTCACGACTTCTATTGGTACTCCCCGGTTCTGCGTCCGCAGCTCGTCTCAAAGGTCGCCGATGTTGTTGTCCAGCCCATAGGCGTCGATGAGATTCTTGCAGTCCTCCGCTTCGCGCTTCAACACTCCATCCCCGTCACAGTGCGCGGCGCAGGTACCGGCAATTACGGGCAGTGCGTTCCGCTCGAAGGTGGCATCGTTCTCGATCTCTCTCGAATGGACAAGCTCGAAGAGATCACGTCTGAAGGCGTAGCCGTATGCCAGCCCGGCCTCCGCCTCGCGGTCCTCGAAACCGAAGCGCGAAAACGTGGCTGGGAGCTGCGCATGTACCCATCCACGCTGGCCAAAGCGTCGGTAGGCGGCTTTCTCGGTGGCGGCTCCGGCGGCATCGGTTCGGTCGCCCACGGCGGCCTGCGCGACTTCGATAACGTGCATGCCTTCGAAGTCGTCACCATGGAAGACTCGCCGCGCGTCGTGCTCCACCAGGGCGCGGCCGTTCACGAAATCCTCCACGCCTGGGGCACCAACGGCATCCTCACCCGCATCTGGTTTCCGCTTGCGGCCGCCCAATCGTGGACCCAATTCACTGCAGCCTTCGATACCTACGAGCAGGCCTTCCGCTTCACCCAATCCATCGCCGTCGACAACGGCTGGACCAAGCGCCTCGCCACCGTCTTCGAGTGGCCTATCCCCTCGTTCTTCGCGCCCATCAAGCAAATCGTTCGCGATGGCAAAACGCTCTCCCTCATCATGATCGAGTCCACCCAGGCCGGAGCCTTGCACGCCGCGGCGGAGTTGGCCGGCGGCGAAGTTACATTCACCGGCCCATTCGACGGTCCGCGCACACAGCCCCTCCTCAGCGACTACACCTGGAACCACACCACGCTCTGGGCCATGAAGGCCGATCCCGCCTACACCTATCTCCAATGTGGCTTCTCGCCCAGGGATTGCGAACATCAGTTCCGCCTCCTCCGCGAGCGCTACGGCGACGAGATTCTCTTCCACATCGAGTTCATGAAAAACGGTGACGGCGTCGTCGTCCCCGGTGCTATACCTGTCGTTCGCTTCACCACTGAAGAGCGGTTGAACGACATGATCAATTACTGCCGTTCCATCGGTGTCTTCGTCGCCAATCCGCACGTCAACTACCTTGAAGACGCCGGCCGCTTCCGCGCCGACAACATCCAGCTCCGCGCTAAAGAGAAATACGATCCGCACGGCCTGCTCAACCCCGGCAAAATGCTCAGCTTTCGCAAACAGGAAGTCCCAATATGAAGACCTGGATCCCCGACGCCCACAACTTCGCCTACCTCAACTGGAAGCAGGTCGATGCGCTCCCGCGTGAGTCCACGCTCCTGGTGCTGCCCACTGCAGCAATCGAACAGCACGGCCACCATCTGCCCCTGGCCACTGACACGCTCATCAATGATCTGATCCTCGGCAAGGCGCTCGCTCTCATTCCCGAGGAGCTTCCCATCTACGCGTTGCCGCCCGTCTGCTACGGCAAGAGCAACGAGCACATCGGCTTTCCCGGCACCATGTCAGTGAGCGCGCAAACCTTTCTCGCCGTCGTCCGCGACCTCGGCGCAAGCATCGCCGCCAGCGGCTTCAACAAAGTTGTCCTCTACAACACGCACGGCGGCAATTCGTCGCTTGTCGATGTGCTGGCCCGCGATCTGCGCGCCGAGTTCGGCCTGCGTACCTTTTCGCTTTTCGGCTCGCCCGCCAACTTCGAAGGCGTCAGCCCACAGGAGCGCGCCTACGGCTTCCATGCCGGAGAAATCGAAACCGCATTCCTTCTCCACGCGACCCCTTCGCTCGTCGACACCAGCGCCTACACCTCCAACTACATCGCCCGCGTCGAGAATCCTGAACTGCTCAAGCCCGAGGGCTCCTCGGCGAACTTCGCCTGGCTCACACGCGACATTGCTCCCAGTGGAGTGATGGGCGACCCCACCCCCGCCACCGCCGAGCATGGCGAGACCTGGTCCAATGAGGCCGCCGCCCGCATCGCCCAGCTGCTCGTCGCCATGTACAACTTCCAGCCCAGGCACGGAGCCTGACGATGTCCTTGGTCGATTGCGGCAACGGTGTACGTCTCGATCGCAGCGTCGTGTGTCGCCTTGCCGACGGAACCACGCTCGTCTCCGACCATTACTACCCCAGCGGCGCAGGCCCCTGGCCCACGCTGCTCATGCGCCAGCCCTACGGACGCGACATCGCCTCAACCGTCGTCTACGCTCACCCCGTCTGGTTCGCCCGCCATGGCTATCACGTCGTCATTCAGGACGTGCGCGGCCGCGGTGGCTCCAGCGGCGAGTTCTATCCCTTCCGCAACGAGGGCCCTGACGGAGCGGAGACCATTGCATGGCTCCTCAACCATCCAGCCTGCAACGGCCGCATCGGCATGTACGGCTTCTCCTATCAGGGTGCAACCCAGTTGCTCGCCGCTGTCGAGCAGCCTCAGGGTCTCCAGTGCATCGCTCCCCACATGACTGCCGTCGATCTCTATCGTGGCTGGTTCTATCACCAGGGCGCGCTGCGACTCAGCTCCGCTCTTGGCTGGGGAATTCAAATGTTACGAGAGGACGCGCGGCGTCTCGGCATGCGTAGCGCCTCAGACAAGCTCGAAGCCGCATGGGCCAACATTCGTTCTCAGGCTTTGGTTGTCCCCTATGCCAGCCACCCAGCAATCACCGATCCTCAACTGCCCTCGTATGTGCGCGACTGGTTTGCTCATCGCGAAGAGGGCGCTTACTGGTCCGAGCTCGACGTTAGCACCTGCGTCGACCGGATACAGGTTCCCGCGCTCCACATCGCTGGCTGGTTCGACACATATCTCGAAGGCTCCATCGCCGGCTATCTCGCCCTGCGCAACCACGCCGGCAGTGCGTTCGCCCGCGACCACCAATACCTCATCGCCGGCCCATGGGCCCACATTCCATGGGGAGACCGCATTGGCGATGCAGACTTCGGCCCAGCCGCCAACCTCGACACAGACGCGATTCTGCTCCGCTGGTTCAATCACTGGCTCAAGGATTCAGGCGACTTCGCGACCGAGCCGCACATTCGCCACTTTGCTCTCGGCCCAAACGCATGGCGCACTACTGATGAATGGCCCGAGGCCGCCGAATACGTTCTCCATCTCCACAGCAACGGCAATGCCAACTCGCGCAAGGGCGATGGCTCGCTCTCGGCCACCGCGCCCGTCGAAGACGAACCCCGCGACGTCTTTGTCTACGACCCTGAGGTTCCTGTCGCCGCCCCCGGAGGCCCGCACGCACTCAGTGGCCCGTTCGATCAGGCCGCCTTGGAATTGGGCAA
This sequence comes from Acidobacteriaceae bacterium, assembly GCA_003165935.1. Taxonomy (GTDB): domain Bacteria; phylum Acidobacteriota; class Terriglobia; order Terriglobales; family Acidobacteriaceae; genus Telmatobacter. Next base: position 2,575 of record PMXB01000166.1, on the reverse strand, counting down.
CAATCTTCTCGTCTACACATCCGAGCCGCTCTCTCACGAGGTCACCGTCTTCGGCCAGCCGCGCATCGGCCTCTTCGCAGCAACCTCCGCACCGCATGCCGACTTCATCGCCAAACTCGTCCGCGTCACCGCCTCAGGCCGCGCCGAATTCCTTTCCATCGGCATAGCGCGCAGTTCCTGGCTCTTTCGCGCTTCGGGTTACTCGGCCGACCAGGTCCACGCTTGGGAGTTCACGCTTGAGCCAGTCTCATTTGTCCTCGCCCCCGGTGAGCGGTTGCGTCTTGAGATCGCGAGCTCCGCTTTCCCGCTCTACGACCGCAACCCATCCAACACCGTCCCACCCCAGGATGCCGACAACTGGAACTGGGCCCGTTCCACCCAGCAGGTTCTCCATTCTAGCCACCACCCCTCCGCGCTCTATCTCCCGGTCTCGGGAGGCGCGCAATGGTGAGCTCAACCAACAGTGCCGTCCCCGAGATCGCCCTCACCGGCGTCACCAAGCGCTTTCGCAACGCCGCCATTGCGCTTCAGAACATCTCCCTCACCGTCGAGCGCGGCGAGTTCGTCACCCTCCTCGGTCCCTCCGGCTGTGGCAAATCTACGCTCCTCAAACTGGTCTCCGGACTCAGCCCCGTCAGCGAAGGCAACATCGCCGTCAACGGCATGACGCCCGTAAACGCCCGCGAGCTCATCAGCTTCATCTTCCAGGACGCCACGCTCCTGCCCTGGCGAACCGTCGAGCAGAATGTCGGCCTTGGCCTCGAACTCGAATACGCTGCGCGCCAACTCCGCAAGGAGCGCGTTGAAAAAATGCTCGACCTCGTCGGCCTCGCGAACGTCGCCCGCCGCTATCCCCGACAGCTCTCCGGCGGCATGAAGATGCGTGTCTCCATCGCTCGCGCCCTCGTCAGCCGACCGCGTATCCTCCTCATGGACGAACCCTTCGCTGCGCTCGACGAGATGACCCGCGATCGCCTCAACGAAGAGCTCCTCCGCCTCTATGAAGAGCAGAAGTGGACCGTCCTCTTTGTCACCCACTCTGTCTCCGAAGCAGTTTTTCTCTCTTCCCGCATCGTCATCCTCGCCCCTCATCCCGGCCGCGTCGCCCACGAGATTCCCATCACCCTGTCCTGGCCGCGCACTGCCGACACGCGCGAGTCCCCCGAATTTGAAGAGCAGGTTACGCAAACATCGCGCCTGTTGCGGGGGGTCTTCCACGAATGAAGAAGCAAGGTCTGCTTCTCCTCAACAGCATCGTGGTTCTGCTCTGCCTCATAGGCGTATGGCAGGCGGTTGTGAGCCTAAATCACCTGCCGCCCTACATCCTCCCCGGCCCCGTTCAAGTTGCGTCCGCGCTCCATGATCGCCTCCCATCTCTTCTCAGCTCGCTCCTCATCACCACCGAGGAAGCCGCCGGCGGACTTGCCGCCAGCATCGTCGCCGGCGTTGGCATCGCCATGGTCTTCGCGCAAGGTCGCTGGTTCCGCCAGCTCTTCTTCCCCTACACCATCCTGCTTCAGACCGTTCCCATCGTCGCCATCGCGCCGCTCATCATCCTCTGGGTCGGAGCCGGCATCTTCGCCGTCACCGTCGTCACCTTCATCATCTGTCTCGCGCCCATCATCGCCAATACCACCCAGGGCCTCGTCAGCGTCGACGAAAACCTGATCCACCTCTTCCTCATGTACAACGCATCGCCCTCGCAGGTTCTCTTCAAGCTGCGCCTGCCCAACTCGCTGCCCAGCCTCTTCACCGGCATTCGCATCTCCGCCGGCATCAGCGTCATCGGCGCCATCACCGGTGAGCTTTTCGCCGGCTCCACCCGCGTTGGCGAGGGCGGCCTCGGCTATGCCATCATCTATGCCAGCAACCAGATGGAGACCGCTTACCTCTTCGCTCTGGTCGTAGCCGCCACGGCTCTCGGCTTCGCGTTCTTTTTCATCGTCATGTTTCTTGAGTGGCTCGCCCTCCACAACTGGCATGAGTCGAGTCTTCCGCAGTTGTCAGAATAAGGAGCAACCCCATGTTGCGCATGGAATCGGAAACCGGCTGGTGGCTCATCACCCACCCCGATCACGCACGACTCGCCGGCGAATTCGCCGCCGCTTGGGGCAACGTTCAATTCCGCCAGCCTGTGCCGCGTGAGCGCGTGCTCAAGGGAATCGCCTGCCACGACGATGGATGGGCCGTGCGCGACGCCCATCCCTCCATCACCCGCCAGGGCAAGCCCTCTGCCTTCTCCATCGAGCTAGTTGGCAAGTACTCTGCTTTTGAAGAGATCGACATCGCGGACTACCTGGCTGTTCGCGACCGCGCCGTCCGCATCATCGCCGAGCAGGACCCCTACGCCGGCCTGCTCATCTCCATGCACACCTACAACCTGCTCACCGCGCANNCAAGCCTGCGACAATCTCTCCCTTCTCACCTGCGTCGCCTTCATGTCGCCCACCCACCTGCTCCATCCGCTTCCGCTCAACAACGGCGACAACTCTGAGGTCCTTGTCTCCCCGGTCTCCCCGCGCCACTTTCGCCTCGCCCCATGGCCATTCGCTGAGCCGGAGATGACCTTCACCTT
>PMXB01000320.1 GCA_003165935.1 Acidobacteriaceae bacterium | reverse complement strand
GCAATGACGATAAGAAGCGCACGGGCGGCGGCTTCCGGCTGGCGGCGACCAGATTCCCAATGTCTGACCGCATCCACTGACAATCCAAACTGATCCGCGAAGCGTCCCTGGCTCAGGCGCAGGCGCTTGCGCAGGCCGCGCACATCCACAGTCTCAGGCAAAGTTACCTTATAGCCCTTCCGCTCCCCCTCCATGTATGCGCGGGCCTCCGCCGTTCCTTGCGCCATCTCTTCAAACAGCTTGCTCATCGCGTCCCCCTGTAATCCGCAAAGAAACTCCTGGCCATCTTCGCCAGCGCATTCTGCTCAGCCTTGCTCAAATTGCCCTTCTCCGATTTCACGTAGACAGTAATCAGGAAGATCGGCAGATCCTCGCCACCGTACAAATAGACGACGCGTGCGCCGCCCCTCTTTCCCATGCCGGGACGGCCAAACCGCAGCTTCCGGTAACCGCCCGTACCAGGCATCAGGTCTCCACACTCGGGCGCACCAGCAATCGTGCGAACAATTCTTTCCCGGTCCGATTCGTTGAAAATGGCCTCGGCAGAGCGCAAGTACATCGGCGTCTCGACCACCGTATGCATGGGATAATTATATGCCATTGGCATATATAAATCCACCGTTCTCATCTTTTCTTTGCGAGGACGGAAACTGGGGACAGACGTCCCGCCGCCTTCCACAGCGTCGGACTTGAAATTCTCGCCGCATTCTGCTAACTAATAGTTTAGTTGTTCGTCAAACCCGAAGTACGGCAAGAAACCGCGCTGGTTTTCCGCTTGGGATTGAATAGGATCGCGATGCCTCCCAGAAAGTCCAACACGCTGACGGAAGCTGAGTTAAGGCTGATGAAGCTGCTCTGGCAGCGAGGCGAGTCGGCTGTCAGCGACCTGGTTGCCGCAATCCCCAGCGAAGAGGCCCTGGCCTATAACTCCGTCCTGACTACCCTGCGCATCCTCGAACAAAAGGGCTACGTCGATCATCGCCAGGAGGGCCGCGCCTTCCTGTACACGCCTACTGTGGCCGAGCGCGAGGCAAGCAGATCGGAGATTCGTCATGTGCTTGGCCGCTTCTTTAGCAACTCTCGCGAGCAATTGCTGTTATCACTCTTAGGCGACGACGATATCTCGCCCGAGGAGGTTCAGCGCATGAAGGACGCCATCCGCGATGCAGCGCCCGACCCGGTGCAGCCGAGTGCGGGGCCCGATTCAAATTCATCAAGTCAAGGGAGGAAGGCCTAACCCATGGAACCTGTAGCCATCCTCAATACGATCGTTTGGGTCTTTCAGGACCGTTCGGCCTTCGGTGCAGGTTTGCAGGGCTGGTCGGAATCCGCGGCCTCAATGCTCATCGGCAGCCTGTGGCAGGGCGCATTGTTTGCCTGCGGTCTGGCGCTTTGCATGCGCCTCGCGCCGAGGATTCCTGCACGGCTGCGCTACGCAGTGTGGGCGGCAGGTTTTGCGGCTCTTGTCTGCCTGCCAATTTTGCCTGCGCTGGTTGAGCGGCTGACGTCCCATGCATTAAGCGCCGAGCCTATGCGATCGTTCGACCTCGCATCTGCATCTTCGTCGCACCCTCTGCTGGCATTGGACGCACGCTGGAGTCTGGCCATCGCGGCCCTCTGGCTCGCGGCCTCGATCATTCGCGCCGCCAGCCTGGCCGGTCATGCCGTTCGCGTGCGCCGCCTGTCGAACTCGGCTAGTCCAATCTCGAGTAACAGCCTGGATGCGTCGTTCCAAAGTGTCGCCGCCCGCAGCGCCGCTCCGGTTGAACTTTGCGTGACCAGCGAGCTCGACCGTCCGTGCGTCATCGGGTTCTTCCGCCCGCGGATTCTGATTCCCGCCTGGCTTCTCAACCGTCTCACGCCCGCCGAACTCGAGCAGGTGGTGCTGCATGAGTCGGAGCACCTGCGCCGCTGGGACAACTGGGCAAACCTGGTACAAAAGCTCTGCCTGGTGATTTTCCCGCTGAACCCGGCACTCTGGTGGCTTGAGCGGCGCCTCTGCGCCGAGCGCGAACTGGCCTGCGATGACGGAGTGGTGGGCCGGACGCAGGCTCCGCGCGCCTATGCCGCTTGCCTGGCAGGGCTTGCCGAGCGCGGTCTCGAGCACCGGAACGCTGCGCTCTCGCTGGGCGCGTGGCAGCACCGTCCGGAGTTGGCAGAACGAGTTCATCGCCTGCTCCGCCGTCCGCGTACCCTCAGCCCCGCCGCATCTGCAGCCTCGGTTGCCCTGGTCGGATGCGGCCTGGTAGCCGGCATGGTCGCCCTTGCCCGCTGCCCGCAGTTGGTGGCATTTGTCGCTCCGGCGCATCAGGCATCGAATGCGCTCAGTGCCTCTGCGCACATGGCGGCCGCGCAGTTCATCGACGGGGATGTTCGCACCGACTGGACGCGGGGTTCCGGCCCATTCGCCAAGGCCGGCGTTCAGCCCTATCGCGCCGTGAAGACGCTGGCGATCATGCCTGCTGCGCGTAGCACTTCTCTGCCGCGTAACAGCTATGCGTCTCCGCGATCGGTCTCTCCCGCCGCTGCCGATCAGGCCGCACATTCCGACGACGCAATCATGCCGGGCCACTCCCTTGCCTCCCTGGTGCCAATAGCGGTTGCAGCGCAAATGAAGGCCGGGCAGATATCGCAGTCCGCAGCTTCACCATCAACCCAGCGCGAGGCAACCCAGGGCGAGGCAACCCAGGGCGAGGCAGCTCAGACTGGCTGGGTTGTCCTCACTACTTTCGAGGAAGTCCAAACCTCAAGCTCTAACGGAGATGGGCGATTCGATGCCACCTTCGCCGAGACCCATGGCGCGAACGGTACACCCGGCGCCAAGTCGTCCACCCGTATCAGCGTCACGCGCCTGGTGCTGCGTTTCGAGCAACCGATATCGAATACTCAACCGGCTTCGAAGGCCGCTCCAAATTCCAATTCCACTCAACCCGTCGTAATTCCCTATCGCGATGGGTGGTTCGTGATTCAACTGTAGTCAACCGATCAAAACCCAATGGAGAGAATGACATGAATGCACCTATTCGACCCGCATCAACTAATTCATTAGTAGCAAGGGCGAAGCGATTCGCCGCTCCCGCCGGAGTGGTGGCCGCGCTTGTTCTCGGCCTCACGTTCTTCGTCGCGCACCCTACCGTGCATGCATCGGCAGCAGGCAATGGCGCGGCACCCATGGACGACAGCAGCGTTTCGTCGCTCGTTGCGCTCGACAACGCGGTTGAAGCTGTTGCTGCCCGCGTAACGCCTGCGGTGGTGAATGTTTCAGTCACCTCGCGCCAGTCTGAACAGGCGGCATCGGACGGTGACCAAATGCCCGGCATTCCTGAAGGCGCGCTGCCTCCCGAGTTCCGCAAGTTCTTCGGGCAAGGGGGCAATGGCCACGGCCAAGCACCAGGCCAGCAGATTGAGCACGGCATCGGCAGCGGCATCATCATCTCGCCCGACGGCTACATCGTGACCAACGACCACGTGGTCGACAACGCCTTGAAGATTAACGTCACCATGAACGACCGTCGCGTGTTCCCGGCCAAGCTCATCGGCGTTGACAAGCTCAACGACGTAGCCGTGATCAAGATTGACGCCCACAATCTGCCCTGCATCGCCTGGGGCGACTCAACCAAGCTGCATCCCGGCCAGACGGTGCTTGCCTTCGGCAGCCCGTTCGGCTACTTCCAGTTCTCCGTCACGCGCGGCATCNNTCAGCGCGCTCGACCGGCCCAACCCCTACGACGAGGATCGGCGCAAGCCGGGCGACTTTATCCAGACTGACGCGGCCATCAATCCCGGCAACTCCGGCGGCCCGTTGGTAGATGCTCATGGCGAGTTGATCGGCATCAACACCTTCATCATCTCGGGCAGCGGTTCCTTCGCCGGCGCGGGATTCGCAATTCCCTCGCAGATCGTCAAGGCCAGCGCCGACGAAATCATCCGCACCGGCAGCGTCCACCACGGCTATCTCGGCATCACCATGAACGACGTAACGCCGGAGAACGCCAGCTTCTTCAACCTTCCGGATGCGACGGGCGCGATCATCAGCCAGGTAACGCCTGACTCGCCAGCCGGCCACGCCGGACTGAAAAGCGGCGACGTGCTGCGCGATATCAACGGCAAAAAGATCGTCAATGGCGGAGCATTGCAGGTAGCAGTCAGTCAGGTATCGCCGAACACCACCATTCACTTGGGCATCCTGCGCGATGGCAAGCCGGAGAACATCGAAGTCAAGGTCGGCGAGTACCACGCCAACACCGAAGTCGCGGACAACTCAGGCTCCGATTCGCACAACAGCGGCAAGCTCGGGCTGGCTGTGGATGATCTTTCCCCGCAACTTCGCCAGCAGTTCAATGTGCCGGAGCGCGTAAACGGTGCAGCGATCGAGAGTGTGCGCCCGGCCAGCCCCGCTGAGGAAGCTGGCCTCGCCCCCGGCGACGTCATCCTCGAGGTCAACCGTCATCCTGTAGCCAACGCCGATAAGTTCGCCAGCGAAGTCCATGCCGCGCCAACGGGCAAGGACATCCTGCTCCTCGTCTGGTCCAACGGCGGCGCAAGCTACCGCGTCGTCCATCCCGCATCCAGCGCCGACAACGGCATGTAGGCATCTCATGGGCAGCGCCGGCCTACCAACTCATCGGGTAGCGCCGGCCTCCCGGCCGGCTGTCGTGCGGGTCTCCCGACCCGCACATCGCCGGGTGCCCCACCCTCGCCGCGTCTTTGTTTTTGCGGCTAGGGTGGGAAACCATTAAAGCCTGGGACC
>PMXB01000186.1 GCA_003165935.1 Acidobacteriaceae bacterium | reverse complement strand
TGGATTCGTCGGTGTTGGCGCCGCCGGAGCGCCAGCGTTCGAAGCGGCCTTGGAGCAGACTCATCAGACCGGTGTACCAGTAGCCGATGACAAAGAGGATGAGGAACGGGGCGGTGAAGTAGTTGTGATTGGAGAATGTGTAGAGGATGGCGAGGAAGAAGTAGGCGCCAAGGAGGAGCTCGATCCAGGGTGTGAGGACGAGGCGCTTGCGGTATTTGGATGCCTGGGACTTTTCGCCCTTGAGGGCGACGCGGTATTTGGGGGTGCGGACGAAGGCGCTCTTGATGCCGAAGAGGGCTTCCATAACGGCTTTGGTGTTGGTGACGGTGAGGCCGATGCCAAGAGCCATGAGGAAGGGGAGATAGAGGATGGTCTTCCACCAGGTTNNAACCAGCCCTGGTAGAAACGGCAGATCATGGCCGGGAGGAGCGCGGCAGACATGAGGACCATGAGCGGGTAGCTTAAGTTGGCGGTGAGGTGGTAGACGGCCTCGATCTTGATGCGGCGGGGAACGTCAGAGTGGAAGATTTTGGGGAGGACCTTGATGCTTGTCTGGATGAGGCCCTTTGCCCAGCGCGCCTGCTGGGTTTTAAAGGCGGTCATCTCAATGGGGAGTTCAGAGGGGCATTCGACATGGGGCAGGTATTTGAACTTCCAGCCGGCGAGCTGCGAACGGTAGCTTAGGTCGGTGTCTTCAGTGAGGGTGTCGTGCTGCCAGCCACCGCCGTCGCGGATGGCCTGGATGCGCCACATGCCTGCGGTGCCGTTGAAGTTGAAGAAGTCGCCGGTGCGATAGCGAGCGCCGTGTTCGATGACAAAGTGGCCGTCGAGGAGGATCGCTTCGATCTGAGTGAGGATACTGTAGTTGCGATTGAGGTGGGTCCAGCGGGTCTGGACCATTCCGATTTCCGGCTCGGCGAAGTGATGGATGACCTGCATGAGCCAGTCCGTGGGTGGAACGAAATCGGCGTCGAAGATGGCGACGAACTCACCCTTGGCGAAGTTGAGGCCGGCGTCGAGGGCACCGGCTTTGTAGCCATGGCGGTTGGTGCGATGGATGTATTGGATGGGGTGGCCGAGAGCGGCGTAGCGGGCGACGATGGCCGCCGCGACCTGCTGAGTTTCGTCGGTGGAGTCGTCGAGGACCTGGATTTCGAGCCTGTCCTTTGGGTACTCCATGGCGCAGATGGCTTCGATTAGGCGGTCGATGACAAATTGCTCGTTGAAGATGGGGAGCTGGACGGTGACGCGTGGCAGCTCATCGAAAAGGCGGGGCGGTGCGCCGGATGCATTCTTGCGGTACTTGAAGTAGAGGTAGCAGAGAGTGTAGCGGTGGACGCCGTAGATGGCGAGCAGAATCATGACGGCGAAGTAGGGCAGCAGGACAGCGGCGTCGAAGGCGTTCCAGTGATAGAGGTTCTTGAAGGTGGTATCGGTGTCCTGCATGGCCTTGATGTAATGGCGAAGGCCGTTGTTGGGCGCGAAGGCGAGCAGGGCCGTTAAGCGCAGGGCCAGCGTAGCGGCCAGGTTCAAGACAGGTTTGAGGATTACGGACAGAAGAAGCCTCCGGCGACGCGCTACCGGATATTGTACGAGAAGGGGGAAAACCGGTTGCGAAATTCGGGATGCGGCCGAAATTCACGGAGCAAAGCGGCGAGAAGTATCCAATGGGTGTGATGAAAGGTATACCGAAGGGGGAAACGTCGACGGTTTGCTCTGCCGTACCCCCCTGTCGTACCGTTTGGGCAGTTGGAGAGGCGAGTTCTTATGGCAACGCTTACGAAATCCCCGATTGTTGCCGCTGCGGGCGGGAGTTTCCTGCTGGAAACGCGCACGCCGGCCGAGGTGTTTACGCCGGAGGATTTGAACGAGGAGCAAAGGCAAGTTGCGGCTACGGCGGCGCGGTTTGCCCGAGAAGAGATTTTGCCGGTGGTGGCGGCGATTGAGGCCAAGGAGCCGGGGGTTCTGGCGGCAACGCTCAAGAAGGCGGCCGAGTTGGGATTCACGGGGGTGGACATTCCCGAAGAGTACGGCGGGATGGGGATGGACAAGATCTCATCGACCCTCATCACTGACCACATTTCGGTGCTGGCGAGTTTTTCGACGGCGTTTGGGGCGCAGGTTGGGATCGGGTCATTGCCGCTGGTTTGGTATGGAACAGAGGAACAGAAGCAGAGATATTTGCCGAAGCTGGCGACGGCGGGGTGGATTGCGGCGTATTCGCTTTCTGAGTCGAGCTCGGGGTCGGATGCAATGAATGTGCGGACGCGGGCGACGCTGTCAGAGGATGGGAGCGAGTACATTCTGACAGGCGAGAAGATGTGGACGACGAACTGCGGGATCGCGGACCTATTCACGATTTTTGCGAAGGTGGATGGGGAGAAGTTTTCGGCGTTTCTGGTGGAACGGACTACGCCGGGGCTGACGGTGGGGGCCGAGGAGCACAAGCTGGGGATTCGGGGCTCGTCGACGTGTCCGCTGGTGCTGGATGGGTGCAGGATTCTGGCGGGGAATCTGCTTGGCGAGGTGGGCAAGGGGCACCATATTGCTTTCAACGTGCTCAATGTGGGGCGGTTCAAGCTGGGCGTGGCGTGCGTGGGCGGGGCGCGTCATGCGTTGGCCGAGATGATCGGCTATGCCAAGGAGCGGACGGCGTTTGGGAAGCCGATTGCGGAGTTTGGGCTGATTCAGAAGAAGATCTCGACGTCGGCGACGCGCCTGTATGCGGCCGAGAGCATGGCCTACCGGACAGTGGGGATGATTGAGGCGTCGCTGGAGGCGATGACCGAGGAAGAGAAGCGCACGCCGAGGGAGACGCAGAAGCGGATCGAGGAGTATGCGGTGGAGTGCTCGATTCTGAAGGTCTACGGATCGGAGATGCTGACGACGGTGGCGGATGAACTGGTGGCGACGATGGGCGGGTATGGGTATGTGGAGGAGTATTCGGCGGAGCGCTATTACAGGGATGCGCGGATCAACCGGATTTTTGAAGGGACGAATGAGATCAACCGGCTGATCATTACCGGCTGGTTGATGAAGCGGGCGATGAAGGGGCAGTCGCCGCTGCTGGGGGCGATCAAAAAAGTGATGGACGAGGTAATGGCGCCGCCGAGTTTTGATGCGGGGGCAGATGAGGGTGGGCTATTGGCGCGAGAGGCTAGTGCGCTCGCGGCGGCGAAGAAGCTGACGCTGTTTGCGGCGGGCGTGGCGAGCCAGCGGTTCATGGCCGCGCTCGAGCAGGAGCAGGAAGTGATGGCCGAGCTGGCGGACATGCTGACCGGCGTATATGCGCTGGAGTCGGCTTTGCTTCGGACGCGGAAGCTGGCGGAGGCGGGAAAGAGTTCGGCGGAAGCCGCACTGGCGATGACCGGGCTGCTGGCCGAGGAGACGATGACGCAGATGGAGCAGGGAGCGAGGCGGGTGGTGGCGGCGTGTGCAGAGGGGGACATGCTGCGGACGCAACTGGCGATTTTGAGACGGATAGCGAAGTACACGCCGGCCAATGCGGTGGGGTTGAGTCGGACTGTGGCGGGGTATTGCGTTAGGGCGGGGAAGTATCCGGTGTANNGCCTGGGCGAGGTGATGCTGCGGCTCGATCCGGGCGAGGAGCGGATTCATACGGCGCGGACGATGCGGGTGTGGGAGGGCGGCGGCGAATACAACGTGGCGCGCGGGCTGCGGCGGTGCTTTGGATTGAAAACGGCGATTGCGACGGCGCTTGCAGATAACGCGGTTGGTCGGCTGGTGGAAGATCTGATGCTGCAAGGCGGGGTGGACCAAGAACTGGTGCGCTGGGTCAAGTATGACGGCGTGGGGCGGACGGTGCGCAACGGGCTGAACTTTACGGAGCGGGGATATGGCGTGCGGGCGGCGGTGGGCTGCTCAGATCGCGGGCACACGGCGGTTTCGCAACTGAAGACTGGGGACTACGATTGGAAGGCGATTTTTGGGGAGGGGATGGGGTCGCGTTGGTTTCATACGGGCGGGATTTTTACGGCGCTGTCGGAGACGACGATAGGCGTGGCGAGCGAAGCGATGGACGCGGCGCGGGCGGCGGGGACGGTGGTTTCTTACGATCTGAATTATCGCGATTCGCTGTGGAAATCGATTGGCGGCAAGGCGCGCGCACAGGAAGTGAATCGCGATCTGGTGCGCAAGGTGGACGTGCTGTTTGGAAATGAGGAAGATTTCTCCGCGATGCTCGGGGTGGAGATTGAGGGCGTGGGGAAGGACTTTGACGAGCTGCCGGTGGAGAGCTACGCGAAGATGCTGAGGGAGCTGGCGGGGATGTATCCGAATTTGAAACTGATTGCCTCGACGCTGCGGACGGCGACGACGGCCTCAGAGAATGCATGGGGAGCGATCGCGCTTTCGGGTGGTGAAGTTGCACATGTGGCACAGCGTAGAGTGGATATTCTGGACCGCGTGGGCGGCGGAGATTCTTTTGCGTCGGGACTGATCTACGGGATGCTGGCGGGCAAGGGCGCGCAGTGGGCGGTGGAGTGCGGCGTGGCGCATGGAGCGCTGGCGATGACGACACCGGGTGACACGAGCACGGCTTCATTGAGCGAAGTATTGCGCGTGATGGGCGGCGGCGCGGCAAGGATTGCGCGGTAGTGGGAACGGCGAAACGGAAAGGTTGAGCGAGATGAAGATTTTGCAGATGGCGGACCTGGTGCGGTTCCGGACGATGACGACGGCGGGGCTGCGCGAGACGTTTTTGATCGACGACCTGTTTCAGGCCGGGCGGATTGAGTTGAGGTATGTGGATTTGGATAGGACGGTGATCGGGAGCGCTGTGCCGACGGCCAAGCCACTGAAGCTCGAGACGGACTATGCGCTGAAGGCGAATTATTTTCTGGAGCGGCGGGAACTTGGCGTGTTGAACGTGGGCGGGGCGGGAACGGTGACGGTGAACGGCGAGGCGTTTTCGCTGGGCAAGCTGGACGCGCTGTACGCCGGGCGGGGCAATGAAGACGTGGTGTTTGCGAGCGCGGATGCGGAGGAGCCGGCAGAGTTTTATCTGCTGAGCTATCCGGCGCACGCGGTGTGGCGGACGACGCTGATGAAGGCGGGCGAACAGGGCAAGACGCCGCTGGGCAAGCCAGAAAATGCGAACGTGCGGGAGATTACGAAGCTGATTTACCTGGAAGGAACGCGGAGTTGCCAACTGGTAATGGGGTTTACGGAACTGGCGCCGGGGAGCGTCTGGAACACGATGCCTGCGCATACGCACATGCGGCGGTCGGAGGTTTATTTCTACTTTGATATTGCGGCGGATCAGAGGGTGGTTCACTTGATGGGTCCGGGGCAGGAGACGCGGAACATTGTGGTGGCGAACAAGCAGGTGGTGGTTTCGCCAGGGTGGTCGATCCATGCAGGCGTGGGGACGAGCAACTACACGTTCTGCTGGGGTATGGGCGGCGAGAACCAGGTGTACAGCGACATGGACGCGCTGGCGATTGCGGAGTTGCTGTAGGGCGAAGCGGGCGATGCGAGAGTGAGCCTGGGCGTGCCTGCGCGGGGTGGGCGAAGCCTGCCGGTGCTACTGGTGTTCGGGGATGGGCGGGGGTGCGGTTGAGGGAGGAACGGGCTTGCCGTCGACGGTGTGGCCTTCCATGATCTCAACGCGGGTGCCGTCCGGGTCGAAGAGATTCACCTGACGCTTGCCGTTCTTGCCGACGTGAGGATCCAGGGTGCGGGCGTAGTTCTTGAAGGCGGGGCGAGCGGTGAGCGTTGCGATTGCCTGCTGAACATCGGGGACGAGAAGTGCCGTATGGTTCATGCCACCGAGTTGGGCTGGGACGTGGTCGTAGAGCATGAACTCGACGTAGTCGTCGCCGTCGGGGACACGCATGTTGATCCAACTGAGCTGTGCAGGAGTGCTCGACCCGCGCCAGGTTTCATTGAAGCCGAGGATCTTGTGGTAGAAGTCGATGGCCTTGCGGTTGTCGGCAACCTTGAAACCGACGTGATAAATGGATGAGGCGATGCGCGTGGAGGGGAGAAACTTTCCGGCGGCCTGGGCCTCGACTCCTGTGGGGAGCTGCTGCACGAATTCGATGAGTGTGCCGTCGGGGTCCTTGATTTCGAAGGCGTAGTCGCCGGCGTGGGTGGTGCCGACCGTCGACGGGACTGGTATGCCCTGGGCGCTGAGGTAATCGCGCATCTGCTTGGCGTTGTCGACCGTGAAGCAGAGGTGACTCATGTGGTTGGGCGCGGCAGTGGGAGGATCTGTGAAGAGTTCGATGTGCTGATGGTCGTTGATTTTGATGAAAGCGATGCGGACCTGGCTTGTGCCTTCTTCCTTCAAAGAGAAGTATTGATCGTAGCCGAGGAGACCATGCCAGAAGGCGAGGGCTTTGGGCAGGTCGGAGACGAAGTATGCGGAGTGGGAGATGCCGGTGATGTGAGGGCGCTGCGGGCCAAGTGATTTGGCGAGGATGTCGACTTCAGATGCGGCGAGAAGGAAGCTGCCGACGCCATAGACGTAGCTGGCGGAGGGCTTGAACATGCCGGGCTGACCGTCGATGGGCTGGATGGAACCGAGACGGCCATCGGCGTAGATGTGGGAGATGAGGCCGGCCCAGGCGCGCGTGACGACTGGCAGGAATTTGGCGCGATCGAGGATTCCCTGGTCGATGCCCCAGGCCATGGCGTAAGTAAAGAAACCGGAGCCGGAGACTTCAGGCAGGTCGTAGGAGTCGGGATCGAGAAGGCCGCTGCGCCAGAGGCCGTCTTTGCCCTGGATGGCGGCGACGCGGTCGACCATCTGGCGGAATTGCTCGATGTACTTCGGGCGGGTGGGGTAGTCGGCGGGCATGACGGAGAGGACTTTGACGAGCCCTCCCACGACCCAGCCGTTGCCGCGCGACCAGAAGATTTTCTGGCCGTTTTTCTGCTTCTGGGTGAAGTAGCGGCTGTCACGGAAGAAGAGGTGCTCGGCGGGATCGTAGAGGCTGGCCGAGGTTTCCCACCATTCCTTGTCCATGTAATCGAGGTAACGCCGGTCACCCGTGGCCTCCGCCATGCTGGCGAGAACCGGCGGCGCCATGTAGAGAGCGTCGCACCACCACCAGAGAAGCTTGCTGGGATCGTCGGGGCGGGAGAGGAGTTGGTCGAGGACCTCCTTGGTGTGGGCCGTGCGGCCGGGATCGCGGGAGGCTTGGTTGGAATCCAGATAGAGGTCCATGTAGGTTTTGCCGAGGGCCATGTCGTCGGCGTGGGGGAAGCGGTCGTTGATGAGCTTCCAGCCGAAGCCGTCGGACATGCGGACCATGGCATCGTGGAAGCGCGGGTCGCCGGTGGTCTTGGAGGCGGCGAGGAAGCCGTCGTAGAGTGCGGCGTAGGTCCAGAGGCGGTTGAACGTGGGCTGGGTGCGGGCGAGTTCCCAGGAGGCGACCTTTTCGGCAGCGGAGCTGATGGCGGCGTGGGTGAGCGCGGGAGAGACGTCGGTGGCGAGGGGGCCGGGGTTGTCTGGGGAGTCGCCGACTGTGGATTGTTCGAGATTGGAAGGGGTGTTGGCGGGCGCGGTCGCACCAGGCGCGGAGGCTGCCTGAGGGGCCTGCGCACGGATCGGAGCGAGTGGAACGGTGGCTGCGAGGGAGGCAAGGAAGAGCAGCGTAGAGATTGTGGATCGTCGATGCGAAAGCGGGAGCGATAGAAAGCACACGAAGGTTCTCCTCAACTGGCTTGTAAACTGCGTGGGCCAGGCCACTTCAATCTTGGGACAAGGCGCCCACTGGGGCACTTGCGTTGGGGGTTTGCCGGGGTTAGGTTAGTTCGGACAGAGAATTATAGGCCAGTCGGAAGATCGAAATCGAACGCGGTCAGCAAAGTGCGTGGAGGGAATGTGCTGGGTCGACGGGAGTTTGTGAAGGTGGCGGCGGGGGCGGGAAGACGGTGGAGATGCACGACGGGGACAGCGTGGTGGTGGCGGGCGATGTAGAGCACGAGGCGCGGGCGCCGGAGGAGACGGAAGTATTGGATGTGTTCACACCGTATCGGTAGGACTACGCGTAGAGGTAGGGCGCGGGTGGGGTGTAGTCGCGCGGGAGGGTTGGGGGACAGGCTGGTGTGTCGTTGGGCGCGGCAAGCGGACGTGCGATCAAGTTGTGGGCCACGCAAGTGTTGCAGGAACGAGGAGTAGGGATGAAGGCGCTGCTGCTTTCCGATTACAAAAAGCTCGAGGTGGTGGAACTGCCGCGGCCTGAGGCGCGCGAGGGCGAGCTGCTGATTCGCATCCACGCATGCGGGATCTGCGGGAGCGATGTGCACGGCTATGACGGGAGCACGGGCAGGCGCCTGCCGCCGATCGTGATGGGACATGAAGCTGCCGGAGTGGTGGAGAGCGTTGGAAGCGGGGTGAGGGGGTTCGCGGCGGGTGATCGCGTGACCTTTGACTCGACGGTGTATTGCGGGAAGTGCTTCCACTGCAAGCGCGGCGAGGTGAACCTGTGTGACGACCGCGAGGTGGTGGGGGTTTCTACGCCGTTGTTCAGGCGAATGGGCGCGTTTGCTGAGTACGTGACGGTGCCGGCGCGGATTGCGTACAAGCTGCCGGAGGGGATGCCGTATGCTCATGCGGCGCTGATTGAGGCGGTGTCGGTGGCGGTGCATGCGGTGGGGCTGACGCCGATTGCGTTGGACGACACGGTTGTGGTGGTGGGTGCGGGGATGATTGGGCTGCTGACAATGCAGGCTGCGCGGCTGGCGGGAGCGGGACGGGTGTTAGTGATGGATGTGGATGAGACGCGGCTAGAGTTGGCGCGACAGTTGGGTGCGACGGCGACATTCAATACGCAGGGCGAAGAGGCTGCACTGGAGAGCATGGCGGAGATTGTAGAGATGACGCATGGGCGCGGGGCAGATGCTGCACTGGAGTGCGTAGGCGCGACCGCGCCGGTGAAGCTGGCGCTGGATTCGGTGAGAAAAGGCGCCACAGTGACCCTGGTGGGGAATGTCTCGCCGAAGATTGAGCTGGGATTGCAGTCGGTGGTGACGCGGCAGATACGGCTGCAGGGTACCTGTGCGTCGGCAGGGGAGTATCCGGCGTGCATCGAGATGATGGCGCGGGGAGCGATTCAGGTAGAGCCGCTGTTGTCGGCGGTAGCGCCGCTTGAGGATGGAGCGATGTGGTTCAAGCGGCTCTACGAGCGCGAGCCGGGGCTGTTGAAGGTGGTACTTCAGCCGTGAGCGATGGGAATCTGCGGTTGGGTATTTTCAATCCCACCCTAGGCGCAAGTACAGAGACGCGCCTAGGATGGGCACCCAAGGATGGTTGCAAATCGAGGGTTTTTAGATGAGCGACGGGTTGTTTGATCTTACGGGAAGAGTTGCGCTGGTGACGGGGACGAGCCGGGGGCTGGGGCAATATTTTGCGCGAGCGCTGGCGAGGGCGGGCGCGGACATCGCGATGACCAGCAGGGAAAAGGGGAAGCTGGCGGGGTTTGCCGCAGAGATTGAAGCGCTGGGGCGGAGGAGCTTTCAGGTGGCGCTCGATGTGCGCGATCAGGGGAGCATTGAGGGGGCGGTGAAGGAGATTGAGGACGGGTTTGGGCCGATTGACATTCTGGTCAATAACGCCGGGTGCAACATTCGCAAGCCGGCAATCGATGTGACGTGGGAGGACTGGAACACGATCCTGGAAACGAATTTGCGCGGGTCGTTTTTTGTGGCGCAGGCGGTGGCGCGAGGGATGGTGAATCGCGGGTATGGGCGCATCATCAACATCGGGTCGGTGACGAGTGTGGCGGGTTACGCGGGCCTGGCGCCGTATGGGGCGAGCCGCGGCGGGATCAAGCAATTGACGATGAGTCTGGCCGCGGACTGGGGCAAGAACGGGATCACGGTGAACTGCCTTGCGCCGGGTTGGTTTGAGACGGCGCAAAACCGCGTGATGTATGAGAACGAGGCGTGGGTTGAGTACCTGAAGGAGCGGATTCCGCTGCAGCGGCCGGGGCTGCCGAACGATCTGGATGGAGCGATTGTGTTTCTGGCTTCGGAGTCAAGCCGGTATGTGACGGGGCAGACGCTGCTGGTGGATGGGGGCATCTCGGTGGGGGCGTTGAGGGCGACGCTGTAGGGGGTCATCCAACACTAGCGACAAAAACAAATGCGCCGCGAGGGTGGGGCACCCAGACTCAGGTGTTTCGAGCCCTAGTTGAGCAGGTACGGGGCGCGATGGGGGCGGGAGAGCATTCTGTTGGCTTCGTCGTCGTTGTGGAATCGCTCGCGGACGGGGTCCCAGTAGAGTTTGCGCTTGAGCACCATGGCCATGTCGTGGAGCAGGCAAGTGGTGCAGGCGCGATGGCCGAGTTCGGCGGGCGAGATGGGATCCTTGTTCTGGATGATGCATTCGATCCAGTTGGCGTGCTGCTCGTCGCTTTTATAGAGATGAATCTCGTCGGGGCCGATGACGGACTTGATGATTGCCGGGTCGCTGGAGGCGAGGGCGGTCGCGTCATTGAGCTTGGCGACGGGGTCACTTTTGGTGACTTGCTCGTTGCCGCGTGAGACGAAGATCCAACCTTTGGAGCCGTAGAACTTGATGCCGTTGGGGTAGTCGCCGCTGACGCTCATGCGGACTCCGTTTGCGTAGAGGGCTTCGGTTTTGAATGTGCCGTGGACGTCCCATAGGCCGTGATCGGGGAATTCGGCTTGGCCCCAGATTTCGATGGGGCCGGTGTACTCGGTGTCCATGCCCCAGTGGGCACTGTCGATATGATGAGCGCCCCAGCCTGTGATCATGCCTGCGCCGAACTGGCGGCAGCGCAGCCAGCCGGGACGGCCGTAGCCCTTCGTTGGGTGAACGCGATCGAGGGTGTAGTAAACGTAGGGAGTTTCGCCGAGCCACATCTCGTAATTGAAGCCGTCGGGGACGGGCATGGGGGTTTTGTCGCCGCCGGCTGGGTCGCCGGGTAGACCGACCTCGACGCGCTCGAGGTTTCCGATGCGACCGTTGCGGACGAGTTCGGCGGCGTAGCGGAACTGCACGGTAGAGCGCTGCTGGCTGCCGATCTGGAGGGTTTTACCGGAGGCCTGGACGGCATTGGACATGGCGCGGCCTTCGGCGATGGTGAGGGAAGCGGGCTTTTGCAGGTAGACATGCTTACCGGCGCGGACGGCATCGATGGCGATGAGCGCGTGCCAGTGGTCGGGGGTGCTGACGAGGACGGCGTCGATGTCTTTGTTAGTGAGGAGATCGTGGTAGTTGCCGTAGCCTGTGACACCATCGTAGGGCTTGCCGAATTTGGCGGCGTAGGTTTCGTTGACGAGCTTCTTGCCGTCCTCAACGCGGTTGGCATCGAGGTCGCAGACGGCGATGATGCGGGCGTTGTTGAGGGGGAAGATGTTGGCCATGTCGTGGGTGCGGGAGATGCGACCGACGCCGATTGCTCCGATGTTGATTTGCTTGCTGGGGGCGTACTGGCCGAGGAGGCGGGCTGGAACAAAGGCGGGGAAGCCGGCGACAGCGGCGGAGGCGAGCGAGGCTTTGAGGAATGAACGCCGGGAACGAGGAGATGTGGATTTGCGGTCCATGAGGTGATCCTTTGTTTGGACTATCGACTCGTTATCTTGGAGTTCTTCGAGTCGCATCCTAGCGGCAAAAGCAGAGACGCCGCGAGGGGGGCACTCGGAATTTTTCGAGGGCGAGCGATCGAAAAGCCTAGTCCTTGAGGGTGACCCACTTTGCGGACAACTGTGCTTTGATGACCAGTTCAGCGGCGAGCAAGCACTGCTCCTGGTCCTGCGCGGTGTGGGTGCGGTTGAGGATGTCGTCGACGAACTGCTGGCCAAAGGGCAGGGGCATGGCGTTGCAGTCGATGAAGCGCGCCTGCTTGTTGTCGACGATGAAGAGGTTGTTGCCCTGTTTTTTGTTGGCAACGTCGATGTACTTGCGGATCTCGATGTAGCCGTCGGTGCCAAGGATGAAAAGGCGGCCATCGCCCCAGGTTCCGAGGCCGTCGGGAGTAAACCAATCGAGGCGGACGTAGCCGAGGCCGCGATCTCCGCGGAGCACCATGTCGCCGAAGTCCTGGAAGCGCGGACGGTTGGGGTGTCGGATGTTGGCGATTTGGGATTCGACGACTTCAGCCTGCTTCGATCCGGTGTAGAAGAGGAACTGGTCGACCTGGTGGGAGCCGATGTCGCATAGGATGCCGCCGTATTGGTCGGGGTTCCAGAACCACTCAGGGCGACCCGAGCCGCCGCCGGCATCCCCGTGGCCCTGAACGACCTGGTGGGGTGCGATGTTGATGGTCTGGATGACTTTGCCGATAGCGCCCTGCTGGACAAGGTCTCCGGCATAGACAGCAGCCTTCACTTCAAGGCGCTCGCTGTACATGATGGCGTAGATGCGCTTGGTCTCGGCGATGGTCTTGCGGACCTCAGCAAGCTGCGCGAGGGTGGTGATGCCGGGCTTGTCGGAGAGGAAGTCTTTGCCATGGCGCATGGCGCGGACGCCGAGAGGTGCGCGCTCACTGGCGACTTGTGAGCTGAGGACGAGCTGGACGGCGGGATCGTCGATGATCTCGTCCTGGGTGGCGGCGATCTTGACGTTGGGGAAGCGGGCTTTGAAGGTGGCGAGTTTGTCCGGCTCGCCAGCCCAAGCAGCCACGAATTCACCGCCGCCGCGGATGACGGCCAGGATCATGCCGTAGATGTGGTCGTGGCTCATGCCGCAGACGGCAAACTTGATGCGGTTTTTGGCGACGGATTCGGTGGGGGCCTGCAGCGCCGTTTCAGTTGGGATGGCGTTTGCTCCACCAAATGCCAGTGCGCCTTGGGGTAATGCCGCCATCATGGCGGCCGAGCCCATAAAGCCTGCCTGCTTGAGGAAGTCTCGGCGGACGGTCGATTTCATCTGTGACTCCTTGAGAGCTGCGTGAATCGTTCAAAATGGCCGGGCGTGCACAGGACCCGAAAGTGTGGAGTTCGGAAATCATCCTCATTTCATTACGACAGAGAGTATAGAGGGCGAGTGGCGGGTCATGCAGGCGAAACCACTGGTGGTCAAGGCTGCGATTCGGAGGCGGATCGTCCGGGGTATGCCCGGTGAGACTGAAGCTTGCGGAGGAGAGGAAGCGGATCGATGTGCCTCGGGGCTGTTGAGAATCGAACTGAAGAAGGTCCCAGCCACGTTCGATTCCATGGTTGGCAAAATGGGGCAAGATTGCCAAGATCGCGAATGTCGTTAAAAATTGACCGGCTGAAACCCATCTGGTCGGTTCTGGCCGGACAGGGGGCGACGCGATTGATAAAATCACCCTCGGTGATCGTCGGCGGACCCGCAGCAGAATGTAGCGCGCAGGTGGCCGGCAAGTTATAGGAGGCATAATGTCCAGCGAAATGAAGTGCCCGTTCACGGGTGGGAAACAAGCAATGGCAGGGCTCAAGGGCAACCGGAACTGGTGGCCGAAGCAACTGAATCTGGGAATTCTTCATCAGCAATCGTCGTTGTCGAACCCGATGGGTGAGGAATTCGATTATGCCGAGGCGTTCAAGAGTCTGGATTTGGATGCAGTGGTCAAGGACCTGCATGAGTTGATGACGAACTCGCAGGACTGGTGGCCGGCGGACTTTGGGCACTACGGGCCGCTGTTTATCCGCATGTCGTGGCATGCGGCGGGAACGTACAGAATTCACGATGGGCGCGGTGGCGCGGGCCGCGGCTCGCAGCGGTTTGCTCCGCTTAACAGCTGGCCGGACAACGTGAACCTGGACAAGGCACGGCGTCTGCTTTGGCCGATCA
This sequence comes from Acidobacteriaceae bacterium, assembly GCA_003165935.1. Classification (GTDB taxonomy): domain Bacteria; phylum Acidobacteriota; class Terriglobia; order Terriglobales; family Acidobacteriaceae; genus Telmatobacter. The sequence continues at coordinate 18,166 of PMXB01000186.1, read as the reverse complement.
AACAGAAGTATGGGAAGAACCTGTCATGGGCCGACCTGCTTGTGTTGGCGGGCAATGTGGCACTGGATTCGATGGGCTTCAAGACGTTTGGATTTGGCGGCGGGCGCGCTGATATCTGGGAGCCGGAAGAGGATGTCGATTGGGGTCCTGAGGCGACTTGGCTGGGCGACCAGCGCTACAGCGCCGACCGGGACCTGGCAAATCCGCTGGCTGCGGTGCAGATGGGCCTGATCTATGTGAATCCGGAAGGCCCGAACGGGAATCCTGATCCGGTGGCAGCGGCAAAGGATATCCGGGAGACCTTTGCGCGCATGGCGATGAATGATGAAGAAACGGTGGCGCTGATTGCCGGCGGGCACACGTTTGGCAAGACGCACGGCGCAGGCCCGGCGACCCACGTGGGCGCAGAACCTGAGGCCGCGGGCATAGAACAGCAGGGTCTGGGCTGGAAGAGCAGCTTTGGAACCGGCAAGGGTGGCGATGCGATCGGCAGCGGACTGGAAGTGATCTGGACTTCGACGCCAACGAAGTGGAGCAACGACTTCTTTGAGCACCTCTTCAAGTATGAGTGGGAGCTGACCAAAAGCCCGGCAGGCGCGCACCAGTGGAAGCCGAAAGGCGACGCGGGCGTGGGCACAATTCCAGATGCGCACGACCCGAGCAAGAAGCATGCGCCTACGATGCTGACCACGGATCTTTCATTGCGATTCGATCCGGCTTACGAGAAGATCTCGCGTCGGTTCTACGAACATCCCGAGGAGTTTGCCGATGCCTTCTCTCGGGCATGGTTCAAGCTGACGCATCGCGATATGGGGCCTCGCGCGCGTTATCTGGGCAAGCTGGTTCCGAAGGAAGAGCTGATCTGGCAGGATCCGATTCCAGCCGCTGATCACGTTCTGATCAACGATAAGGATGCTGAGGCACTGAAGGTCGAGGTGCTGGCGAGCGGGTTGTCGACGTCTCAACTGGTGAAGACGGCCTGGGCGGCTGCGGCAAGCTTCCGCGGAAGCGATAAGCGCGGAGGCGCCAACGGAGCGCGAATTCGGCTTGTTCCGCAGAAAGACTGGGAAGCGAACGAGCCCGCAGAACTGGCCAAAGTGCTGGCGAAGCTGGAGGCGATCCAGACGAAGTTCAACTCGGCGCAGACGGGCGGCAAGAAGGTTTCGCTGGCCGACCTGATCGTGCTCGGGGGCGATGCGGCGGTGGAGGTTGCGGCGAAGAAGGCCGGCTATGACGTGAAGGTTCCCTTTGCGCCAGGGCGGACTGACGCGACGCAGGAGCAGACCGACGCTGCGTCGTTTGCCGTGCTTGAGCCGCTGGCCGATGGGTTCCGCAATTATGCGCGCAAGGGGCTGGATGGACAGGAAGCGTACATGCTTGTGGACAAGGCGCAACTGTTGACGCTCACCCCGCCAGAGATGACCGTGCTGGTTGGCGGACTGCGCGCGCTGAACGCCAACTATGGCGGCACGCAGCACGGCGTATTCACCAAGCGGCCAGAGACGCTGACCAACGACTTTTTTGTGAACCTGCTGGACATGAATACGGAGTGGGAGAAGATCTCGGACGGCACACTTGAAGGCCGAGACCGCAAGGCCGGGCATTTCAAGTGGGCCGGGACGCTGACGGATCTGGTCTTCGGGTCTAACTCGCAGTTGCGGGCGCTGGCGGAAGTTTACGCGAGTAGCGACGGCGAGAGGGTGTTTGTCGAGGAGTTTGTTGCAGCCTGGGGTAAGGTGATGAACCTGGACCGGTTCGACCTGAAGTAAATAACTGATGAAAACGCGTGGACGCTCGCACGTTGGTTGGAAGAGGGTGTGGCCCGGATCGAAGTCGATCCGGGCCACAGGTTTATTGGCGTGGCGCCAAGCGAACAGGTAGTTGCGAAATGCCTTACTTCTTCAATGAGGCTTCGAGGTCGGGGACGAACATGGTTTGGGCGCCGGGATCGAGTGTGGTGTGAGCGAGAGTAAGCGCTTGTTGCCATTGCTGGCGGCCTTCGACTTTGCGACCCGCCGCAGAGAGAGCGTCGCCGAGCGTCTGGTGGGCCATAATCGACGATGGATCGAGGTCGACGGCTTCCTCCGCCAAGGGGAGAGCTGATGCGGCGTCTCCGCGCCAGATGGACTGGGAGGCCAGTTCCACGCGCGAGAGGGCGGCGGCCTGGTGCATGTCGAAGCGGCCGCGAAACACGAAGACGGCGTGATCGATGGTCTCGGCAGGCTGAATGTTGCGGAAGGCGTCGAAGGGGTTGAGCGAGGCGGAGGGCCACTCGCACCCGGAGAGGTCGCCCGCGCTCATCAGGATTGTGCCCTCAATGACGGGGGGAATCTTTTCGCCGCCGCCGAGCCAGTAGGTGTCGAGGTTGGGCAGATGATGGCAGCGGATGCCGTAGGTCTCGGGCTGCACCTCAGGATAGGCGAAGTAGGCGAACCAGCACTCTTCTCCGGGGTGCTGGTCCTGCCAGGCCTTGACCTGGAAGAGCTGCTGGCCCCAGTCCGCATTGGCATCGCTGAGAAGGGTGTGGGTGTTGGCTGAGCCTCCCCAGGCCTCGTTGGCGTAGGGCATGTAGTTGGGAAAGTTCGCGAGCGAGGAGACGATGTGAGCGGCGAGAAGAACCGAGCACACGACCAGCCAGCGACGGCTTTGCGAGGCGAGTGCGGCGGTGCCTGCGCCTGCCAGAATGAACGAGTAGGCGTAGAAAGGCAACAGGTGGCGTGCTCCGATGTTCATGTTCGAGACCATCGCAACGAGGAGATAGAAGAGTGCGGGCACGAGGATGAAGGTGAGTTCACGGCTCCAGCGGAGCTTGCGCGAAGCGATGGCGAATACGGCGAGGGAAAGGAGCGCGAGCAGTCCGATGGTGGTTTTGATGGCGATGACGGAGGGGAAGTACCACCAGACGCCGTGCGAGTAGTTGGTGTTGAAGATGAATGTTGGGTAGAACGTGGCCATTCGCTTCACATCGACCAAGCCGATGAGATAGGACTCGGGCAGGAGATGGAGGCTGGCCATGCCGTTGACGATGGCGGCGGTACGGGGCCCGAGTGGCTCAACATAGTGGGCTACAGTCGTGCTCATTGCGAGACCCGCAGGCCGGGCGGCATAGCGGAAGCCATAAAAGCTCCAGAGCACAACGACGCCGAGGGCGACGATGAGGCAAAATGCGTCGGATAGGCGCAGGGAGGTGCGCGTGCGAGTTCCTTTTTGGGCTGCGAACACTTCGATGGCAATGAGCAAAAGAAGGATGGGGGCAAGGAGGATGCCGGAGTGCTTAGTTGCGAGCAGGAGCCCAGCGTCGACAGAGGCGAGGATGAGACGAGTCCAGGAAGGTTTACGGACGTAGTGGTAAAAGGCCCAAATGCTGGAAACAAAGAAGAGGGAGACGCCGATATCGGTGGTGACGAGAGCTGAGTGGGCCAGGGTGTTGGGATCGAAGGCGACAAGAGCAAGGGCCACGAGCGCGGCCCAGTCGCCGAAGAGGTCGCGGGCGGCAAGGAAGACAACGATTGAGAATCCCAAGGCGAGGAGTCCGGCGGTGAGACGCATCTGGAAGACGAGTTGATTGCGATCGCCGTCGTTTCGGGCCAGCCAATCGCGGCCGTCCAGGTAGGCTTCCGCTTTGAAGTCGCGGCCCTTGAAGGTTGGTACCCAGAGTTGACGGCCAAGCATGGGGATGGTTGCAAGTAGCTTTACGAGCGGGGGATGCTCGGGATTGAGGCCATAATCGCCCGTGTGCCACATCATGTAGCCGGCAAACATGTGATCGACTTCGTCAAAGGTGAGGGACTCGCGATGGATAACGAAGACAGTGATGAGCGCCTGCAATGCGATGAGCGTGGCAGCAACCCCCCAAAGAACACGCGCAGGCAAAGGATTCATTGCACTCTCCTCAGTGATGGGTTGGCAGTGGAACGACGTTCTGGAAGAAGCTTTCCCAGAAGAAGGAGGCTATCGGATTGGGGGCGCAGTGGGGAAGTGCGATCATGTTTGGCGGGCGGCATTGGTGCGTCTAACGCCAGGATTGATGGCGCCGCTTGAAGCGCTTTGGGTCATTTGGGAGGGCTGCCGGCTGCTGGGCCAGGTGTGCCGGGCAACCCTAGCCTGCGTACGTTCCCTTGTCGAGGAAGGTGCGTGATTGAGGGTCGTCAGGGTTGTATTGCGACAGCTTTTCGGGCAGAGCGCGGGACTCTGAGTTTCGCCCGAGACTGCACTCGATGAAGGCGAGGTTGAGTCCGGCGGGGGTGCGCGAAGGGTCCGCAGAGACGAGACGATCGAGCAACTGGACGGATTCAGGAATGCGTCGGCTGGCCGCGTCGAGCAGAGCCAGGTTGGCGAGAGCGGTGGGCTGGTAGGGATCGGCATCGATGGCTTTGCTGTAGTACTGGCGGGCAAATGTGCCACCTTCCATCCGCCGGATAAGAACGCACTATCAAGCGCCAAGACTGAGCAACTGGGTGGTGTGGTTGATGGCAGTAGTTGGACCCAAGGCATCGGTCTCGGCGGTCTTGGGGCTTGCGTTGTAAAAGGGGGTGAACCGGCTGATGTTTTTGCCGCCGGGTACAGGGTTCTCGGGCAGAGACCAGCATTATTTCGGTGGAGCGGGCTATGCGGGATGATGAGGTTGCTTGCCTTGCTAGAATTGCGATCAATGATGCTATATGGATGTTCAATTCTGAATGGCGAGGCGCGGGTCGGATCGGGAGCTGCGTTTGCGGGATTCGATCCTGCTGCCGGAGTGCAACTGGAGCCGGCTTATCACTCAGCTTCAACAGAAGATGTGGAACTGGCGGCTATTCTGGCCGATGAGGCATTCGCCGTTTACGGTAAGCTCTCGGGGAAAGAGAGGGGCCGATTCCTGCGGGAGATTGCAGCCGGCATCGACAGCGCGGCGGTCGAACTGGTGGCCAGAGCGCACGCGGAGACTGCCCTTCCGGAAGGTCGGCTGAAGGGTGAGACAGCGCGTACGGCAAACCAGATCCGCATGTTTGCCCAGGTAGTGGAAGAGGGATCGTGGATCATGGCTCGCATCGATCCGGCATTGCCTGATCGAACGCCGCTCCCCAGGGCAGACATCCGCTCCATGCTGCGCCCGCTCGGCCCTGTTGCCGTGTTTGGGGCGAGCAATTTTCCGTTGGCCTTTTCCGTCGCTGGAGGGGACACAGCATCGGCTTTGGCGGCCGGCAATCCGGTGATCGTGAAGGCGCATGCGGCGCATCCTGGCTGCAGCGAACTGGTGGGGCAGATCATCAGCAAGAGCGTCAAGGCATGCGGGCTGCCTGCGGGTACGTTTGCGCTTCTGTTCGATGCCGGCACCGAGGTTGGATCGGCGCTGGTGCAGCATAGCAAGATCAAAGCGGTGGGATTCACGGGATCGCTGCGCGGGGGCAGAGCGCTGATGGACCTGGCCGCGCGGCGTGCGGAACCAATTCCTTGCTACATGGAGATGGGCAGCACCAATCCGGTATTTGTGCTCCCGGAAGCCTTGCGTTCACGCGGCTCTGAGATTGCCAGCGGGTTGTTCGCATCGTTCACGCTAGGCGTTGGTCAGATGTGCACGAAACCGGGGCTTGTCTTTCTGCCACGAAATGAGGACGGAGACACCTTTGTGACAGCCTTGGCTGCCAAGGTTGCACAGTCGACAAGCGCGACCATGCTGACACCCGGCATCGCGGGAAATTACGCGGCCGGTGTTGCGTCGCGCGGCGGGCAACCGGAGGTAGAGACTCTGGCGATAGGGGTATCGACGAGCCGCGATGGCTGTGCCGCTGGGATTGCGGCTCTTCTGCAAGTCAGCGGCGCAGATCTGCTAGGACATCCCGAGCTTGCGGAGGAAGTTTTTGGGCCTGGCACGCTGATCGTTCGCTATGCAGACGGGCAAGGGCTGGTTGGGCTGGCAGCGGCGCTGGAGGGACAACTGACCGCGGCCGTGCACGGGAGCAGCGCCGATCTGGCGGAAGCTGGCGATCTGATGGACATTCTGGAACGCAAGGCGGGACGGCTGATTGTGAACGGCTTCCCGACCGGCGTTGAAGTTTGCCATGCCATGGTGCATGGCGGACCGTTCCCTGCGACGAGCGACATCCGCACCACTTCAGTTGGCAGCCAGGCCATCTTCCGCTTCGCACGGCCGGTTTGCTACCAGGATTTTCCGCAAGCTTGCTTGCCTGATGAGCTGAAGAACGAGAACCCGCTGGGCATATGGCGGACGATCAACGGAACGATGACACGCGACGCGGTGTAGAACGCGCTGAAGCGGCTCGATTCAGCCCGTGACCACGTAAGAGTTGTCGCAGTTTCGGTTGATCTGGATGGTTTTATGTGCCGGATCGGCGCCCGCGCGGCCGTCATTGTTGGTGTTTGATCTTTTGAGACAAGTGACCGTCTAAGGTAGCCTGAAATGCATGAAGAGAGGGGATTGTTCCCATCAAGTTCTCGTCCGTCAACGATTCGGCGAAGGGCGGATTTCGAAGGGAAACTATAACTATGGTAACTATTACCAAGGGGAATCAAGGGGTATTACTAAGACTACACAAGGGCCTGCAAGAAGATTACTGAAAGCTCAGGCACACGGATGAGTTTGTCTTCTTTCCTTCGCCTAAGTGGTATTAAACTGTTGATGTGTTGGAACTTCTGACGCACGTTCAAGTTGCGACTATCGTTGTATCGACCCGACATTAATTGGTCGATACTATCCGTGTGTAGCTTCAAGTGCTGGTCTGGGATCGCTGAAGTTATATTCCCCATCCGGTTCGGACGTGGATTGTCGGCATTTGTCTCATGGTCCACATCCCGGTTATCGAGAACCCTCCGGGATTCACTTCCTGGCCGTTTGGTGCGGGTCGCTTCAAGATGAATCGTCACGGTCAGCGATGTCCAGGCAGTGTCGCGCTGGTCTTCTTTTGTTTCAGACGGCGACAAAATCACTTTGTCGCCGGCAAGAGCAGGTATGCGAAAGACGGCACTTCCGATTCTCCCATCAGAAAGGTGACAAACATGAGTTCAACATTCGCTGCTGCGCAGGTTCAGGAAGAATCGCTCGGAACATCAATCCTCGAAGCCTCAATCCAGCAGAAGGTCGCAGCAACTATCGACGATCTGATCGCACAGCTTCCCGTCCCGGAACAGTTGACCAGCGAGCAGCGCCGCGGAATCATCGCGCGCTATGCGGCCGTCCTCGAAGGTAACTTCATTTACTGGATGACAGCGACATTTCTGGCGGTCAAATCGCAGGAAGCGCATCCCATCCTGCTGGAAAACCTCTATGAGGAGTGCCGCGACTCGCATCCGGCGATGATGCGCCGCTTTGCCATTGCGGCCCATGCGTTTCCGACAGACACAGATGCGCTTGCCGTCGACAAGAACCTGACCGCGATGCGCCTCTTTCTGGGTAAACTTGAGGGTGTGCCCTCGCTGTTGTCCATGGCGTTTTTTGAGGGTTGGATTCAGAGGTTCATGGCACCGCTGGCCAAGCTTGCCGCGCTTCAGGGATCCACGGAGATGGAGTACACGGATGTGCATGGTGTGTGCGACGTACGCCATTCCCAGGAACTATTCCGCGGTGTCTTCCTGGAGATGGAGCGCTACCCTGTGGCTGAAGGGACGGACATGTTTGTGGGCGTAAACCTGTTGAGCACGCTGATTCAAAACATCGTGCAGTGCTAACGAGAAAGCGCAGCGTAAAACGACTGGATGAGGTCAAATCATTTGCCGAGTCAGCCTCATGCCGATATGCAATTGATAGAGCGCGCCGGATACTTTCAGGTACCCGGCGCGCATCTCTATTCTGTTCTGCACGAGGTGGAGCAACCGGCCGCGCGGGTGCTGCTGGTGGGACCGTTCGCCTCAGAGCGGCACAACACCTACATTCCCTGGGTGCGCTGGGCGCGCTTCCTCGCTGAGAGAAACATCGAGGTCTTGCGCTACGACTACCGCGGCATTGGGGAGAGCACCGGCGCCCTGGAAGAGATGACGTTTGAGGACTTGAGCCAGGACATACGACTGCTCGCGGAGTGGCTCGCCACACGCACCCCGAAAGCGCCGCTTCTTCTGCATGGACATGCAATGGGCGCGGTGCTGGCAGGGCGGGCGTTCGACGAAGGCATTGGGGATGGCCTGCTGCTTTGGTCGCCGCCTGTAAGTGCCAATCAGGCTTTACGCTCGACGCTCATGCGTTGGGTGGGCCTGGAGCAGATCTTCAAGTTCGGCGCCAACCGCAGATCTACTGCAGACTACATTCGTGAGCTTGAGCAGGGAACGCCCCTCGAAGTGGACGGATACGAGTGGTCAACCAAGCTGTGGAAGGAGTCATTCAGCTTCCCGCTGCCCGAGGCACTGATCACCGAGAAGACCGGCGGCGTTGCCTATGATCGGCCGGTCAAGATCACGCAGCTGGGAAGAGACGCCGCTCCCCTTGCGACGGGCGGGTCGGTGGGTTACGACGACCTGAAGGACTTCACCTGGCTTTTCAAACCACACTACGAGTGGATCGCTGAAGCCGCAACGAAATCCAATCAACGAGCGCAATATGCAACAAGCAACTGAAACGCGCGAACTCATCCGTATCGAGATCCTCGGGTATCGTCTGCGCGGGACGTACCATCGGCCTGCCGAGGATAGCTCCGCTTCATGGACTGGCAGAACTAGCTCTGGCGGCACCGCGATTTTGTTCTTCAACTCTCTGGCGTTGCCGCGCGCGGCCACTGGAGACTCAGCAGTGTATTGGGCCGAGGCCTTCGCACGGCGCGGGTATCCGACTTTTCGGTTCGACTTGCCCGGGTTGGGAGATTCCGACGGACAAACCTCAACCGATCTGCTCGAATTCATCAACAGCGGTGGGTTTGCTCCCGCGGCCGTGGGCATCGCAAAGGAATTGGTGGACCGAGCTGGGTACTCAGGCGTGGTCATGGTGGGCCATTGTGCCGGTGCCGTCACTGCAAACTACGCGGCTGCTGCATTCAAAAAATGCAAGGGCATGATCCTGCTGGATCCGTATTTTCACTTGCCAGTGGCAAAACGGCCCGAGACTCGCGAAATGCTAAGCGACTGGGCGAGGCGCAGCGTAGTGGGAAGACCCTTGAGCAATCTCTTCGATCGCCTGAAGCATCTTCGTCTGTTTCTTCGCGGAAGCGCTCTGCCGGGCAACGCGAACACCAAACTGCTGAGCAAGTGGAAGGAAGTGTCCGCGGCAGGGCTTCCGATTCTGGTGTTTAAGGCGCCCGGCATCAAAGCGCAGGGCACAAAGCCGCGCGTGGGTGAGTTTGACTACCTGGAGTACGTCACAAAGTTAGCTGGTCGCAAGAGCGATCTGGTTATGAAGTCGATCGAAACAGCCGACCATTCATTTGCCAACCGCGCAGGGCGTGAAGCAGTGCGGGAGGCGGCTGAAGGCTGGCTAGCCTGTCATTTTCTGCCGGCGGACTCCGCGGCTCACGCGAAAGCAGATTCGCTACCGGGCAAAGCGAACAAGCGGAGCGGCTCAACAAAAACGAGGGTTGCGCCTCCCAATCCAGATTGCGCGCTGGAAGGCCGGTGAAACGGGAGATGGACATACGAGCGGAAATAACTGAACAGTTCAAGCAAGTGGCGCTGGAGCAAGACAAGACATTGGCGACCCTGACCGACGATCTTCCACTTCTTGACAGCGGGCTCGACTCGCTCTGCTTTGCAGTCGTTGTAGTTCGGCTTGAAAACGTGTTGGGAGCAGACCCCTTTAGCACAGACGAAGATGTTCGATTTCCGGTGACATTTGGCGACTTTATTAAATTCTACGAACAAGCAGCGCAATAGACCAGCCACACTTCGCGCGGCAATCGCCGCTGCGGGCGGGGGCTCGTCGCGCATCGCAGTCGGTCCAAGCTCAAGTGCGAGTTGGAACGAACTGGCTGACGCGTCGGTCTTGAATTGCCACGCAGAGAAGCTTGCTGGTTTGTCAGTTGTGTTGGCTGCGATCGACCCGTTTGCCGCCGCAGCCGCGATGATTCAGCTTGATGGCGTCGTTCGCCGCATGGTGCTATATCCGCCCGACCTGTCGAGAGAGCACCTCAGCTTTGTGGCGGAGACTGCGGTTGCAGAAGTGATTGTCACCGACCTTTCCCTTCCGGTCGAAGTCGACGCGCGTGTTGTGTTTGTGGTGCCGGGTGACGGAAGAGCTAGCCTCGCGACTGAATCCGAAAACTCGCCGCTGGAGACTGAGTGGATATTGCTCACTTCCGGAACCACCGGGCGACCCAAGCTGGTTCAACATAACCTGGCAAGCTTGACCGCTGACATTGACTTTCACCGCGCCTTATCGGTTTCGGTGGTTTGGAGCACGTTCTACGACATCCGCCGCTATGGAGGCCTGCACATATTTCTCGACGCGCTCTGCTCTGGAGCTTCGATGGTGATCTCGAATGGCGAAGAAGCGCTTAGAGAATTCCTCACCAGAGCCGAGGAGTATGGAGTTACAAATATCTCCGGAACCCCGTCGCATTGGCGGCGAGCGCTGATGAGCCCCTGGGCAGCGCAGATCGCGCCGAAGTATGTTCGACTCTCGGGCGAGATCGCCGACCAGGCCATTCTGAACAGTCTCCGCGCCCAGTACCCTCACGCGCGGATTGGACACACTTTCGCGTCGACCGAGGCGGGCGTTGCCTTCAGTGTGAATGATGAGCTGATGGGCTTCTCAATGGAGGTGCTCGACCACACTGCGGATGTTGACATGAAAGTGGTCGACTCAACGTTGCGTGTCCGTTCAGAGCGAATGGCCTCTCGTTACCTGGGCGCAGACAGCCCGGCCTTGAGAGACAGGGACGGGTTTGTCGACACAGGAGACGCGCTCGAGCTTCGAGATGGGCGCTACTACCTGGTGGGACGCCGAGACGGCATCGTCAATGTCGGCGGCTTCAAAGTGCATCCCGAGGAAGTGGAAGCCGTTATCAATAGGCACCCTGCCGTTGCCATGTCTCTGGTAAAAGCAAAGAAGAATCCGATCACCGGCGCGCTGGTGATTGCCGATGTGGTGATCAAAGGCTGCCTCAGCGAAGAGGACTCCGGAGCTCTCCAGGGCGACATTCTGCAATTCTGCCGCGGGGAGCTTGCTGCTTATAAAGTACCGGCCACGCTTCATTTTGTACCGAGTTTGGATGTTGGAACTTCGGGAAAGATGGTGCGTCGCAATGCGTAACGTCATTGTTACTGGGGGCAGCCGTGGGCTGGGGTTGGGGATTGTCAGGAAACTGGTGGAATCGGGCTATCGCGTGATAGCGATTGCGCGGAGCGAAAGCGCGGGACTGTCCGATGCCCTGCGGGAAACGAAAGAGAAGCGGGCAGGATCGCTCACTTTCAAGGCGTTCGATCTTGCCGAGATTGAAGGTATCCCGGAACTGGTGAAAGGCCTGCGCAAGGAATTAGGACCGATCTACGGGCTGGTGAACAACGCAGGCGTCAGTGTTGACGGCTCCCTCGCGCTGACTTCAACGCATCGGATTGAAGGGGTCGTACGGCTGAACACCATCTCTCCGATTGTGCTCACGAAGTACGTCGTGCGAGCAATGATGGCGGAGGGGATGGCCGATGGCGGCGGCCGCATCGTCAACGTATCCTCGGTGACTGCGTTTACCGGCTTCAGCGGACTTTCGGTTTATGGGGCCACCAAGGCATCGCTGATTGGCTTTACGAAGTCGCTTGCGCGCGAAGTGGGACGCTTGGGCATAAATGTGAATGCGGTTGCGCCGGGATTTGTTGAGACGCACATGACCAAGGAGATGACGGACGAACAGCGGCAGCAGATTGTGCGGCGCAGCGCGCTCAAGCGCTTTGTGGATGTCGAGGATGTTGCCAATGCGGTTGAGTTTCTGCTCAGCGATCGGTCGAAGAACATTACAGGAACTGTATTGACAGTGGACGCGGGGAGCACTGCATGAACACCATTGCACAGCTCGGAGCAGTCGAAAGCGCCTCGCCAGCGAAGGCTTGGCTGCGCGCGCTTGAGCTTACCGCTCCGATTGCGCGGAATCCTGGTCGCACATTGCCGGTAGTGGTTGAAGAAGCCGCTGGGCGATGGGGCAATGCACAGGCCCTTCTTTCCGACCGGGAAGAGTTGACCTATCGCGGACTGTCAGAGCGCGCAAACCAATATGCGCGTTGGGCAGTGGCTCATGACTTGCGGAAGGGCGACGTAGTTTGCCTTCTCATGGCGAATCGGCCCGAGTACATGGCCATCTGGCTCGGCATCACGAGCGTGGGTGTAGTGGTTTCGCTGCTGAACACGAATCTTTCCGGGCCATCGCTTACGCATTGCATCGATGTTGTTACACCGAAGCACATCATCGTGTCGGAAGAATTTGCCTATGCGGTCGAGGCAGTCCTTCCGCAGCTCAAAGCTAAGCCGGTTCTCTGGGTGCACGGCAGCGAAGGCTCTCAACCTGGGGGCAGCGATATTGAGAGTGGGAAGTTCAGTGGTGAAGGCCTGACATGGGCCGAGCGGCGGGAAACGACCATCGAGGATCGAGCTCTTTATATCTATACCTCCGGCACGACCGGACTGCCGAAGGCCGCGAACGTGAGCCATGGACGCGTGATGCAATGGGGCCACTGGTTTGCCGGCATGATGGATGTGCAGCAGTCGGACAGGATGTACAACTGCCTACCGATGTATCACAGCGTGGGCGGCGTTCAGGCGACGGGCGCGATGCTTGTTGGCGGCGGATCGGTTGCGATTCGAGAAAGCTTCTCCGCCAGCCAGTTCTGGGCAGACATCGTTCGCTGGGACTGCACGTTGTTTCAATACATCGGTGAGCTTTGCCGCTATCTGCTCAACACCCCTCTGAGCCTGGCGGAGAAGGAACATCGGATTCGACTTGCATGCGGCAATGGCCTCTCAGGTGAGGTGTGGGACGCATTCAAGGATCGCTTTCGCATCCCGCGGATCCTGGAGTTCTACGCTGCAACGGAAAGCAATGTCTCGCTCTTCAACGTACAGGGCAAACGGGGCGCCATTGGGCACATTCCACCCTATCTGGCGCATCGCTTCTCGCCCGAGCTTGTTGTCTTCGATGTGGAGCTAGGGCAACCCGCTCGCAATGCCGCAGGGCAGTGCCTTCGCTGCGCGCCCAATCAACCTGGCGAAGCGCTGAGCAAACTGCAGGCTGATTCATCCAATGTCGCCAGCCGGTTTGAGGGCTACACATCGGCAGATGCATCGGAAAGCAAAGTTCTTCGCGATGTATTCGAACTGGGCGATGCCTGGGTGCGCACCGGAGACCTGATGCGCAGAGACGAAAAGGGATACTTCTACTTCGTAGACAGGGTTGGCGATACATTTCGCCGCAAGGGCGAGAACGTGGCCGCATCCGAGGTTGCAGGAGTCATCAACGCATATCCCGGAATTTACCACGCGAACGTCTACGGCGTTGGCGTTCCTGGAATAGAGGGTCGCGTTGGCATGGCAGCTATCGTGGCAATGGCAACACTCGATCTGCCCCAGTTTCACGCGCACATTGCCTCCCTCCTGCCTCGCTATGCGCGGCCAGTGTTTTTGCGCATATCCAAAGAGCCTGAACTAACGGGGACGTTCAAGTACTCAAAGACTGAGTTGGTGCGGGAGGGCTACAATCCCGGGGCCTCCGGCGATCTTCTGTATTTTGACGATCCGGCTGCGGGAGAGTTTGTTCCGCTTGACGCGGCCTTGTACCGATGCATTCAAGGCGGCGCAATAAGACTGTAGTGGTGAAGGAAGAATGCAGATGCTGATCGGTCGGATCCGTGATGAATTCGTGAAGCTTGAATTCGAGATCGCTCATGGGCCGCTTGTGCCCCACGTAACGGCGGCCGAGATTCGTGCGCACCTTGGTTCGCATTACGCGTTCAAACAGAACATGCCGCTTGAGGAGGTAACCGCCGACGTGGAGGCCATGCTGCGGAAATGGCAGGTGCAGGTCACCCACCCGCGCTACTTCGGCCTTTACAACCCCAGCGTTACGGCGGCAGGAGTTGTGGCCGAGACGCTAGTGGCCATGTTCAACCCGCAGTTGGCTAATTGGCGGACTTCTCCGGCAGCAAACGAGATCGAACGTCACACGTTGGGTTGGCTTGCTGTGAAGTTTGGGCTTCCGCAAGCCTCGATTGCAACCTTTACCAGCGGAGGCATGGAAGCGAATTTGTCTGCTGTAGTTGTCGCGCTCACACATGCGTTCCCCGAGTACGGGGAGAACGGATTGCGCAGTCTCAAAGGTGAACCCGCAATTTACCTTACCGAAGAAGCGCATCATGGCTTTAACAAGATTGCGCACATGATTGGTCTTGGGCGACGAAATCTCCGTGTCATCGGAACCGATAGCGGGCTGAAGATGAACGTAGAGGAACTGAAGAGACGCGTGGATGAGGATCGCCGCGCGGGGTGGCTCCCTTGCATGGTTGTCGGCAATGCAGGGACGACAGCCGCCGGTGTGGTCGATCCATTGCCTGCAATTGGAGCCTTCTGCAACGATGCTGGGCTTTGGTTCCACGCCGATGCCGCCTGGGGCGGCGCCGCGGTTGTTTCGCCGGCGCTTCGCCACCATCTAGCCGGCATCGAACTTGCCGACTCGATCACCTGCGATGCGCACAAGTGGCTCTCGGTGCCGATGGGAGCCGGCATGTTCTTCTGCAGGCATCGGGAGAGCGTCGCGCAGGCTTTCCGCTCCGACATTACCTACATGCCGGGCAAGACTACCGGCCAGCTCGGCGATGCGGCTGTGACCTTCGATCCACTGACCCACTCAGCCCAATGGTCGCGGAGATTCATCGGCCTCAAGCTCTTCATGACCCTCGCGGAACGCGGAGAAGCCGGATATGCGGAGATGATCGAGCACCAGGCGCGCATGGGAGATTTGCTGCGTGACCAGCTCATGGCGAGCGGTTGGCGCATTGTCAACTCCACTCCTTTGCCCGTGATTTGTTTTACGCGCGATGGCCTCGCGCCAACTTCATTGTTGGCGGAGATGCGCGACAAGAAGATCGCATGGATGTCCGAGGCCAATATTGCCGGGACTCCGGTGATTCGTGCCTGCATTACAAGTTTCAGAACGACAGAGCAGGACATTGAGTTCGTCGTAAATGGGTTGAATGAACTGTTCGCGGAAGGTATGCATCGGAAGACCGCATTAAGCTGAACGGCGGTATACGCGAACGCACCAGACAGAGGGATGGATTGAATCATGAAACCGGAAACGATGGCGATCCACAGTGGCTATGAGATCGATCCAACGACAAAAGCCGTCGCGGTGCCGATCTACCAGACGGTGGCGTATGCGTTCGATAGCGCCGACCACGCTGCCTCTCTGTTCAACCTTGATGCCGAGGGCTTTCGCTACACGCGCATCCAAAATCCGACCACGGCTGTGCTCGAGCGCCGCGTAGCCGCGCTCGAAGGCGGCATTGAAGCGATGTGCGTGAGCAGCGGCCAGGCTGCGGTGAACTATGCGGTGCAAAACATAGCGGAACTGGGTTCGAATATCGTTTCGGTGCCGCAACTCTACGGCACCACCCATACACTCTTCGCTCACATCCTTCCCAGCCAGGGAACTCAAGTGCGCTTTGCACAAAGTGATCGGCCAGATGCTATTGCCAGCCTGATCGACGAACGCACCCGAGCAGTCTTCTGCGAGAGCGTTGGCAATCCGGCGGGAAACATCTGCGACATTGAAGGACTGGCCCGCGTTGCCCATCAACATGGGGTTCCGTTGATTGTGGACAACACAGTCGCCTCACCCATCCTTCTTCGGCCCATCGATTTTGGTGCGGATATCGTGGTGGAATCGCTGACCAAGTTCATGGGAGGGCACGGGACCACGCTCGGGGGTGTGATTGTCGACAGTGGCAACTTCGACTGGGCAGCGTATGGAATGCGCTTTTCCGCCTTCACCGAGCCAGACGCTTCCTACCACGGGCTGGTCTACACTGAGCAATTTGGCAGGGCTGCGTACGTTGCACGCTGCCGAAGCGTTTATCTGCGTACGGGCGGCGCAGTCCTTTCGCCGCTCAGCTCGTTTCTGTTGCTGCAGGGAATTGAGACTGTGGCGTTGCGCGTGGACAGGCATGTGGAGAACGCCAGGAAGGCTGCGGAGTTCCTACGGTCCGATCCGCGTGTGGAGTGGGTAAAGTACGCAGGATTTCCCGACAGCCCGTATTTCCCGTTGGCCCAGAAATACCTGAATGGGCGAGCCTGTTCGCTGCTCTCGGTGGGGATCAAAGGAGGCTATAAGGCGGCGGTACGCTTCCACGATTCGTTGAAGCTTGTAACGCGACTTGTGAACCTGGGCGATGCAAAGTCGCTCGTGTGCCACCCGGCCTCGACCACCCATCGGCAGATGTCCGTGGATGAGCAACGCAAGGCAGGCGTGCTGCCTGAGATGATCCGCCTCAGCATTGGGATCGAGCATATTGACGACATCCTAGAGGACTTGGATCAAGCGCTTGCGGTCGCGGTATTGGCCGAAGCCTCGACGGCCGGGAACGCATAGCGCCCTGAGAAAGGATTGATCGATGCCCCTTTATGTAGACAGAAGCCGGAAAGTCAAAGACGGCGACGCAAGCCTGATATGGCCTCGCCGCCGCGCAGCTTTGCGGCTAGTGGAGCGTTCGAGCCGTTGCGTGACGATTGGACTCGTAAATAACATGCCGGATTCGGCTTTTCGCGCAACGGAGCGGCAGTTTGTGTCTCTTCTCGAAGGCGCATCCGATGGTATTCCGGTTCGATTGGTCTTGTACGCGCTGCCCGGCATTCGGCGCGAAGGGGCGTCGCTGCACCATGCGGAGAGTTTCTATTCAAGCGTCGAAACCCTGGGCGAAACTCGGCTCGATGGGCTTATCGTGACGGGCAGGGAACCGGTCACAGCGGACTTGAGAACCGAACCGTATTGGGAAAGCTTCACACGCGTCCTCGATTGGGCTCGCGAGAGCACCTATTCGACAGTTTGGTCTTGCCTGGCAGCACACGCGGCCATTCTGCACATGGACGGCATTGAGCGGCGCAAGAGTGAACACAAGCACTTCGGTGTTCTGGAGTGCACGAGGGAGCAAGGTCATCATCTGCTGACAGGAACGGCACCGCGCTTCCGCGTGCCCCACTCGCGATGGAATGGGGTTGCAGGAAGGGAGCTTGTAAATCGCGGATACACCGTGCTGGCAAGCAGTAATGGCGCGGGTGTCGACACGTTTATCAAACAAGATGGGAGCCTTTTTGTCTTCTTTCAGGGACACCCGGAGTACGAAGCCGACACGCTGCTTCGTGAGTACCGCAGGGATGCAGCGCGTTACTTGCGCGGCGAGAGCGAGAACTACCCGTTTGTTCCCGTAGGCTACTTCAACCGAGCCACCGAAGATGCTTTGAGTGCATTGCGCGAGAAGGCTCTGAACGGAAGGGAGGAGCAGTTATTTGAGCAGGTCTCAGCGGTACTCAAGAAACTTGAAATAGAAAACACCTGGCGCATGACAGCAGCGGTGATCTATAGAAACTGGCTAAAATACATTTGCTCTTGCAAGGAAGCGGGCCGGGTGAAGCGAGTGCTATTTGCTTAGGCTCCATGCTGGTCCCTGGGGATTGAGCATTCAACTAAAAGAGTCGGTGAAGTTCAACCAGAACGTGAAACCGAATGATCGACACTGAGGCAATCTGAAAAAGAGCAGGCATCTGGTGCAATCGGAACTCATGACTCGTGCCTCGGGCTGTTGCCTTCATTGACAGCGCCGAACCGTAATTGGGAAGAGTGGCGTTGACACAATCCGGGATCGGCGAGGCAACGTCAATCAGGATGCTGTGGTCCGCACTTGCGGGGATGGCGACGGCGTGGTTCCAGGCGGCGGACTCTGGCAAAGCCGGCGCACCTGCGTTGGGCAGGTTGTTCTGGTTCCGCTGGGAATTGAGCAAACAGGCATCGAAGCTGCCGGCGATTAGGATTTGATCTACATAGAGTTGTAGGGTGGCATTTTACGCCCAGCGTTGGCCGGAATTCTCGCCAGACTGATTGAATATAGACATCACCGTTGTTGTTTTCGCTCTGAATGGCGAGTTGCCCAAAAAGTAATCGCCGGAAATGACTCTGGATCAAGGAATGCGAGGTATTTCATGGGTGCGGGACTGGCTTGTGGCCGAGGGGTCGAGTAGAGTTAGTAGCATGCAGACATAGAATGAAAGAGCTATAGG
>PMXB01000282.1 GCA_003165935.1 Acidobacteriaceae bacterium | reverse complement strand
CCATCCTGGATGGTGAACTCAAAGTCCTGGATGTCGCGATAGTGCTTTTCCATCTTGTGCGTAACTTCACGCAGATGCTGGTAAGCATGCGGCATCGTCTTTTCCAGTTCGCTGATGGGCAGCGGCGTGCGAATGCCGCTGACGACATCTTCGCCCTGCGCGTTCATCAGGTATTCGCCAAAGAAGACGTGCTCGCCGGTTGCCGGATTGCGCGTAAACCCTACGCCGGTGCCTGAGTTCTCGCCCAGGTTGCCGAACACCATGGCCTGCACGTTGACGGCTGTGCCGATGGAGTCATCGATGTGGTTGATGCGGCGATACGTCTTGGCGCGGTCATTCAGCCATGAACGGAACACGGCATCCCTCGCCTGAGTCAACTGATCGATCGGCTCCTGCGGGAAGTCCTTGCCGGTCTCTTTCTTCACCAGCTTCTTGTACTCGACGATGATCTCCTTCAGGCCTTCAGCAGAGATCTCATGGTCAAACTTCACCTTCTGCTTGTGCTTGACGCCGTCGAAGATGTGCTCGAAGTGCTTCTTCGGAATCTCCTGCACCACGCTGCCGAACATTTGAATCAGGCGCCGATACGAGTCATAAGCAAAGCGCGGGTTGTTGCTGCGCTTGGCCAGGCCCTCAACGGCCTTATCGTTCAGGCCCAGGTTCAGAATCGTATCCATCATGCCGGGCATCGAGAACTTTGCGCCCGAACGGACGGAAACCAGCAACGGATTTTCCGCGCCACCCAGCTTTTGTCCCTGGAGATTTTCAAGCTTCGCCAGGGCCGCCAGCATCTCCGATTCAATCTGCGGGCTCAGCTTGCCGCGCATGTACTCGCGACAGGCTTCGGTCTGGATGGTGAATCCCGGGGGAACAGGAAGGCCCGCATTCGTCATCTCTGCGAGGCCGGCGCCTTTACCGCCCAGCACGTCCTTCATTTTGCCGTTGCCGTCTGCCCTGCCGTCTCCGAAAAAGTAGACATATTGAATGGGGGTTGACGTCGTTCCTGCCTGTTTGGCAGGCGCTTGCTCCAAAACGCCCTGCGTCATGGGGTATTGCCTCCGTGTATCAAGATTCCGTATCTGCGGCGCCGATAAACAGGAGACGGGACGGAGGCTCAGACTTGATTCCCAAAACTCTCAAGAGTTGAGCGCGTGCGGGTCTCCCAGGCATCAGGCAGCGCGTCGCGGCGTTCGTCGAGCAGCCCCCACGTCTCATTGCCTGTACTGCTTGTGTGATGGAAGCCCGACTTTGCGGGCTGCACAACGTTCAAAGCTTCAGGGAACTTGAATTAGAGGATGCTTTCGTCGCAATAACAATTAGCGCTGTAAGTATACCGTTGCATGTGCCACTCGTCACAGACGATTGCGCGCCTTGACTCGAGGTTCGCCGGTGTGCTCAATGTGTTGCCGCACTATGAGACGAAACCCCGAGCCAGTGCTGCGATTCGCAGGAATCCCGTCGGCATCAGGCAGCCGTGAGCTGGATCTGCTGTCCGGAATACGAATTCCGCACCACATTGTGAGACATCAGAATGCGGTCCAGGCCACACACCCGAAGAACTTCAGCCACATGCGGCGCTGCATTCAGGATGCAGAATTCGTGGCCCGATTCGCACGCAATCGAATACAACTCAACCAGTGCCGCGATGCCAGCGGCATCCACGCGCTCGATCGGCGCCAGGTCCAGCGCGATCGACTGTCCGCGCACCAGCGGCGCCACGCGCGCAACCAGATCCCTTTCATAGCCAAGTACAAGTTCGTGGAGCCTGGGAGTGCTCGTCACGGGGAAGATCTGAGCATCATTGCGATTTGAATTGGTCATAGTCATAACAAACCTCCTTTGCGAACGCCTGATGCTCCACTCTCGATGTCCGAGGCAAGATGCTCAGGCTTTCTGTTATTGAATCAATGCATTCGAAAGGCCAAACATGTTCGGAAAGATTATGCTGCAATCACAAGAGATATCGGCGTGCCCGAAGATCCCCAAAGGTTGATGCTCTCAATTCGGGTGTTCGATTTTGTTTCAGTTGTTCGAGACCGAACACCGATTGATCTCGGCGACATGTTTCCTATTACGCAAACGGGAGTGCCCGCGGTTCCGTGAAAAATATCTTGCCCAGTCACGGTTCCGGCAACGGCAGCAGCGACGGAGAAAAACTGCGCATTGAAAAGGGGCTCGCAGTTAAACCGTCACTCATTGCAATAGACGTTCGTCAATGGGCTCAGGACGCGGGCTTCCACGAGGCCGGCGTAGTCGCGCTGCCGCAACCCAAAGACGCCCGCAATGCAAGCCGCTTTGCCGATTGGATCGAGGCAGGCCGCGGCATCAGTCCCTCAATGGAGTCCGCATTTCATGGCGGGGATTCGGCACCTACTGCACGGTGAGCGTGACAGTGCCGCTTGACGTGATCGCGCCGGCAGTACCCGTAACAGTCACGGTGTAACTTCCAGCAGTGGTCCCTGCGATTCCACTACCACCTCCGCCACCACCTCCGCCCGAGTTGCTGCCGCCGCTGCCGCAGGCCAGAACGCCACCGGTCAGCATTGCCAGCAGCACAAGCATTCCCGTCAACGTTCGCCAGCCCGAGCGCTTCCTCAAACTCCCGAAGAACAGAAGGAATGCCAACGCCGCACTCCCCGCCGCATACCACGGATTGCCGGGACGCCTTGGAATCACCGCTGCACTGGTGGTTGCCGCCGTCGTTGAGATCGTGAGCGTTGCTGTTGCAGCAGCCACTCCGTTCACCACGACAGGAGTCGTTGTGCCAAAGCTCAAGGTGGGTGCATATTGCGCGCCACTCGGACTGGATGTAACCGCCGCTGTCAGCGCAACGTTGCCGGTGAACCCGCCCTCAGGCGTCACGGTGATCGTCGAGCTGTTCCCCGTGGTTGCTCCCGGCGCAATCGTGACCGCTGGACCACTCAACGTAAAGCTGGGAGGAGTGGTCACCGCAAGCGCCGCGGTGCCCGAGCCGCTGTCGTAGTAGCCGTCTCCGGAGTAGTTGGCAGTGAGCGTGTCACTCCCCAGAGCCAGGGAGTTGGCGGGAATACTGACGGTTGCATTGCCATTGAGGAGCGCTGTCGCAGCGGAGGCATAGCTGCCGCTCGTGATTGTCACGGTTCCTGTTGGAGTCGGATTGCCGCTCGCCCCGCTCACCGCAATCGCCACCGAAAGCGCCGCCGATTGACTAACGCTCGAACTGGCAGGAGTCACTGCAATCGTGGCCTTGTCGCCTAGGGTTATGTTGTAGGTCGCGTCCGCTTCTGCGCTTGGAAAATAGTTGATGTCAACCGCGATCGCTCTCACCGTTGTGGGTGAGCCACCAACCCAGAATTGATAATTCGGCGGGTAGAAGAGAGTCGGAGATGTTGTAGGCGTGGTCCCATCCGTTGTGTAGTAAATCGTCGCACCGCTGACTGCGTCGCTGAGCGTAATAGGCAAACCAGCGGAGTAGTTTCCCGGTGCAGGACTAAACGTCGGAGCTGGGACGCTCTCATAGGTAGCGCTCGTCGAGGGCTCCAACTCCCATAAATCGTTCAGTTGGTTAAAACTGCCCGTGCTATCCGCCCCGCTTCCCCCAAAAAGCCAGAGGTTCCCTTTGGCGTCAGTCCAGCTCGACGCACTCTCGCGTTGACCGGGAACATTTCCTTCGGCAGGTGAACCGAGCACTCCATAGTCTCCCCTGAAAAGCTCTGCTGAACCGTTACTTCCGTTCATCCATCCCCATTCATTTGTTTTGGGATTGAACACCCAGAGATCATTCAGGTAGCCCAGCAAATCTCCATTCCCGCCAAAGACCCAGAAATTGCCCTCCCCGTCCACCCAGCTTGAGGCACTGGCGCGGCTCGGAGGAACATTGCCCGCCGTCAGGACTCCCAACGTCCCGTACACCCCAGGCACCACGCCGTTGCTGCCAATCAGATTGCTGCCGCTCATCCATGCCCATTCGTTGGTCGAGGGGTTGTACTCCCAAAGGTCGTTGAGATAGCCGGAGTTAAAAGCCACCGACCCGTTTCCAACCCCGCCGAATAGCCAGAAGCGGCCGCTCTTGTCGGTCCAGGCCGTGGCTTCTATCCTGGCTCCGGGCGTGTTCGCTGCATTCGGTACCCCCAGCGTTCCATACACCCCCATTGGGCCATTCCCAAATGGGCCCGAGTTATTGCTGCCGTTCATCCAGGCCCATTCGCCGCTGGTTTTGTTGTATTCCCACAGATCGTTGAGATAGGACGTGAGGAATCCCTCTCCGATTTGCCCTCCGAACAGCCAGAGATTGCCGCTCTGATCGATCCAACTTACCCCGGAGGACCGGCATCCTGGGTTATTCATGGGCGATGGCTTTCCCTCGGTTCCATAGTCGCCACTTGTCGCGCACAAATCTTCGCTGCCGCTCACGTAGGTCCAAACGGCCGTGGATGGATTGAATTTCCAAAGGTCGCCTAGGTAACCGTATCGCCCAGATTCGTCAAAACCTAGACCGCCGAAGAGCCACAGATTCCCGCTGCTGTCGACCCATGAAAACGCGCTATCCCGGCTCCCTGGAACAGCACCCGGTGCGGTATAGATCCCTATGGCGCTTGTCGTCTTGCTGCCGCTGATCCATGCCCATTGGTTCGTGGCGGGATCAAACTCCCACAGGTCATTTAGCTCCCCGACACCAGACCCAGCTATCCCCTCTTCTCCCCCAAAAAGCCACAAATGGCCCTTGCTGTCGGTCCATGCGGCCGCCCCAGTGCGGCTACCTGGAGTGTTCCCGGGGGCGGGCGAGCCCAGTGTTCCATAATCGCCCTGACCGAGATCCGTGCTGCTTCCGTTCATCCATGCCCACTGGTTGGGCGCGGTTGATTGCGCCGTCGCGGAAACTGGAATTGCGGTGAATCCAAGCAGAATTGCGAATGAGAATGAATGCCACGAGCCGTTCTTGCTCACAAAACTCTCCTGCGTGGAATGCCGAAAGCGCAATGAGATCAGAAACCTGCACCTTCACTGCAAATCCAAACTGAAAAATGAAGACAGCCTAGCATAACTCCAGTCTCGAACAATGAGGTAGCCTTCTTGTGTCCGGTCTCCTGAATTGAGGCCAATTGGGCAAGGGGCGCGGTTGGCAGAGAAAACTCATCAAGAACCCGGCGAGGGCGAAAGGCGGCAGAACGCATTGATTGTTGAGCGAGCCCGTGTCCTCGCGCTGGAGGCGGGCTTTACCGAGGCTGGCGTGGTCTCCCTCCCACACGCAGAAGAGGCTCGCGATGCTGCCCGCTTTGCCAGTTGGATCGACGCTGGCCGTGCGGGCACGATGCGCTATCTCGAGCGCCGCGACGACAAGGGTCAACTCGTTCGTGAGCGACTGGCGATTCCGTTTCCCTGGGCGCGCTCGGCGATCGTCTGTTTTGCTAGCTATCACTGCGATGCGCCACTCTCAACCGAAACGCAAGCCCCACAGAGCGGCCTCCATGCTGGCCGCCACCCTGACTCCGCGACTGCCTGGATCGCCCGTTATGCATGGAGCAGCCGAATCGACGAGCAGGGAACTCGCCGCCCCTCCGACTATCACAAAGTTCTGCTCAAGCGCCTGCACGCGCTCGAAGCGCGCCTGCGCAAAGAGGTCGCTTCAAGCCATGCCAACTCTGCCACGGACGCACTTTCACCCAGCACGCAAGCCGAAATTGAAACCCGCTGCTACGTTGACACCGGCCCCGTAGTCGAGCGCGCGCTTGGAACAGCCGCTGGCCTCGGCTGAACCGGAAAGAATACCTGCCTCATCCATCCACGCCTCGGCTCGT
>PMXB01000051.1 GCA_003165935.1 Acidobacteriaceae bacterium | reverse complement strand
CAGCTTGGAGGTGCAAGTCCTCTTCACAACCTGATGGAGGTGAAGTGATAGCGAAGCGCAAGGGCGTCATCGTGAGGTGGGGTCTGAAAGAAGCGTGGAGCAAATGCGCGAGCCGATGTACAAGAACCGGATCTGAGGCATACGGTGCTGGACGAGTTGGCAATTGACAATGAAGTCCATATCCATCAAGAGCATTGGTTGTAAATCCGGCGGTTGCGTGCGGAAGGCGGTCGAACTTACCTTGGGAGATCTGCTGTTTGTCCGGGAATCCGGACTGAGCGTCGAGTGATCGATTCTGACCGGGCGGCAGAAGTCAGCAGAGGGCGTAGTAGTTGCGCAAGCGATGAAGGCCCGAACGGTCCCCGCAAGGGGTTGATGGGAACGGCAAGTAAGCGGCGCGACTCATGAGCGACAAGCGGCAGAACAACCAGCTGGTGTTGGCCTTCGACGAGGAGTATAGGGGTGAAGCCCCGAATAGCCTCGGGGGAGGGACCGAATCGTTTGCGGCGAAGCGCGGGACAGAAAGCCTGGCCATTGGCGAACGGTTGATGGAAGAAGTCTGCGAGCGGGAAAACTGCAAGCAGGCATTGGCACGAGTCAGGGCCAACAAAGGGAGTTCCGGTGTGGACGGCATGACCGTTCGGCAGTTGCCGGAGTTCCTGAAGCAGCACTGGCCAGCGATCCGGGAACAGTTGTTGAGTGGGACCTATGTGCCGCAACCGGTAAAGCGGGTGGAGATCCCGAAGCCGGACGGAGGGGTGCGAAAGCTTGGCATCCCGACGGTGCTGGATCGGTTTATCCAGCAAGCGGTGATGCAGGTACTGCAACGCAGATGGGACCGGACGTTTTCCGATCACAGCTACGGGTTCCGACCCGGGCACTCGGCGCATCAGGCGGTGGAGGCGGCGCAGCAGTATATCGCCGCGGGCTATCGCTGGGTGGTGGATCTGGATCTGGAGAAGTTCTTCGACCGGGTCAATCACGACCGACTGATGGCTGCGGTGGCGCGGAGAGTAGCGGACAAACGTCTGCTACGACTAATCCGCGCATACCTGAAAGCTGGAGTGATGGAGAATGGGCTAGTTGGAACTACGGAGGAAGAAACGCCGCAAGGTGGACCTCTCTCCCCACTGTTGTCGAACCTCGTGCTTGATGAACTTGACCATGAGTTGGCGAGACGGAACCACTGCTATGTACGGTACGCGGACGACTGCAACATCTACGTCGGGATCCAGCAAGCAGGGGAAAGGGTGATGCGCAGTATCACGCGCTTCATCTTGAACCGGCTCAAACTGAAGGTCAATGAACAAAAGAGCGCGGTGGCACGGCCAGCAGAGCGTAAGTTCCTCGGCTTCAGCATATCCAAAGGGGGAAAGAGGCGGCTCATTGCGCTGAAATCCCTGCTTCGGTCTAAGCAGAAGATCCAGAAACTAACGAGTAGAACCAAGGGGATCAGTATCGAGCAGGTGGCGAAAGGGCTTGCCAGCTACCTACGGGGCTGGACGAGCTATTTCGGCTTCTGCGAGACACCATCCACGTTCCGCCGGTTGGATGAATGGCTCAGACATAGACTAAGAGCCATCCTGTGGAAGCAATGGAAACGCGGGACGACGCGGTTCACCAAGCTACGCGAACTAGGCGTCAGTAGGGGCCTGGCGGCGAGAACCGCTGGGAGTCCAAACGGCGTCTGGCGTTTAGCCAATCGCCCCGCCCTGTCTTATGCGCTCCCAACTTCCTACTTCGAATCTCTGGGAATCCCGAGACTATACAGGGGAAATAGCTCAATCCATCGAACCGCCGGATGCGGACCCGCTTGTCCGGTGGTGTGGCTGGGGTGGAGAGAGGTGACTCTCCCCCCTATGCCGATTTGCGCGCCCATCTTCCCGCCCTGAAGGTCGCTCCTTGTAATCGGAGCGCCATGATTTGCCCACCCGATGGGCTTGAAAAAAGAACGAGCAGCCCCAAGTTTTGGTAGAATCGCCGCCGATCAAATCACGATGTTCATCATGGCGTCTCTGCTTTGCGCAACTCCCGGCGTACAGCACGGAACACCGTATCGAACTCGGGAAGAGTCTCCATCTGATGACCGAGCCGGCTATTCCATAGCGCTTTGAGGCGTGCTTCTTTGGCAACGATTCGATCTTGAAGACCAGCGATCTCTTTGCTGCGGAAATGGAGTTTCCCCTCGATTGCGGGCAGCAGTGGTTGGAGTTCAACTCCGGCGTGGGCTGTGAGGAACCAGAGATCGTAAAGGTCTCGGGGTTCATTCCGTGCCCGGTCTCCAAGGGCAACTACCTTCTCGGTGGCGATTTCGTCCAAGCTGTAAACAGCCACCGCGCGGCCCTCGGGAATGTCGCTGAATTCCTCGTAAGCTCGCAAAATCTCTTTCTGCTCGACGGGGAAGAGCACGGTCTCCGCGATGGTGATGTCCACCTTGACCGTATTCGGATTCGGGAGTGGACCTTGATAGCTGAGGTAAAAAGTATGACTGTTGACATGGCTCTGCCGATCTTCTCGATCAAAGGCGAAACGAATCCCTGATGCTTGGGCGACGTGCTGGTAGACCTCCTCCAGGCCAGCACGGATTTCATCGAAATCCGCGGTCCGAGCAAGGGTGAAGTCCAGATCTTCCGAGAATCGGTAATCACCGAAGTAGCAGCGTTTGAGCGCCGTGCCGCCTTTGAAGATGAGAAGCTTGCCGAGCTGGCTTTGACTCAACCCCGCCAGAAACCATGCCAAACAATAGTCCCGTTCCAACACCGATTCAGGGATACGGCGGCCACCGTGTTCTTTGTGCAGCCGGTTCGCCAACAGGGAGAGATTGCGTTGTGGAATCATGTGTGACGAACCGCCTCAAGTTCCTCGGACTCAATGTTAAGCTGCAAACGCCAGCGCGCCTGATACGGGCCGACTTTGGGGAGGGTCGGATCGAGCCGGTCATAGGTTGAACTGAGCGCGGAGCGCAGTAACACGAGCTGCGCCGGCGAAGCCATTTTGTAGAGTTCCAAGCAGGTATCCAACACTGCCGAGTAAGAGCACCAGATTGGAAACGCTGGGTGTATTCGAGCAGGCGGGGAATATTTATCTCACTTCTGCTCATCCAGAGTGCCTTGGCAACCTCTGGGACGCCACCGGCGTACTGCGGATGCCGAAGACCGTCGGCGATGGTCCGCTCCCGGTCGCTGACTATAACGGCCTGTTGTTTGGTGATCCAGAGCGGCGTGAGTCCAAAAAACTGATCTGGCTTTCACGGCTACGAAGTGGTACTCGTAGCCGTGGATGGTCCGCGACGGTTTGCGGAAGGTGGAACTGATGTACAGGGTGAGCTGTGGCTGAGTGACCATGCGGTGCAACTCCATTGCGGAAGCGTAAGATAGGAAGTAGTCCTGCCCCCCGCATAGCTCCCTGGCGATGATGTAGGGATCGCCGACGTATTCCGTCGCCCTGCCTAGCTCGAACGGAACCAGGTTGTACAGGCCGGGGCGCAGGCGAGTGACGACACCCCTTTTTTCGGCTTTGTGGATAAGCGTCCGCGCGGAAGAACCGCGCAAGCCTGTGATCTCTTCCACGTCCCGGAGGTTGAACGTGGCTTTGCTTCTCTCGTTGAGTTCGACGAAGAGGGCGGAGGTCTGTGGACCCAGCGTCTTGGCTGCATGATTGATCATGTATGAATTGTTCCCGCAAACGGAACTTATCAAGCATAGGATAGCACGATTCTCTAGCTATGGATTGTTGCCTCGGAGGGAACTTTGTGAGCACGGAATATAATCGAGAGAGCAGCGAGGCGGACGTGGGCACAATCCGGGAACAACAACCTCTGCCCAATCGTGCCTTCACAAAATGTGCCAAACCTCTGCCGTTTTGCGGAAGAATTCGTCGAAAGGGTGAGAGCAAAACGCGGTTCCAAACCTCTGCAGTCCAGCGGCAGAGGTTGCCTTAAAATCAGCTAAAAAGCCGCAGGGCACGTTAAGTGTACAATAATGATTACCATGGGTGTCGCCTTGCGCTTCAGATCACACATGTCTGTGACAAAGTAAACACTGGTTGACGCACGATGAATCTGTGAGACACGCTTAGCCAACCAGAGTGGTGCCCTCCTCTGTTCGGAATGGACGATGGCGTAGTGCGTAATAAAGACCCGGTGCTGCGCAGCCTAGGAATCAAGAAAAAGTACCCGACACACATAGCGACCAAGATTAGCCACAACCTACCAATCGGAATACTTAGTGCCATCGAGCGCCGTGCCCTGTGACTTGGAATACACATCGAAGACGGCCTGGCCACCAAACGAGTCTGATTTGGGGTCGTCCTGCATCGAATGCAGACCCCAGTCGGCTTTGCCGGTCATTGGGTCTATTGGAATCCGGCGCAGAAACCTCACTTTCATACCCCGGATGTCGATACCGTTCACCAGCGTCTCTAGATCCGGCGGATAACCGTTGCCGTCCACCTTGATCTGCACGGCCCCACTGTCGGCAATGTCCTTGTAGTGGTCTATTGCGTCACGCATCTCCCACAAGTCGCGTCGCAACACATGCTCCTTGTCGCGCTTTATGGTGAATAACGTCACCGGCACGGCAGCCGAGGCAAGGATCGAGAGAAGTGCAATGGTGATGATCAACTCAACCAGCGTCAGGCCGCGTTCTTGTGCACGGCCCATGCGGATTGACAGTTCAGGCTCCGCCATCGCTGGTCCTTAATTCGCCCGAGGATGCTGGGCGGGCATAGCCTTCTGTAGATCCTTCCATCCCACAAGGATAAAGCCTTTGTCTTTGAGAAACTTCTGGAATTCAGGGCTGCTCACCACGTCCAGGTCGTTCTGCCGCCACTCCGCGCCCCAGCTCGGATGGTCCCATGTCATGGCCTGCAACTCGTCGTCGTTGTATCCCAGGTGAACGCTCAGCAAGTAGACTCCGGGGGGCAGTGCATCAAGAGTTTTCTCGTAGGCGCTTAGCCAATCTTGCTTGGCAAGCCCAGGCATGATCTCCAGCTCGCGATCGATCGGCAGGCTGGCCAGGTCCACATCGATCCCGCCAAACTTGAGAACTCCAGGCGTCTGAGTGGCCACGCCCTTCAGCTTCACCTGTTGATTAGGTAGGACGATGGGCAGCCCGTACTCTTGGCCCATCTTCCAGTACGACTGGAAAAGGGCTGGAGTCACCATCATGACGCGCATGTGATGGTCCAGGTGGGTGATCTGGATACCTGCCCGCTTGGCCATGTCAATCTGGGCTCGCAGCTCGCTTTCCACTTCGGCTGGGGTTGCGTGTTGCGAAACGAAGATCTGGCTGCTGGACAGATAGCCTCCTGGATCGGTCAGCCCCGATCCCTTCTGCGCGCCGGAGACGGGACGCCAGCGATAGCTCGACCAGTCGGCATTGAGATCAAGCCGCATACCCAGATCTGAATTCGGATGGCTACGCGACCAGCGAAGAACCTCGGGAAACCACGGCCCAGGAACAAGGACCCCCGCCGACGTTACCCACCCCTTCTCCAGCGCCTCAAAGCTGGCCTTGTCGATGGAGTGGGCCATGCCCAGATCCTCCGCCTCAATGACGAGTCTTCGGATTGGAGGAATTTGACTAAGCTGGCCGTCAGGTATTTGCGACTGACTGCAAGTCACTGAAACGCACATGAGTAACCATAGGAATGTAGAGAAGTGTTTTGGTGTCTTCAGCTGACTCATCAACTTCAAGTGCCTTCCCCTCGCCTACTCTTTGCAATTACTAGAATTACACCAATAATTCTTCGCGTGGCCGAAATCAATCCTCAGCAGCACTCCCCAAACGGGCCGTGAAAGTTTAGAATCACTACGCGATAAGTGGCGTCGCCGAGGTTGGCCAATACCCGCATGGTGAATTCTGGATCGCCATCGTGCGAAATGCAAATCCAGCGATTGCAGGAATTTTGGAAGAAGTGGGCTAGTCTCCTCCAAGACTATTTGCGCGGGACTTCCGAGCGTGTCGCCCGCAAAAGAATTGGATGGAGGACCGGGACTTCAACCAGCAAGACTGCAATGCCGACAACAAAATCCAACCCGTGACCATGTCTGACAAGCGAAGATTTGCTCCAAATGGCGAAACATAATGAAACAAAGAAACCATGAATCAGCGCGGTTGCAGTTAAGACAGCCAGCATTCTACGCGAAAAAACCCTTTGAATTCCGGGCATCGCAAGAATCGCAAAGGCGATGAAAAAAGTTGGAATCTCAATTATGAGGACTAATCTAGCCAATTCGAGCTGTCTACACAAAAGCAGCGTGTATGTCAGTGCGGCGATAGACCCAGCGCCGACAATCTTGGCCATTGGATTCAACTGGCGAAGCGTGGAAAGGTTATCCGGCTCCCATTCAAGAACGCGCGGTGGCCTGTCTGTCGTCATATTTGACCTTCTCATCGACTCGCTACTCACCATTTTGATTTCATCGGTTAACTTTCTCTCTTCATCGAATTCGAATACCTAGGGGTGTGGTGATTGGCCGCTCAGGCATTGATAAATGGAAGCTCCTGCATTGACAGCCGTAAGTGTCCACATCCATGGCTCTGCCTTCTCGGCAATATCTGTAGCAGCATTAATGCCGTTTTCTAGTCCTGTGAAATTCGCCGCAGCGGTCTTACCGTATTTCGACACTGCCGAAGTGGTAGTGGCTACTGCAGAAGTGTATCCTGACAAACCGTTGTATTGAGGTACACCGATCGATGAACTCCCAGGGATTTGAGAAATGACACCGGCAGCTATACAACCCGTCCAATTCATAACGCCCTGCGTTTGATTCGCGACAGCGGTGGCCAGTGCAAGTGATGCATCGTAATTCGGGCTATTCGGATCCGTGCTTGGAACGTTACTTGTTATTGTGAACAATCCTGTCGACGGATCAATCGTTGAAAAGTATCCCATCGTATTCGACCCTTCAATATAGGCTGCCACATATGCTGCGGTTCCATCAAAACCCGTCAATACCGCCGAATTCATGTCGGAATTAATTGTGATATCTAGCAGTGCTCCATTTACCCAATATCCGCCATTTCGAGCGCACTCGTTGGCATTGCTATTTTGATCATTAGACTCTAGTGAAGTCCCGTCATCTGACAAATACGCACAATCGAGCCCGTTTGGGTCAGTCAGGCTCAATGGATTATTCTGCACGAATGAATATCGATTCAGAGATTGCGGGTAGGTTTGGCTTACGGCTGTCCAGCCTAGTGGGTCGGGACTAAGCCAACGTCCGGCCGATGGATCATACTTGCGGAAGAGGAAGTCGTATTCTCCCGACCCACCGGATCCGGTTGCCACATTCTGGTCCTGTCCGGTGAAGCTGCGGTCCGGCGTACCGGCTTCGTTGTACGTCTCACCAAAAGGAGCATACGCCTCCTTGGAGTAGACGGCATGCGCCCATGTCGTGGCCAAGCGGCTCGATCCGAGCCAGTCTTTATGACGAATGTAGTTCAATCCACTTGCATTGTAGACCGCTGTAGACCCGCCGGGAAGGGGAATTAGGCCCTGGGCCAGAGTGCTCCTGTAAACCGCCAGCTTGCCGCCAGATGGCCGATAGACAAACTGTGTGTAGACTCCGCCGACGTACTTCTCAGCCATGCGGCCCAGCGCGTCATAGGTCGCCGTGGTTGTGTTCACGGTGACGGGCTGATTGAGCGCATTCCAGGTGAGCGTGGCCGGGGTGCTGGTCAACTGATTGCCATTGGCATCGTATGTAGCCGTCGGCGAGACGCCACTCGAAACCTGGTTGGTGACGGTGCTGTAGGCTGCTCCATAAGCCGTCCCAGAATAGCCGCCGGGTACTGTCTTCTTGATGTTGCCAAACGGATCGTAAGAGAACGTTTGCCCCCATGTCGAAGTTCCGCAACTGGTGGATGCTATGCGGCTCAGGTCGTCTGCCGAGTAGGTGCAGGTCTGGCTGAGAGGGCTTGGACTGCCATCGGTGTAGACCATCTGCTGGAGAGACCAATTGGCGTTCCAGGTGAGGGCAGTCGTCACAGTGTATGGGCTTGAGGTCGGGTTAATTGCATAGGTCAGGTTTGTCGGGCGATAGGTGTTCGAATCGTAGGTGAAGCTGTCCACGTCGTTTGCAGAACCCGTGCTTGCGTTCCCGTAGGTGATGCTGGTGGGCGAGCTAGCAGAGTTGTAAGCCGTGGCTGTGACCAGATTGAGGCTGTGGGTGGAATCGGTGGCGGAGTAGAGGCGTCCTTCGCCATCCACGTTGTAGGTCAGGTTGGGTATGCCAATAGAGGAACCATTCAGCGACGCCGAAATTGCGCCGACCGCCCCGTTGGGGAAATACGTATCTTGAGTAAGGAAGTAGTTGCCGGAGTGTGGGGTAGATTCCCACATTTGTTTCTGAATGCCACCCGCCATCGTCCCCGATGTCACCGGCGAGGTACTTAGGAAGATGTCTGTGAGTTTGGTTGAGCAAGGCAATGAACTGCAAGTGGAGGCCTCTGCGACCTGGCCCTTCGCATTCTGCATAGCTGTGCTGCCGTAGCTGGCTGCGTCGTACACCGTAGACGTCGCCGGAGTGACCGAAGCATACGAGCCCGAAACAACCTGGGACGATGTGGGCCGATGAAGAAGGTCGTAGGTGTAGCAAGTCTTGTTTCCGATCGGGTCAACCGTCTGGACCAGGTCGCCTGTCGAGCTCGTGCATCCGCTCGCAGAATCGTAGTAATAGTTGGTCGTTCCAGCTGAACCTGTGCCCGCGCTCCACTCCG
>PMXB01000057.1 GCA_003165935.1 Acidobacteriaceae bacterium | reverse complement strand
AAGAGGGAATTGGGAGGAAGGAATTGGCAGTGGCGAATGGGAAACCGCCGCTCTACACTAAGAGAGTTATTTTTGAAGAAAGATCGTAAAGGTCAAAGTTGAGTTCGCCGGAGGGTGCGAAAGACGAATGGGAATTCCTAATCGGTTCAGCCGGATGGTTCGCACGACGGCGGGTTATCTTTTGAACACCATCCTTCTGCTGGTGGCTGTGAATGTGGCTTTGGGTGTGTTTTACCACTTTTACGATGCGCATGGGGCCCGGAACACGAACGCAGTTTTCAAGAAGTATCCGAATCTGGCCAAGCAAATCCTCAAACTTTATCCATCGATGTCAGAGGAAGACATTACGGAGCTTCTGCGTGAAACGTGGTCGCGGCCCCTGGTGTCGAAGTCGATTGTCGGATTTGGAGAGGGGCCGTATCACGGCAAATTTGTGAATGTGACGGCGGAAGGGTTTCGGCCGGGAACGAACCAGGCTCCGTGGCCGCCTGTTGAGGATGGGAAGAGCCTT
This sequence comes from Acidobacteriaceae bacterium, assembly GCA_003165935.1. Classification (GTDB taxonomy): domain Bacteria; phylum Acidobacteriota; class Terriglobia; order Terriglobales; family Acidobacteriaceae; genus Telmatobacter. The sequence goes on along the minus strand of PMXB01000057.1, from coordinate 5,235 downwards.
GTTGTTTTTCTTTTTGGGGGCTCGACCACATTCGGGTATGGGGTAACGGACGCGCAGGCGCTGGGATCGCAACTGCAGCCGCTGCTCACGCAAAAGCTGGGGCGGCCGGTGGTGGTTTACAACTTTGGGCAATCGAAATACGGGTCAACCCAGGAACGGCTTCTTTTTGAGAAGCTGCTGCTCGCGGGTTACAAGCCGGACATGGCGATCTTTGTGGACGGCCTGAACGATTTTCAGTTTACGTGGGGCGATGAGGAGTTCAACTGGACGAGTTATGTGGGGGATGGAGCTGATCCAGGAGCGGGAGTTCAAACGTGGCGCAGTTGGCTTAGCGAAGGAATCGAGATGTTGCCGATGGCGCGGCTTGCCAAGGGGGTGCGGTCAAAGCTTGGACCCAAGCACACCTTTTACAACGCGAACCCGAACCGCAATTATGACGATGTGAGTGCCATTGGCAAAGTGATCGACCGGTATTACCTGAATGTGGAGATGATCGAGGCGGAAAGCAAAGCTGTCTCGATTCGGACGCTGTTTGTGTGGCAGCCGGTTCCAACCTATGCGTACGACCTGAAGTATCACCCGTTTATTCAGAATGGGTTTGGGGATTTTGCGTACACGAAGCGGGGCTACCCGATGATGGCAGACGCCGTCGCGAAAAAGCGGCCCGATAATTTTCTGTGGTGCGCCGATATGCAGAAGGATTTGCACGAACCGCTTTATGTGGATGCGGTTCACTATTCTCCGATGATGACAGGGATGGTTGCGGGGTGCATTGCGGATGGGGTGAAGTAAACGGGCACATGAGATGGAGAAGGCCGTCGATCGAGCGTGAATTCGCGATGATACTCGCGTTTAAAGCCGAATTTGTGGACTTCCTTGAGCGGGAGGCACTCTGTCATCGCCGGGGAACCGAAGTTCTTGCGCATCAAGGAATTGGGCTAGAATAGCTCGTAAAATCAAACAAGCCAGGATTGAGTTCTCCCGGGGGATGGAAACAGAATGGGAATCCGAGATAGCCGAATACTACGCACGACGGCGACCTACTTTATCAATACTGTGATCCTGCTAATTGTTCTCAATGTGGGTTTGGGAATCTTTTACCACCTATACGATGCGCATGTTGCGCGGGATCGGAACCGGATTTTCAGCAAGTATCCCAATTCCATCGTTCTCAAAAACATCCATGAACTCTTCCCCAAGATGACAAAGGCGGAGGTGGCTCAGCTTCTTAACGAGGAATACCGGACCTGGCAGGCTGACTGGTTCACGGGATTCAGCGAAGCGCCGTTTCACGGAAAGTATGTGAACGTTTCGCCGTATGGATTCAGGGTTGGGACCAATCAGGGTCCATGGCCACCCGATCACCAGAAAGATTATGTCGTATTTCTGTTCGGCGGTTCCACGGCTTTCAGCTACGGGGAGACCGATGACCAAGCTTTTGGATCAGTGCTTCAGCCGATGCTGGAGAAGAAACTGGGACGGCCGGTTGCGGTCTATAACTTTGGACAGTCCAGCTGGTTTACGACGCAGGAGAGGATACTTTTCGAACAACTGATCTTGTCGGGTCAAAAGCCGGATTTAGCAATTTTTCTGGATGGCCTGAATGACTTTCATTGGGTGAATCAGGTGATGCCGGCACTCCCGGATGATCGCCCTATCTGGCGACAGCCTCCGACCTGGAGATCGGTTTTGACTGATGCGAAGAAGGTGTTGCCCATGACCCGGCTAGCGATTGCGGTGCGCCACATGCTGGATAGGGCCGCGCATAAAAAGACCCTGGGCGAGATTCAGGTCGCACATACAAAATTCGATGATCCGGTGGCGCTGCAGGGGGCTGTGGACAGGTATTTTGCGAACAAGAAGTTGATCGAGGCCGAGGCGAAGGAGTATGGGATAAAGACGCTCTTTGTCTGGGAGCCTACGCCGTTCTACAAAAATGATCTTCAGTACGATCCGTTCATCCGGCCCGAATTCGGCTTCAGCTTCACCGGCTTTACGTACACGAAATATGGCTATCCGATGATGCGGGATGTATTTGACCGCACGCACCCGGATAACTTTTTATGGTGCGCGGACCTTCAAGAGGGTAGGCACGAGCTGTTGTACGTGGATGCATATCACTACTCACCGCTGATGACGGAGATCATTTCGGGGTGCATCGTGGACGGGGTCAAGTAGCAGCTTGCTGAAAGATGAAAGTTTGGCCAATGAGTCTGCGAGAGGCGTCCCTCAGGGGCTAAAACCCGCGGTTTTATTGGCGATTCTGCGGCACGACTGAAGTCGTGCCCTTTCAAATCCGCGCCTCCATAGGAGTATTTCAGGAGGCGGCCAGGGATCACGAGGCGCAGGAACGGCGATCAATCAGTCAGTTTAATCCAGCGCGAACTCGTGTTGGTATTCGCGCTTCATACCGGCTTTCTGGTCTTCTTTGCGGAGGAAGCAGTTGCCTACCGCGAGGGCTTCGATCTCAGTGCCCATGAAGCAGCGGAATGCATCTTCGGGAAAGCAAACAATGGGCTCGCCGCGGACGTTGAAGCTGGTGTTGACGATGACCGGGCACCCTGTGCGCTGTTTGAACTGCGAGATCAGAGCGTGATAGCGGGGGTTGGTGTCGCGATGGACGGTCTGGACGCGCGCTGAGTAGTCCACATGGGTGACGGCTGGAATCTCGCTGCGCGGGATGTTGAGCTTTTCGATGCCGAAGAGCTTCTGCTGTTCCTCGGTCATAGGAATGCGGCGACGTTCGACCACATCGGCGACCAGGAGCATGTAGGGGCTGTCTGCGTCCATCTCAAACCAGTCGGAAACATCTTCGCGCAGGACCGAGGGCGCAAAGGGGCGGAAAGACTCGCGATATTTGACTTTGAGGTTGAGGACGGATTGCATGGAGGGGGAGCGGGCATCGCCGAGAATGGAACGTGCGCCGAGCGCGCGAGGACCAAACTCCATTCTGCCCTGAAACCATCCCAACGCCTTGCCGTCCGCGAGAGCTTCCGCGGAAGCCTCGATCAGTTCTTCATCGGTGAGGGTGGTGAAGGCGGCGCCGGCGGCGATGAGGCGGCGCTCGATTTCCTGTTGAGAGAAGTCGGGGCCGAGGTAGGCGCCTTTCATGCCGTCGGTTGATGTATTGATGGTGCGGGGCTGGCCTTTGTACAGGTGGTAAGCAGCGAGAGCGGCGCCGAGCGCACCACCGGCGTCGCCGGCGGCGGGCTGAATCCAAATCCTGTCGAACCTGCCGTCGCGAAGGATCTTGCCGTTGGCCACGCAGTTCAAGGCGACACCGCCGGCAAGGCACAGATTGCGCATGCCAGTTTCCTGGGCGAGGCTGCGTGTCATGCGCAGAACGATCTCTTCCAGAACATTTTGAATGGAGGCGGCAAGGTCCATGTGCACTGGGGTGAGCAGTTCTTCCGGCTTGCGTGCAGGCAAGCCGAAGAGCGCATCGAATCGCGCGTTGGTCATGGTGAGGCCGGTGCAGTAGTCGAAGTACTTCATGTCGAGCCGGAAGGACCCGTCCGGCTTGAGATCGACGAGGTTGTCGAGGATTTTGGAGGTATATTTTGGTTCGCCGTAGGGCGCGAGGCCCATGAGTTTGTATTCGCCTGAGTTGACCCTAAAACCGGTGTAGTAGGTGAAGGCGGAGTAGAGGAGGCCGAGCGAATGAGGGAAGTGAATCTCGCGGGTCATTTCGAGATGGTTTCCGCGGCCGATGGCGACTGAGGTAGTGGACCACTCGCCGACACCATCCATGGTGAGCACCAGAGCTTCTTCAAATGGGGAAGGGAAGAAGGCGCTGGCTGCGTGGCTCATGTGATGTTCGGAGAAGAGGAGTTTCCCCTCGATGTTTTTGGAGTGCGAGATCTGCCTGAGCTGCTTTGCGAGGAGGTCCTTCTGGAAGAGCTTCTCGCGAATCCAAAGCGGGATGGCCATCTGGAAGGAGCGCAATCCGCGTGGAGCGAAGGCCAGGTAGGTTTCAAGGAGCCGCTCGAACTTGAGGAAGGGCTTGTCGTAGAAGACGATGTAGTCGACGTCGTCGAGCGAAACGCCTTCGGCGTCAAGGCAGTATTGGACGGCGTGCCTGGGGAAGGATGAGTCGTGCTTTTTACGGGTGAACCGCTCTTCCTGCGCAGCGGCGACGATTTCGCCCTCGCGGACGATGGCGGCGGCGCTGTCGTGGTAGTAAGCGGAGATGCCAAGGACTCGCATGGTGGTTGGTCTCTAGAACTGGTTGAGCATCTCTTCAGGCGGTGGACCAGGTGGACGGCGCTCGATCCAGTAGGTTTTGTCGTTCTTGGCAAAGGAGAGGCGGAGCGGGTCGCGGCCGAGCAAGCGGTAGAGGAATCCAATCGGTGTGAAGACCAGGTAGAACATGAGGCCGATGACAACGGGGGTTACGAAGCGACTAAGCAGGAGGCCAAGGGCCATCCATGCCTTATTCAGCGGAGCGAGGAGTGCCGGTCGAATTAGAGCGAAGGCTAGAAAGACGAGGGACAAGCCAAACGCCCAATAGCGGACGGGGAGATGATGGCGGAGCGGCGCGAGCCCGAGGAGCAGGAAGAACGCAGCCATGACGAGTCCGAAGCTGCGGTCGGAGGGCCCCTTGATGGCGTGGTCTCTGGAGAGATCCTCATGGGTGGACGCGGCCGTGAGCGAGCGCAGGCCTGTGACGGCAAGCGCAAGGCAGGCGAGGATAAGCGCCAGAATCCCGATCGACCGAGGTGTGAGAGGCCAGAAGGCTGCCAGCGAGGGCATCTAGTAAATCCTCAGAGTTGATGAAATGCCGTTCGACGGAGGTTGTACCAGGCACATGGGCCAGGGAAGAGAAATGCTTAAAAAAGCGTGTAGATAAAAGGCGCTAATGCGCTGCCTTCGCCAACGACGATCAATACTCCAAATATGACCAGAACGATGAGGATTGGCACCAGCCAGGATTTTCTGCGGGCGCGCAAGAACCGCCAGATCTCAGCGAGGAATGACATGGGAAGGCCTCGTTTACATACTGATAGTACTACAACTTATTTTGGGATCAGGAGATGGCCTGAGACCGGATGTGTGAAGCTCTATGAGCAATGGTAATAGCGATTTGCAGCGTGGCTTGACACGGGACGGGCTCGATGAGACTTCCTGGAACCTGGAGGCGCAACGCCCCCCAAGCTCCAGAGCGACTTTAATACCCAATAGGACTTTCACTCTTCAACCCGACGCTTGTTGTGGCTAGTCGCCGGCGGCGGAATC
>PMXB01000102.1 GCA_003165935.1 Acidobacteriaceae bacterium | reverse complement strand
GCAAGGCCCGGTGCAAGGCTCAATGCAAGGCCTGGCAGAGGAAACCCTCTCTGCCGCAGATCAGGAGCTGGCGGAGCGGCTCCGCGCATGGCGCACCGGGGAAGCAAAGCAGCTCAGGGTTCCGGCGTATGTGGTCATGCATGATCGCACGCTGGCAGCGGTAGCACAGGCGCGGCCGGCAACGCCACGGCAGCTTCTCAGCGTCAAGGGAATGGGAGATGCGAAGGTGGAGAAGTTCGGAGAAGCTATCTTGAGGATTTGCGCGTCACGGCAGTAATTCGAAGCTGAGTTTTCGGAGAGGTTCATTTCTCTGCGTAGATGACCTTGCCGCTACGAATTGTGTAGCGAACCTTTGAAAATGCGGCAGCGTTCTGAGCCGGGTCGCCGCTCAGGATCACAAGATCGGCATCCATTCCTTTCGCAATGCGCCCGCTGTGCGTTGCGCAGCCGAAGCGCTGGGCGGGATTCGTGGTGAGCGAAGCAAGAATCTCCTGGTAACTCATTCCGGCACGCGACATCCACTTGAATTCCTCTGCGGTGTCGGACTGCTCGATGTAACCAACGTCGGTGCCGAAAAGCACTTGTCCGCCGGCATGAGAGAAAGCCCGCAGTTGATCGGCTGCCACGCCCATTCCTTGCTCAACATCGTCAGGCGACGCATGGGCTTTTTGCGATTCAACGTCCCAAAGGGTGAGCGTGGGCGTAAGTGCCATGTGCGCAGCCACCATGCGCTGGACAAGCGACGCGCTCCAAGGCCCATCGAAGGGAGTGGTGTGGGCCAGGACATCGACCCCGCTTTGGAGCGCGACTTCAATTCCCTGTTTGTTTGAAACATGGGCGAACACAGGTTTGCCAGCGCTGTGAGCCTCGGCGGCGATGGTCTGGGCGAGATCTACGGGCATGGTCAGGATGCCATCGCTCTCAATGGAATTCGCAAAAATCTTGATACCATCCGCGCCGTCGTGGACCTGCTGGCGCACTCGCTGCCTGGCTTGGTCCTTGGATTCCACTTCCGGAATGATGAGGTGATTGGACTCAAGGAAGGCTTTGACGTAAATCGGTGTTCCACCCTTGATCCAAAACGGCTCACCGACCGTGAGAATCCGCGGCCCTTTTGCTTCGCCGCTTTCTATGCGACTGCGAATGAGATTGGTGTTGTGCAGTGTGGAGGCAATGTCAAAGACGGTCGTGAATCCCCACTGTGTAAGCATTTGCTGAAGCTGCGTGGTGATCTGGTCGGAGGAGACGTTTTCGGAATGAAGCAATCCCGGCAGAAGAATGTGCACATGGCTGTTCCAGAAACCGGCGGTCACGACGAGGCCTTTACAGTCGATTACGGTGGCATCGTGTGGGACTTTAGTCGATGCAGACGGACCGACTGATCGGATGTGGCCGTCCCGCACAAGGATGGTGCCGTTTTCGATGGGGGTTTCCGTGGGCGATAGATAAATCTTCGCACCCACCAGGACCAGATCGGACGCTTGGCTTTGGAGGGTCGCAAAGAATGCCAGAACCAGAAGAAGAGGGAACGCCAGCCTGAGTCGCATGTTTAGACCATACGACGCAAGCTCAGGAATTGTTCCAAGCTGGCGGGGCCCCGGTTCGCCTTGAGCAGCGGTCAGCGAGCAAGGGTCTTTTCGACGGTGGCCATGGGAAGGAAGAGACGCTTCTTCTGTGAGTCAGGGAACGGTATAAACCCGAAGTCAAGGTAGAACCGGTGCGCCTTTTCGTCTTTGGCATCCACCACGACAGCGGCAGAGGCAATATCCCGACTCATGGCGAGAGACTTCTTAAGAGCGTCTACGAGCAGTAGCTCGCCAACGCCATGCCCCTTGTATGCCAGGTCCCTTGCCAGCCTGCCGATGAGCGTCGCCCCGATATACGGATAGCGCGGCAGGTTCAGTTGCGCAACCATGCCCTCGGGCAGATCCCTGGCATCGATATTGTCGGCGGAAAGAGTGTAATAGCCGGCGATCCGGTTTTCTGCCAGCAGCACGTACACAGCAGCAGCCCGCCGGTCGATATCCTGCGTGGCTCGCTCTTTGAGGTATTTGTCGAGCTCTATTGAACCACATGAAAAGGCCGCCCGGAGCTTCTTGTGATGCTGTCCGAATGGTTCGATTGCATGGAAAATTGATTTGGGAATAAGCTACCTCCCAAACACCTGTGCATGCCGAGCGGCGGCCTTGCGCAGTCTTGCGTTTGGGGCTGGAGGATGCAGCAGGGCTTCGACAAAGGCGACCTTGTCGCGCTGCGTCAGCTCCGATAGCTCGCTCGCGTGGACAACACGCTGAGCGGCTTCAACCACGCTGTTCACCACGAAGTCGGTCAGCGTCCTTCCCTGAATGGCGGCCGCCGTCTCGCAGAGAGCTTTGGTGGCGCGGGGTATCCGAGCTTCCAGGCGTGCATCTCTTTTTGGTTCGGCTACTGGCATTTTTCGGTTCCTCTCATCAGTAACTGATTGTACGGCAATTTGCCGGACATAATCAATGGTTCTCGCGCTTGTGACAGTTCCGAAACTGTCACAAGCTGGAAATACTGGACGCCTGGCTCGATGTCGAATGGATACACCTCAAGTTCAGGAGGCTGTCCTTGCCCCAGCGACGCACATTCCCGAGCGAATGTCGCACCCTCTTTCTATCGCCGCTGCGAAGGTTGGGTGGATGTGAGTCGTGCTATTATGGGTACCCGATAAGCATTCCCAGACGACTTAGTTTGCTTGGGGGGGCTGTGGTACGTCTACCCTCGATTGCCTTCTTGATTCTTGGCACACTGTACGTTTGCGGGTGCGGCGGTGGAAGCGGCGCACCCTCGCCTCCGTCGCCGACCATTACGTCTGTCAGCGTCTCGTGCACCTCCGCCAGCTTGCAGGCGAGTCAGAGCACCCAGTGTTCGTCCAGCGTGTTGGGAACCGGCAGCTACAGCTCCGGAGTCGCCTGGTCGGCGGTCTCCGGGACGATCTCAAGCTCAGGACTGTACACCGCACCGGCAACTGTTCCGACTTCAGGTTCTGACACGGTCAAGGCGACCTCGACGGAAGACCCAACGAAAACGGGAACGGCAACGATTTCGATCACGAGCCCGAAACCTATTGTGATTTCGTTTTCGCCGCAGCCGACGGGGGCGCTCGAAGTTGGAATGTCTGCTTCGCTGAGCGCGAGCATAGCGAACGATGCATCTCAAAACCCCCAGGTGACGTGGTCAGTGAGTTGTGAATCCTCGCCTTGCGGCGTCTTCAGCTTGACCGCGACGGTTAGCCTTGGCTCGACAACTTACACTGCCCCGGCTACGGTTCCGCCTGGGAGTGTCGTGACTGTGACCGCGACCTCAGTTACTGATCCGACCAAATCCGCTTCGGCCAGCATTCTCATTCAACCTGCCGGTCCAACCTTGGCGAACGGCACCTATGTGTTTCAGATGTCGGGCGACGTCAATTTCGGCGACAGTTTTATAACGGGCGCGCTTGTGGCCAGGGACGGAGCCATCGTGGGCGGTGAGCAAGACTCCCTGTACTACGGCAACACCCACGCACCAATCAATCGCATCCCTTCTGGCATTTATCCCTACGATCAGTTTCAGCCGATCTCCGGCGGCAGCTATGCGTCCACGCCCGATGGAAATCTGCAGATCACGATTCAACTCGGAAACGGTGCCTCAGAGGTCCTGTGCGGTACGTTGGCCGCCGGCGGGAAGGGGTTTATCTCGGGGTTTGACGGGGCACCCTTCAGCGGAACCATGGACTTGGAAACCAGCACGGCAGCACCCCAGGGAGGCTATGTGCTTTCGTTGCGGGGCGAAAATGACTGGGGCACGCCAGCGAGCCTGGGAGGAGTGGTCAATATCGATGGTGCAGGCGCAATTTCCGGGACGGGGAGCCTCCTGGATGTTTATTCAGGGAGCGATGATGTTTGGGGGGAGGTTCAACTTGGAGCGAGCACCGTTTCCGCTCCCGACGGATATGGGAGGGTGGTCTTCCAATTGCAACCGGGTGCAACCTCGACGATGCTGCCACTTTACCTCGCCGGCTATATGGTGGACGCTACTCATATTCGGCTGATTGAAACCGGTGATGACAGCAACAGCACCAACTTTCAGGGAGTTCTGTGCGGAACAGCGCTGGGTCAAGGCGCGAGCACCGGGAATTTCAAAAACGCTTCGCTGGCCGGTTCAAGCTATGTGTTTGGCGTGGCGGGTTTTGACTGGAACAGTTGGATTCAAGTGGCCGGGGTCCTCACCGCAAATGCGGACGGCACCGTAAACGGGACGCTCAACTGGAACGACCAGACCGGGACGTCGGTGCAAAGCCCGCTCCAGTTCACAGGCACATACACGGTCGACCCCACGGGCCGAGTGACATTATCAAACCTCACCGATGGCGCCACCTTCACCTATGCCATGCATATGTACCTGACGGGGAACGGCGAGGAGCTAATTCAATACATCCCAGGTACCGTCTTTCTCCAACAGTATTCCTTTGCTGGCGAGGCATTTCAGCGCCAGGCATCGGCGTTAAAGAGCAATGCCTTCAGCGGCGCATATGGCCTGTTCGATGTTGACGACACGCAGACCATGGTAGAGCCTCAGTTGGGGCCTGCATCCGCACGGGGCTCGGTGAATGTGACTGCGAGCAGTGGCACGAATGCGGTGGAGGGATTCGTAGACAACGGAAACGGCGCACTGGCCTATCTCGTGTCGGGCAGTTTGACCTATGTTTCCGACGGGATATTCACGGGCACTCTCACTGGCCTGAACCCAGCGTCCAGCGTGACATCAGGGAATTTCACCTTGTACCTGGTAGACGACACCCAGGCAGTGCTAGTTGAAACAGACAATTCGCGGCTGGTGCTGGGGCGACTCGTGAGTCTGAAGTAGGTCCGAGGGACAAGAGGCACCACGCAATAGTCTTGCGGTGAGCCACCCTGCGCCGCTTCGCCCAATCGACTATGCTCGTAACGTGGGATTCGCGGATTTTTACGGCAACACGGAGACGGTAAGGCACCTGCGCGAGAGCATTCGCGCGGAGCGGTTTCCTCATTCGCTCATTCTGGCCGGGCCCAAGGGTGCGGGCAAATATACGCTGGCGCTGATGTTGGCGCGGGCGGTGAACTGCCTGCGGCAACCTGAAACCGACGGCCTGCCGGACTTCTGCGGCGATTGCGCAAACTGCACGCGCATTGGCGAGGCTGTTGATCTGGAAAAGCGCGTGGCCGAGGCGGTGGAGGCGCGCGAGGAGATGCGCGAGACCGACAAGAAAGAAACGCGGATCTTCATACAGACGCATCCGGACGTGCTGATTGTGCCGCCTGACCCGCCGCAACTGCTCATCAAACTCGGCCAGGTGCGGCAGGTGATCCACAATGCCTACTACCGGCCGCCCGTAGAGGCGCGGCGCAGCGTGACGGTGTTTACCTCGTCGGCGTTCATGAAGGAGGCGGCGAACTCGCTACTGAAAGTTCTGGAGGAGCCACCCGATCACCTCACGCTGATTATCCTCACCGAAAACCCACAGGAGATGCTGCCGACCATCCGTTCGCGGGCCGTGATTCACCGGCTCGGTGCGCTGCCATTTGAAGAGATTGAGCGGCTGCTTGCTGTCCGCCGCCCCGAGTTGAAGGCTGCGGATCGGGCGCTGGCTGCGCGGCTGGCCGAGGGAGCAGTGGGCCGCGCGCTGACCATGGATCTGGGTGCCTATGTCGAAGGTAGGCAGGTCGGGCTTGTGTTGCTGAAGAGCGCCCTGCTTGAGCCGGACTACACCGCGCTCTTCAAGGCGACGGAGACCTATCGCGCGGGAGCGGACGGGCAGGAGAAGACGGTGAAGCTGCTGCGGGCGCTGGGGAGTTTGCTCGAAGACCTGATGCTGATCGTGGCTGGCGCTCCGCAACTGATCCGCAACCTGGACATGCGGCCCGAGCTCGAACGGCTTGCGCAGGGGTTGACGATGGACTGGATCGACGGGGCGGCGCGGGGACTGGGGCAGGTGGAAACGGGGATGCGGCGGAACCTGCTGCGGTCGCTGTCGCTGGACGCGATGGCGGTGGGGTTGGAGAGACAGTAAAGAAGTTCATAGTTCACAGTTCTTAGTTCTCAGCCTTCAGCCCACAATACGGCAGAGAAGCGTTTGCAACCCGTGCCCTCGCCCGAGCATCCATTCGAGTACAATCTAGCCAGCCATCCAGTAGAGGATTCCGGTAGAGGGAAGGCCGAATACGCCTCACAGCAGGTTTGTCTACAAACCGTAGAGGACTGAACTGCCGCCAGGACCATGAAAACAAAGAACAAAGAGGCGGGAGATCAGCGAATTGTCGAATTAGCACGGAGCTTTTTGACTTTTTGAGGAGATCGGAAATGAGTATTTCCCCTGCTTTGACCGAAGCTTCAGAACCGGTTCGCGTTGCGCCGGCAGCCGCCGCAGTTACCCACCCCGGCAACCCAACAGGCCGCTCACGCAAGGCCCTGGGCGTGCCGGTTACTCACTACGGGCAGGCAAATTTCGCCGTCGAGAACGGCGCGCACCGCCAAGCGGAGCTTTTCTACCTGCAAAAGCAGATTCACGCACAGACGCCCATGGTTATCGTGCTTGAGGACGGCGAGCGCGTGGAAGGCATCATCGAGTGGTACGATCGCAACTCGATCAAGGTGCGCGGACGGGCGAGAAGCCTGGTGTTCAAGAGCGCTATCAAGTACATGTACAAGCTTGGAGAAAACGCCTGAAGGTAGCCTTTCTCTGGATTCCCTGCGGAGTTTGAGCCGCGAATCCGTTTGGGCAGATGCGGGCGTTCGCGGTCTGCTACGCAGATTTGGCGGCCTTGATGAGGCGGTCGCGGATGGCAACGCCAATTCCCTCGGGCGGGGGCACAGGGCAGAGGATGATGGTACAGCCCTGGGAATCCAGCCAGTGCAGGCCGGCGTAAAGCGAGCGGGCCAGGTCTTCGAGAGCGGCCCATCGACCCCAGGCAAAACACACAGCACCATGCGGCGCGGCAACTCCGGTGGGAAGCATGACGCCGATACGTTCACCCGTGAGCAGGCGAGCGGCAGCGGCGAGCCTGCGGCCTAGGTCGGCCACAGGCGCATCAACCAGCACCAGTGGAGCAGTGGGCGCATAGTGGCGCAAGCCCACACCAGGCGCAGGCAGCGCCTCAGGGGGTGTGTGGGCGGTTTCGCGATTCAATTTGTAGTGGACGACTGGGCCGGCGACGGCCTGAATCTGCTCGGCGGTGATGGCGCCGGGGCGGTAGATAACCATGGGGGATTGGGTGGGGTCGAGGACCGTGGACTCAAGGCCGTGGTGGGTGGGACCGGCATCGAGAACGGCGTCGATGCGGCCGTCGAGGTCGCGCAGGACGTGATCTGCGGTAGTGGGGCTGGTGTGGCCGAAGAGGTTGGCGCTGGGCGCGGCGATGGGGAGGCCGCTTTGCCGAATAAGCGCGAGGGCTACCGGATGGGCGGGCATGCGGAGGCCCACAAGCGGGCGTCCGGAGGTGACTTCGTCGGGAATAGCCAGGCCGCGGGGCAGCAGCAGCGTGAGTGGGCCGGGCCAGAAAGCGTGCATCAGGCTGTATGCAGCCTCGGAAATGGAGGAGGCGAGCCCCTCGGCCATCACCACGGTTGAAACATGGACGATGATGGGGTCCCATGAGGGCCGCTTCTTGGCGGCAAAGATGCGGGCGACGGCGCGGCGGTCGAGCGCATGGGCACCCAGGCCGTAGACCGTTTCAGTGGGCAAAGCTACGAGACCACCGGCTGCAAGCAAGCGGGCGGCCCGGTCCAAAGCATCGAGGGCTGAAGAAGTATGGAGGTTTTCAGGATCGACGGGCAGCCGCAGCGTCTTCACAGAATCTATTGTCCGCCTTTGCAGCGGTAGTCCGCCAGTTGGCACTGCGCGGAGCAAAAAACGTCACCCCTGCGGCAGGTGCCGTATACTCTGGTTCTGCCATGCCCGTCGAAACCGAGATCAAGTTTCGTGTTGCTGACCTTGCCGGGCTGAGTGCGCGCCTGGTTGCGGCGGGGTTTCAAGTGCAGACGCCGCGGTCCTTTGAAAGCAACGTTCTCTACGACACGGCGGACCGCCAGTTGCGCGCGAAGACTGAGATTCTCCGCATCCGGCAGTATGCCGGTCACACGCTGCTGACCCACAAGCGGTTGCCGGACGTGGGCCCCGGCGAAGACACACACAAGCACAGAATTGAGACTGAGACCGAAGTGGCCGACGGCAACGCACTGGCCCAGGTGTTCCAGTCGCTGGGGCTGACGCCGGCATTCCGCTATGAGAAGTGGCGGACGGAGTGGCGTGAGGGCGAGGGCCACTGCGTGGTGGACGAGACGCCGATTGGGAGCTTTGCGGAGCTCGAAGGGCCGGCAGACTGGATTGACCGGGCGGCCGGGAAGCTGGCGGTGGACCCGGAGCAATACATTACCCTGAGCTACGGGCGGCTGTTTGACCTTTGGCGGACCGAGCACAGTTCCACGGCCCAGGACCTGACGTTTGAGGCGGTGGGGAAAAGCGGCTCGTAGCCTCTGGCTCCCAGTTCCGTGCCGATCGCGAAGCAAACGGGGTGTTACCTTTTTCGGCTACCCTGCCCCGTTCGTTGTATTCAACTTAGTAAACAAATGGCTTGTCCAAGGTAAACTTGGAACTGGCGAATCTCGCCAGGATTCCCTTCTTTTATGCCACCAGACCAACAGGATCCAGGAAGTCTAACCGTAACGTTGATTGGACCCGATGAGGGCCGCCGCAAAGCCGTGGCTGCCGCGCTGGCCGATTGCAACGTGGGAGCGATGCGGGAGTTTACGTCGTATCCCACCAACCTCGAAGAGCTTCCCGAGATGCTGGCCAAGCACTACGACGTGATCCTCGTCGATCTCGACAGCGATCCGGAGTACGCGCTCGACGTGGTGGAGGCGATCTTTGCCTGTGGCTCGGCCATGGTAATGGTCTACTCGGAGCAGACTGACCGCGATGTGGTTGTGAGCGCCATGCGGGCGGGGGCGCGCGAGTTCCTCACGGTACCGATCGTGCCCACCGACCTGGCCGACGCTCTGGCGCGCGTTTCGTTGCGGGCCCCTGCCGCGCAGCGCGGCAAGTGGGCGCCCCGCAAGCTGTTTGCGTTTCTGGGAACCAAAGGTGGCTGCGGCGTGACCACCCTGGCTTCGAACTTTGCCATCGCGCTGGCGCAGGAGAGCGGGCAGAAGACCCTGCTGATCGACCTGGGCAAACCGCTGGGCGATGCGGCCATCAACCTCGGGATCATTGCGCAATATTCGGTCATGAACGCGCTTGAACATTTTGTGCGCCTTGACTCCAGCTTCCTTGCATCGCTGCTGACCACCCACGCCTCAGGGCTTTCGGTGCTGGCTGCGCCGGGCGAGTTCTCCCGCAACGAGGTAACCAAGGAGTCCATCGACAAGTTGGTTGCTGTGGCCCGGACCAGCTTCCGCTACGTGGTGGTGGATGTGGGATCAAGCGTCGAGTGGATCGACTCGACATTGTTTGAGGATGCGTCCGCGGTTTACCTTGTCACCCAGGTGGGCGTCTCTGAGTTGCGCAATGCCAACCGCATGATCACGCGCTTTTTCCCCATGCTTGGCGAGCAGTTGCAGATTGTGCTCAACCGCTACGTGGCGCATGCGCTCATCTTTGACGAGGAGCACATTACCAAGGCGCTCACGCGGCCGGCCCAGTGGAAGATTCCCGATGACTGGGCGACGGCGCGCCGCACCCGCAACACCGCGACCGCTCTGGCCATGGAAGACTCGGCGATCTCCAAGGTGCTGCACCAGATGGCCCGCACCGCGGCAGGCCTGCCCGCCAGCTCTGACAAGAAGAGGATCTTCAGCTTCTTCGGGTAGGGGGGTTCGTCGGCGTCCGGGCCGTCCTATCTCCACCAGGAGTAGCCTGCGCTGAATTGAAGGGTGATGTTGAGGCCGGGATTGTTGACTCCGAGGCCCGCGTTCGAGATGTGGACGGCTTTGAACGCAAAATCGAGGCTTCGATTTTTTCTGATAAAGATGCTTTCGCCGATGCCCCCCTGCGGAGTGAAGTTGATGACGGATGTGCTATCCACTATTATTGGCTCTGGCGCTGGAAATTTGTGGTTTGTCCATAGTAGACCACCTCCCAATTGTGCCCATGGAACAGAGCGCCGTGAGGTTCGCCCGGTAAGGTTCCAGCGGTAAAGTGGGGTAATCGAGGCGCCAGGGATGTTATACGGCCCATAAAGCTCATGCCCGGTCTCGCCAGTAAAGCCAACCGTGTGAAAGGAGATCTCTTGCAGTGGATAATGGGCAAGCCAGAGCGGCATAACCTCGACGACCGCCTCCCCTTGCCCGCAGAGGAACCCACGCCCGCGCGGAGTTGAAAGCACTCTTCCGATTTGCACGCCGGCGTTCAGCAGATCGAGTTGCATGCTGCTATATGAATCGGGCGAAGTTCCCAAATATATCGTGTAGTTAGGAGGAAAGCCACCCGAGGCGAATGCGCCGATCTGCCAGGGGCCATGGGTCGCGAGTTCCTGCGCGTTACCAGAGGGCTCGGTAAGCGAGGCGGCAACAATCAATGAAACCAATGCAATCAAAATGCGCCATGCGCGCTGTTTCGGCAGTCTTGAAGTCATTCTGCGTTGTCCTTTCCGGGTTGTCCTGCATGGTTTGCATACCCGTGCACGCTACGCAAACCGGGATTCCCAAGACCTGCACCTATCGATATTCGCAGGAGACGGTCACGATCGGCGGGCGGAACGTTTTGGTTGAATACTACCAGCCCGACGGTCGCGGGCCGTTTCCTCTGGTCTTCATGCTGCACGGTTCTACCGGCGCGCTGAGCGTCAAAGCCGGACGAGAGCCGACCTCGGAAAACTTTGGCGAGAAGACGCTTGCCACCAATTGCCTTGCGGTGGCCCTGCCTCATTATCTTGAGGCAATTGGCCGAAAGAGTCTTGTCTCCCGCGAGGACATGGTTGCGCATTTCCCGGAGTTGATTAGCGTGACAGGAGTTTTGCTTTCCCAGGCGGAGATGCTGCCCTTGGTGAGGGGAAAACCCGTATTCATTTTTGGGGAATCTCTCGGCGGATATCTGGGTATTGCGCTTGCTTTCGAGCGTAATGAGGTATCGGCGATCAGCGAGTTCGGCGGCGGCCTCCCCACAGGGCATTTGCTCATGCGACGGCGTCGGCCCGCAGTGCTGGTATCCCACGGAGGGGCAGACATGCTGGTTCCACCCTCGGAGGCAGAGTCTCTTCGGGATTATTGTGTCGCAAATGGCATTCCTGTCCAAATGAAGATCTATCAAGGAGAAAGTCACTACCTTTCAGCGGGTGCGCGAACGAAGATTCTGTCCAAAACGGTGGAGCTTTTCAATCGCATAGATGCGCCTGGACGAGGGGCTGAGACTCTCAGCCAGGCGCACAAGGACAAGTAACACAGGTCAATCATTTGACTTTGGCCCTGGCTAGTAGGGGCAGTTCTCCGAGTTTCCGTATTGACCCGCCGTAATGAAGCACTCGTGTAGTACGTAGTCCGCGGCTCCGAGGACCTGGTTTGTCGTTGGGTCCACGATGGTTATTACGTTGAGCCCAAAACTGGTGGGCCCAGGCACCCTGATTTGCGTTGTCGACGACGCGGTGTTCTGGCTGCTCCCTTCGCTAGCCGCTTCATCGGAATACCAGCCCGTTGTAAGGGCGTAACTGGTCGGTAGTATCGAACTGGTAGTGGTGGCCGCCAAATAGGGCGGAGGGCTCGCCTGCAGAACTCCGTTCACATAAATGACGGTGAAGCTGGATGGCGACACCGCCGTATCTGTTCCGTCGGAACCACCGCAATTGATATCGAGACGACCGGGATTGGCGACGCTTCCACTGTTGCTTCCGCCAGACGAACAGTTCGAGTCTGCCTCGGCGGCTACGGTCCAGTATCCTGGAATCGCATCCGTCGAGAAAATGAGTTCGCCGAGCGAGCCGTCGGTAACCGGCGGGAAGCTAGTACTGCATTTGATATCGTTCGTGCCGAAACAAAGAGTCGTGGCGGGGTTTGCCGATCCGCTCACGGCCGCATTTTGCCAGATGCCGCTGCTCAGGTGGGTGTAAATATAGAGTGATCCGCTGCCGACGCCTTCCGTCACTGCACTCCCACTACCACCACTTGGGCTGAAACCCTTGCAGCCGGTCTGCGACAGGGTTGCAGCCACAATTACCAAAGCAAAAATCGCTTGACGATAACGCATTAGAGGCCTCCTTTCGCTGCCTTCGCGGCAGTGACGGCGGCGTTGGTCTTCTGCAATTGACTTGTTTGCAGCGCGGGTATACCCAGATCTGCGTAGAGGTGGTCGCCCGCTGCGAGGAGATCGATTACGCTAACTGTGTTCGAGCGTCCCTGAACGATGTCGAGCATCTGCCCCTCCCGCTCCTTTTGGGCAGCGGCGACAATGGCGGGATTCAAGGTGCGGTTCTGGGCTCGTTCCGCATCGGTGAACTGGAAATCGCCGTAGAAGACCTTCATGTAGAGCATGGTTGTGGCCACATAGGAGGCCTCAATCGGGCTCATCTTTGGGCTGAGAAGACTGTAATGGCCCTTGGCGTCGGGGGGTTCATTATTTGCGAAGAGTTTTGGGAGGGTGGCGAACAGGCGCACTCGGAGACGACGGACCTCGGGCTGTGTAGTATGCGTCCATGCCGGCGTCCCCAGGGTTGACGCCAGATTATTGACCGCATTTACTATGTCCTGCTCATGCACCGCCGGGTGCTGCCCCTGGCGGTAGGCGATCTCGGCTTGGGCAATTCGATCGGTGAATCCGAATGCGTCGGCAGCGTCCGAGGGAATCCCGGCATTCTTGAAAACTTCCCTTGCAAGTCCGCGCGCGGCGTCGGGGTCACCGAGTTGCACTTGGCCGGCAAGTTGGTTCGGGAGGAAGTACTGTGACCTTTGTGGGCTGGTCGTGGACTGCGGAGTTACTGACTGAGAAAGTCCGTTCGAGGCGAGGGATGCTAGAGCCACAAGGGAGGTTGCGAGGAAGGCGTGAAGGAATCTTGTGAACCTACCCCCCCCCCGAGATTCTTTCCACGTACTTGCGCATTGTAGTGCTCCATTCCGGGACTTAGTCCCACTTCAAGCTTCGGCTTGCGTTGTCACGCTTTCATTGCGCAGGCAGATTACCGGCGCAAATCCGCGCAAACTAAATCGACCCAACTATGCTCCAGGTTCATCTCGGCGTCAAGAGTAATCGTCAGTCACAAAAGAATTTTTCCGAGGGTAACTCCATGTTTTACCAAATTGTTAATAGTGCAATATGAACTCACAAATCTGATCGCTTTGCATTTATCCCTTCAGTTAGCCCGATTGGGGGAGTTTAGTCAGTGCGCTAAAAGGACAACAGTTGGCCCAACGTGGGAAATATAGTTAGCCTAATGGGGAGGCAGATTTAGAAAGGCCGCGCCACACGTCTAAAATTCCAGTTACGTCGCTCAGCGCCGCCAAACGATCAATGCGCCTACTCCGCCCCGTGGCACTTTTTGTATTTTTTGCCGGAGCCGCAGGGGCATGGATCGTTGCGACCGACTTTTTCTCCGGTGCGGCGCTGGGCGGGCTGCTGTGCTTCGCCAGCTCCGGCGCGCGTGGCTGCTTC
>PMXB01000105.1 GCA_003165935.1 Acidobacteriaceae bacterium | reverse complement strand
TGCGTTATGTGGTTGCCGTGATTGCCCTGGTAGACTTCGAGCGTGTTCGAGATCCCCGCCTGCGACAGCCGTTCCGCCGTCTCCTGCGCGCCGATCACGATGTGGGAAAAGTTCTCCTGCGCCCCGTACTCGATGAAGATTCCGTGCAACTGCGCGATCCTGGGCAAGAGCGGGATCACCATGTTCGCAGGCATGTTTGAGGCGATGCGTGAATATGCCACCGGATCGGTCTTCAGCTCGCCGTTCTCCATTACAAACGGCAGGTCTCCAAGAATCTTCTTGTCCGGGTCAGGCGCCAGCGCGGCAGCCAAGGAAGAGTCCGCAGCCACAAGAAAGCGCCCATTCTTGAGCGCTGCCGGAACATCGTCTGGGGACTTCAACGCCGCAGCCTCAACCCACTCCGGCCGGCTCGGTCCCATGTCTCCGGCGAGGTCAGTGCAGCAAGGGCTCATCGCGTAGATATAGCCGAAAACATCGGGATGCCTGAAGCCCAGCGTGAGGGCGCCGAAGCCGCCCATCGAGTGACCTGCCAAACCACGACGCGCAGCGAATCCCAGCGTCCGATAGTGATTGTCTACATAGCCGACCACATCTTTGACGATGTAATCTTCCCAGTTGCCCGTTGTGCTGGAATTGGCGTAGAAAGCGCCATGATATTTGTTCGAGCCGTTGGGCAGGACGACGATCATGGGCTTCACCGTGCCGGCTGCTATGCCCTTGTCCATCGCAGCGCGAAAGCGCTCGGCATTGGCATGCGTCTCAGGTTCGCCCCCGTAGCCATGCAGAAAATAGAGAACCGGAAACCGCCGCTCGGTGTCGCGCGCATAGGCATCGGGCAGATAGATCGAGACTGGCTGATCGGCCGGATCGCCCAGCAGGTTGTGTTCAAGTCCAGGCGAGTGAACTTTTACATCCACAATCTGCGACTGTGCGAGTGCCATTGAACAGGGAAGCACAAAAGCGAGAGCGAGAACAAGCAGAAGGCAGGCGCGAGCCGAAAGAGCCATGGGGTGAACTACCTTTCCTGAGTAGATGAACTTGATGCGATGCAGGTCGCCCCTTCCATCCAGATCAAGTCACACGCATCATACATCCGGATCGTCCCACAGGGCGATGAATCACAGGAGCAACGAAGCGCAAAAAAGGGAGGAGCCGGGGCCCCTCCCAGGATTCCCCGATAGAGTCCCCGCTCAACAGTGAGCGAAGCTCTCCAATGCCTGGCGATTCGGAATGACAAGCGTTGAGCCGTGGAATGAAACCAGGCGGTGTGTTTTGAAGAGGGTGAGGGTGCGTGTCACCGTCTCGCGCGAGGCTCCGATGAACTCTCCGATCTCCTCGTGGGTAAGCGAGAAGCGAAAGCGCGTTCCCGCTTGTGTGGCTTGACCATTCTCGCTCCACTCGAGCAGCAGGCGAGCCAGCTTTTCGGGGACCGAAGCGGAGAGGCCGATGGTCCTCAGTTGCTCGCAGGCCGATGTCAGTTGGCGACCCAGTTCTTGCGTCAGGGTCTGGTAGGCATCGGCGTGGCGCACGAGAAAGCCTTGCAGATCGCGTTGGCCAAGGTGGGCCAATTTGCATGGATAGAGGGTCTCCGCTGTCATTAGATACTCTTTGCCAAACAGTGCCGATGCGAGGCCTAGGATTTCTCCCTTGCGGGCGATGCTCAGGTTCAGCCGCCGGCCGTCTGCGGAGTTGATTGACAGTTTGACCTCGCCTTCCAGAACGAAATAAATCCCTTGTGCCTGGTCGCGCTCCATGAACAGAAGACTCCCGGCCGCATATGAAGACGGGCAGAGCATGGAGCCGAGATCGTCAACCGCGGCAGGAGAGAATTGGCCGGAGAACAGGTTCGCCCATGCCCTTGAGGTGTCCTTCGAAGTTGGCATTGTCTGGCTCTTGTGTTTGCTGCTCATTTCCATTTCCATGTCTTTGCTCCTCATCCGCATTGGATTGTCACGCAAAATAGGTGAACTCTGCTGTCAGGCAAGATCTGAAGTTGGATCGGACCGAATCTCCCAGGCAAGGTGCTCGGTCCATGCTGTTTTGGCGAGGATCTCCGCGCCGGACTGGGAGTAGATATCCCTCAATGCCTGCTTGCCGGAATCATCCGCGAAGGTGACCCCACGCAAATCGAGCTGGAGCTTTCTTTGAGCGAGTCGAGGGGCGATGGCCTTCCATGCGCCGACGAGTTCTTCGACCCACAGCCCCGCGATCCGCCCTTCCAACATGATCTCTACGGCCCCTTCGTTTTCGTTGGTAGTTATCCGCAGCATCAAGTTCGGTCAACCTCTTGTTCGCACTGGATATTGCATCCGGCGTGCCAAACCCGTCCGCTGCGGAGCGGTGCGCGGGATTGGATTGAATTGGAAGCAGTTAGAGAGGTCTTGAAGGGGAAGTCGCTGGTGTAGCAGCGCAGTAAGTGACGAAGTGACGATGACGAAATAGCGTCACTACGACTGCATATAGTCACTTCGCTCGATGCCGAGCTTCTTCAGTTTGGAATTCAGAGTGGTGCGTTTCAAGCCCAACCGGGCGGCTGCGCCGTCGTCTCCGCCAATCTGCCCGCGCGCCTCGCGAAGCACACGCAAGATGTGTTCGCGCTCCGCGGCTTCGAGCGTAGGGCTCTCGGTTTCCATCGCCGCTGGCGAGCTCTCCGCCATCTCCAGCTCCGCGAGGGGCGCGTAGAGCACGGGCCCACGCGTCAGAATCACCGCGCGCTCCAGAAAGTTTTCGAGCTCACGGATGTTTCCCGGCCAGGGCCAGCGCGTAAAGGCCCTCATCGTCGCTTCAGGGATCGTCTCGATTACCTTGCCCATGCGCCGGCTGTGCGTCTCAACAAAATGCCGCACCAGTACCGGGATGTCGGCGACCCGCTCGCGCAGCGGTGGTGCGAAGACGGGAAAGACCTTCAGCCGGTAATAGAGATCGCTGCGGAATTGCTTTTCAGCGACCATCTTAGCCAAATCCCGATTGGTGGCCGCTATCAGGCGAACGTCAACGAGAATTGGCCTGGTTCCGCCGATGCGCTCGATCTCGCGCTCCTGGAGAGCACGGAGCAGCTTGGGCTGGAGATCCATCGGCAATTCGCCGACCTCATCCAGAAACAGGGTTCCCCCGTTGGCCAACTCCAGGCGGCCCACCTTGCGCGCGATCGCACCGGTGAATGCCCCTTTCTCATGACCGAACAGTTCGCTTTCAACCAGGCCGGCAGGAATCGCGGCGCAGTTGAGCTTGATGAATGTGCTGTCCTTGCGGGGGCTCAGCCGGTGGATCGCGCGGGCCAGCAGTTCCTTGCCCGTACCGGTCTCGCCCTGGATCAGCACCGTCGCCGTGGTTGGCGCCACAGTCTCAATCTGCTTGAGCACATACTTCAGACCAGCGCTGCCGCCAACAATTTCATCAAAATGATTTTCTAGATTGATCTCCTCTTCGAGGTATTGCTTTTCCTGGTGAAGACGGTCGCGCAATTCTGCGGTCTCGCGAAATACCTCAGCATTGCTCACCGCGGGCGCCACGCGGCGGGCGACCTGGACCAGCATCTCGGCCTCTCGCTGCCCAAAGGAGCTTTCAATGCGGCTCGTCACAGCAATGGAGCCAATCGCCTCTCCCGCGAGAATCAGCGGAACCGTGATTCCGGACTTCATGCCCAGTTGTGTCAAATGTCGAAAAGACCCAGGCGCAAAATGCGACCCTTCGATCCGCGGGACGATCACGGGTGAGCGCGTGCGCATCGCCTGCTCAGCCGGTGAACCAGCCACTGCAATGCGAAGGTCGACCATGTTTGTCTCGGCATCTCTTCCCTGGAGGAACTTGACCACGATTGTTTGCGAGGCAGGGTCGAATATCGAGAGGGTTGCGGCGTCATGGGGAACCACTTCATGAATCGATGCAGAGATAACCTGGAGAAACCTGCGTACGTCGAGTTCTTCAAGCAGGGCGCCGCTTAGCTGCAGCATCACCGCTTCGTCGGCGCGCTTGCGGTCGGTAAAGTCGCGCGTAACTTTGACGTATCCGGCGATTNNATCCGTCCGTGCTCGGCGGCCATTCGCAATAGCTCGGCAGGGCGTCCGTGGTCGATATCCGGCTGGGTGAAGAATCGCGAGAAGTGAAGGCCGAGAATCTCGTCGGAAGAGTAACCCTTGATTCGCTCTGCGCCGGGATTCCACGTCGTCACGAAGCCCTCTGCATCAAGCAGGTAGATTGCATGGTCGCGCACGCCTTCAACAATGGAGCGGAGCTGCTGGTCGAGCCGGCGCGATTCTTCAAGCGCCGCTTTCTGTTCCGTTACGTCGCGGACGAAGCTTATCGTCACCCGGCCTGAAGGAGTCTCGATCGGCTTGAGAAGGATGTCGACGGGGAACTCGGAAAGGTCTTTGCGCAACCCGCATAGATTGAGTCCTGCGCCCATCTGTCGCGCGCGTGGATGTGCTTCGAAGTTTTCGCGGTGGCTGGGATGTCTCGCACGGAAGCGAAGAGGCACCAGGAGTTCGATCGGCTGGCCGATCAGCTCGGTCTCGGTGTGACCAAACAATTCGACCGCGCGCGGATTAGCTGCTCGAATTACGCCATCGCTGTCCGTTACAAAGATCGCGTCTGGAGAAACCTCAAACAGGTTCTCCATATCGAACTCAGCGTGCCTGGCCCGGTCGTGCTCAGCGGAATTCATGGCGTCCTCATCCGGGGAATGGGAAGGGCGCATGGGATGCTCCAAGCGAAAATCAGAGGAAAGATTTGCTTGATTGTCGTCATTAAACGCCAGGAATTTCTCTTATGTCAAACATGGCCTCGATCATTCGGTGGAGTGCTTAAATCCGGTCAGCCATAAAGCGATGCTCTGCCAAGGTTTGCTTGCGAACGCTCTTGATTCGCACGCCTTTGAACAGGATAAATTCACTTCATTGGAAACCTAATGGTGGAACCCCGCGCCATCGAGGGTCGGCTTGAGCCCCGGNNGCAGGCATGCGATAGGTGGGCACTTGCCAGCCGCGGTCGCGCAGTCGATCGGACAGATCGTAAAGCGACCAGTTGGCCGGCTCATTTTGTGTTGTCTTTTGGGTCCAGGCGATCACCGGCAGATCGTGTCCGTAGGAGAGAATCTCAAACGGCCCCAGCGCCTCAATTTGCTTTGCCAGATCGATGGCCACATCCTGGCACGCCTGATGAATAGCGCGATAGCCTGCGCGACCCAGCCGGATCATGTTGTAGTACTGCGCCACGATCTGGCTCGCGGGCCTGGAGAAGTTGATGGCCAGGGTCGGCATCGAGCCGCCCAGATAATCGACGCTGAAGATCAGGTCCGGATGCAGGTCCTTGAGCTCGCGCCATACGATCCAGCCGACGCCGGGATAGACCAGTCCGTATTTGTGTCCTGAGGTGTTGATCGACTTCACGCGCGGCAGGCGGAAATCCCACACCAGCTCCGGCTGCAGGAACGGCGCAACAAATCCGCCGCTTGCTCCGTCCACGTGGATGGGAATGTCAAGCCCCTTGGCCTCCTGGAGCCGGTCGAGCGCGGCCGATAGCGCGACCACGTTCTCATAGTGGCCGGTAAACGTGCTGCCCAGCACGGCAACTACCCCGATCGTATTCTCATCGCACAGTGCTGCCGCGCGATCCGGGTCGGTGATCACCTCATCGTCCCCGAGCGGCACCTCGCGCGGCTCAACGTCCCAGTATCGGCAGAACTTGTGCCAGCAGACTTGTGTGTTTGTCCCCATCACCAGATTGGGTTTGCCGGTGGCCTTGCCTTGCTTGTTCATTCGCTCGCGCCACGCCCATTTCAGCGCCAGCCCGCCCAGCATGCACGCTTCGCTCGAGCCAATCGTCGAAGTCCCGATTGTTGTTTCTGCATCGGGCGCGTTCCACAACTTCGCCAGCATGTGCACGCACCGCATCTCGAGCTCCGCGGTCTGCGGATACTCGTCCTTGTCGATCATGTTCTTGTCGAAGGTCTCCGACATCAGGCGGTGCGCTTCCGGCTCCATCCAGGTGCTGCAAAAGGTAGCCAGATTGAAGCGCGAACTGCCGTCGAGGATCAGCTCGTCGTGGATCAGGTTGTACGCCGTCGACGGCGCCATTCCCTCGGCGGGAATCTCGTGCCGTGGCGCGGAACCCAGCAGCGAGTGGCGGGCATACATGGGACGGACGAGGTCAGTGTTCTGGGTCCGGCGTTCAATATGGTGGGCGGCAGGGTCGGGGTTCATGCGGGCAGTCATCCTCCGGGAATCTGATCATATCCGCGGAGGTTCCGCTTCGTCTTGGAAAAGGCGTAAATTCAGCCGGCTGCGAGCCGCAATGGAAAGACGGGAAGCTGGTCAGGCCGCGGGCGGAAAGGCAGTCCGGGCCCTGTCCCGGTCGTTGGGAACAACAGGCCGGAGGCGGAACGAGTTGTCACCTGCAGGGATCAGCGCCAGGGGTACATCCGGCTGCGTTGGCTGAGGACGAAGGTTTTTAGCCTCAAGCCACGCGCACAGCCGCGGATCGAAGATCTCCGGCTCGCCGTCCCAGAAACCCGGCTTCAACCCGCATTGAATATGCAGGTGATCGAGCTGTAGCTCAATCACTGAGATGTTCTTTGGAAAATAGCGACGAACATTGCTCGCGCCCACATGCAAACCAGTGAGCCCTCTGCCCTTGCTGTGTGTTTTAACCACCATATGCACCTGCTCTGCGGCCTTGGTTAAGGTCAGTCTAGGGAGCCAGGTTACGGGGAAGTGACTGGGAAGATGGGAATTGTGCGGACAATTCCTCATTCGATTCACACTGCTGGTGAGACCTATTTTGGGAAGATCGTGCGCCGACTACTGTGGAAAAGCCTGCGCCCGTTTTGGTCTCCTGTCAAGCTCAGCCCCGTTAATTTATCTGGCTGCGTGCCTCACACTCCACTAGATGCGTCAGAGCATCGAAAGGTTAGCAACCGGCAGTTCGGGTAAGCGCAATGGCACGGCTCAGTGCAAATGCCGATGGACTCCGGCGCAATGCACGGGGGCTTGAAAAAGGGGGGAGCGGGATCTTTTGGAGGGCAGGAACAGAAAGGCCCGAATCCGGCCAATAACGATCGGATTCAGGCCTGAGCTGCGGGACTACTTGCCGGACTTCGGCTGGTTGGCGATGATTTTCGCCGCGATCTTGGTGTAGGTCGCAGCAGGGATGATGTTCTTGGTCTTGAGGAGGGTCTTGTTCGCATAGGGACGGCCCTTGATGATGGCAGCCGCATAGGCATCGCCGATGCCGGGCAGTGTTTTCAACTGGTCGGGGGTCGCGGAGTTGATGTCGATCAAGGCGACTGATGCCGCCACAGACTTTGCCGGCGCAGCCTTGGTGTCAACGGCAACAGCCGGCAGAACGCCCATGAGGACGATCGCGGCCAGAGTTAGAACTGCAGAGGTAAACCGGGTTGCTTTCATGTGTTTCTCCTTTTTCCTTTCGTGCTTCAGGTCGTACTGCTCGGCCGGACTGCTGATCGGCTTCCTTATCCAACGATGATTGCGGCTTTAAGTTGCGGCAGGAACCGAACGTCATACTCCTGACTAGCCCTTGCTGCCGAACATCCCTTCAGCCGCGCCCAACAGCCCGCCGAGGCCGCCGAGGGTGCTTGAGCCAGCCTGTGCGCCGCTGCCACTACCGCCAAGATACTGATCGACCATGGGCTGAAACTCCGACGGCACCTTGGACTTGATAACGCCGATGATTGCGGTTGCCACTTCCTGGGCCTGGTCGGGGCTAAGGCCGGCCTTCTGTTGCAGAATATCTACGATCTCATTCATGTTTCGTGTCCTATCCTTTTGACGGTTTGCGGGCTATTCGCCCGGGAACTGGGTTCGTTCGCGTCTCCGTTTTGCCAGAGGCCGCGAACGCTGATGGGAAGCCAACCGCGATAATTCTCCGCGTGGGCAGATGCAAAGCCTCAAATTCGGCTGCCCGACAAGAATAAAGCCCCCAATGCCGCCGCTGGCAAGCGGAAAACCGCGCACGATGAGGAATTTCATCTCTAAATGATGAACTTGGTCTTCAGCTCCAGCTCGCTGTCTCTGCCAGGTCGCGCTATGGGAGCGGCGCGGGCTGCTTGATCAGCAGCCCATCCAGCTCGACTGTTGTCAGCACCCGCGCGATCGTGGTTGCGGCTGTCCCGTTGCCGTAGGGATTGTCCATGCCCTTGAGCCCGGCGCGAAAGGCCGGGTCGAGCGCCCTGGTCAGCGCAGCAACAATCGCTCCGGTCTCGGCAGGCGCGTCGATCACATTGGCCGCCCGCTCGCGCCCCTGCTGGCGCATGCCCACGTTCACTGCCGGTAGTGCGAATGAAGCCGCTTCCATGATCCCGCTCGATGAGTTGCCCACCATCGCATCCACCTGCCCAAGGAGGCTCCAGTATGTGACGGCGTCGAGGTTCACAAAGACATGGGTGTCGGGCCGCTCCGCAGCCAGCTCCCGTGTCCGCTCGATCAGCGCCATGCCGCCGGCGTCCGCATTGGGATAGACAAACAGAATCTGCCCATGGATCTGCACGAGCGATGCGAACAGCGCCTCGGCCTCGGCGTTTGTATCTCGCAGGATTGTCACTGGGTGCCATGCCGCCAGGATGATTGGCGGCTTCAGTGAGATGCTGAGTTTCTCCTCGAGGGCCCCCCTGCTCAGGAGAGTCGATCGGCGCAGGTGGTCCAGCGACGGCGCGCCCGCATGGTGAACCCGCCACGGCTCCTCGCCCATGGCAATCACCCGCCGCCGCGCGGTTGGCGTCGATGTGAAGTGGATGTGCGCCATCTTGGTAAGCGCGTTCCGCACCTGGTCGTCGATTGCGCCCTGCGAAATCTCCCCGCCCTCAATGTGAGCAATCGGAATCCGCAGCGCCAGCGCCACCGATGCCGGCGCAAGCATCTCATAGCGGTCGGCAATCAGCAGCAAGATGTCGGGCCGCCACGACGTGAGCGCATCGGCAAGCCCCAGCATCGCCAGGCCGATTGTCTTGGCCATGCCGGTGTCGGTGTCAGAACTCAGCAGGCACTCGATCTTTGCCTTGATGGGAAACCCATCCCGTTCCACCTCCGCCCCCGTGTTGCCGAACTCCGGGGAAAGATGCGGTCCCATCACAAATACGCCCAGCTCAACATCCGGGTGCCCCGCCAGTTCCTTGAGCGGCCAATACAGATGGCTATAGTCGGCGCGCGAGGTGGTAACGACGGCGATACGGCGACGGGGCTTCGTCGGTTGGACGGGAGCGGGGAGCGGCGTAGAGTTACTCATCGGGAAATAAAATCAAGCGCAATCCTATGAGCAGTATAGAGGTTCGTGGTGTATATTCCGCTT
>PMXB01000185.1 GCA_003165935.1 Acidobacteriaceae bacterium | reverse complement strand
GAAGAAGCTGAGTTCTTCAGTTTCGGCACCAACGATCTGACCCAGACCACCTACGGCATCTCACGCGACGACATCAACAACTTCCTGCCTGCTTACCTGAAGTACGGCATCTTCAAGCACGACCCGTTTTCCACGCTGGACCAGGCGGGCGTGGGACAACTGGTGAAGATGGCCACGGCCAAGGGCCGCAATACCCGCGCCAACCTCAAGGTGGGCATCTGCGGCGAGCACGGCGGCGATCCCGAGTCGGTGAAGTTCTGCCACAAGATCGGGCTCAACTANNTCACCGTTCCGGCTACTGACCGCGCGTCTTGCGGCAGCGCAGGCGGCATTGGAAGAGAAATCAGCTACGTCGTACAGCATGAAGTAAATGAAGCTCCAACCGTAGAAACCGATGGGCGTCCGCGATTGCGGGCGCCCATTGTGCCTTTCGAACCCAAGCAAATCGAGATTAACCAAATATGTTTATTTAACTAGTTTTGAGTTAATTGAATTAATTACGCTATAATCTGGCTTATGAACAGGCGTACCAACCCCTTTGCCCCTGGTGCAGGGCTACAACCGCCCGATCTTGCGGGGCGCGAGAAGGTGCTTGAGCATGCAGCCATTGACATGGACCGCGTTCTCGACGGGCGTCCCACCAAGGGCATGATGTTATTGGGTTTACGCGGCGTCGGGAAGACCGTACTGCTCAACCGGCTGCACTCGACGGCGGAGGAAAAGGGCTTCCATACGGCCAAGGTCGAGGCTCCCGAGGGAGGGATGCTCCCTCAGCTCCTGGCTCCAGAGCTCCGCCAGGTCCTCTACAGTCTCGACATCAGGTTGGGAACGGGGCACAAGGTCCGGCGAGCTGCTTCGGTTCTAAGGAACTTCGTTTCAGCCTTCAAGGTAAAGGTCGGCGACATCGAAATCGGAATCGATCCCGCCAGGGGCCAGGCAGACAGCGGCAACCTTGAGCAGGACCTTCCCGACCTGCTGATTGCTGTTTGCGAAGCGGCGAAGGAACGCAACGCCGCCCTGGGGCTGTTTCTCGACGAGGTCCAGTATCTCTCTTCAGAAGAACTGGCCTCGCTCATCGTCGCCTGCCACCAGGTTGCGCAGCGCAATCTTCCTCTGTTCTTTGTTGGCGCCGGTTTGCCGCAGATGGCGGCGCTGGCCGGAAACGCCAAATCCTATTCCGAGCGGCTCTTCGACTATCCCGTTATCGGGCCTCTCGACCCGGAGGCCGGGCGGGAGGCCCTCGCCAACCCCGCAAAGAAGGAAGGGGTTTATTTCGACGACGACGCCATCGAAGAAATTCTGCGCGTCACCGAATGCTACCCATATTTCATCCAGGAGTGGGGCTTTCACGTTTGGAACCACGCGCCGTCAACGACCATCCTGCGCCAGGACGTTCTCGACGCTACCCCTGGAGTAATCACTCACCTTGACGCGAATTTCTTTCGGGTTCGCTTCGATCGCCTGACCCACCTGCAACAGAAGTACCTCCGCGCCATGGCCGAGCTTGGCCCAGCGCCGCTGCTCACAGGCGACATCGCGGCCGCGCTCGGTGTCGAGGCTGGCTCGGTGGCCACCGTTCGCCAGCAGTTGATCAACAAGGGCATGGTTTGGAGCCGTCGTCACGGCGAAACTGCATTTACAGTTCCCCTCTTCGGCGACTTCATGAAGCGGCAGATGCCAGAGCTTGAGAAGCATGAGCCGAAACGCCGCGGCAGCTAAGCCACAAAGGGCAAAGTGAGTCGTTGAGTTGGAGATCTGGGCCGGGCGCCACCCGCAGAGTTCTAAGCCACAAGCAACGGAACCATTTCTGCCGCGCACCTCAACCGTGAGATGATGACACCTACCGCAGATTCGCCCTCGTCACAGTAAAAGCCCAACCCTACCTAGTGCGGAATCAAAGTGGAATTATCCAGAAGCCGCAGCGTTCAAGCTGCCGCTCGATGTTCAAAAGAGCACATTGACTCTGGTCCCGCTCCAGTAGCTTAAAGAAAAGAGGGGCCAAGATGCTGATCCGTCTCGCATACGATATTCAATTCGACATTCCTGCTCCGGTTGCGATGGTGACGCTGCTCCACGTCCATCCATCGCGGGTGCAAGATCTGCTGGAGCCAGATGAGTTGCATACCGACCCGCAGCTCCCGCTTACCAGCTACATCGACAGCTTCGGCAACCGCTGCACCCGATTTGTGGCTCCGCCGGGCCTGCTGCGCCTGAGCAGCAGCACGCTCGTTCGCGACTCCGGTAACCCCGACATCATCAACATTTCCGCCCGCGAGACGCCCGTCGGCGAGCTGCCCAACGAGGTCCTCAGTTACCTGCTCAATAGCCGCTACTGCGAGGTGGACCGCTTCAGCAGCATTGCTTACGAACATTTCGGGCAACTGAACCCCGGCTGGAGCCGGGTGCAGTACATCTGCAACTGGGTCCACAGCCACGTCGCATTCAACTATCAACACGCTCGGCCAACGAAGACCGCTCTCGACGTTTATACCGAGCGCGTGGGCGTCTGCCGCGACTTCCAGCACCTCGCCATCACGTTCTGCCGCGCACTCAACATCCCCGCCCGCTACGCAACCGGCTATCTTGGCGATATCGGCGTGCCGGTGGTGATGCCGATGGACTTCAGCGCGTGGTTCGAGGCCTGGCTCGATGGCCGTTGGTGGACATTTGACGCCCGCAACAACCAGCCTCGGATTGGCCGCATCCTGATGGCGACGGGCCGGGATGCCTCCGATGTGGCGATGACCACGTCATTCGGGGGCGCTCATCTGCGATCCTTCTTCGTGGTTGCTGAAGAAGAGACCGCTGGCGCGACTGCGCGGCCAGTGGCTGAACCGATGCCGGCCCCGGAGTAGCGGCAACCTCGAAGCGCCGCCGGGTGCGAGAGCGGATGCTCTCCGCTGGCGAAGAAACACAGGGCATAGATCCAGTTCAAGTAAGATGGCCCAATGGGATTGAACGTCTGGTTTCGCGCCAAAGCACGGGCCGCGGTGGATGGATTGTTTTGCTCGTCCTCGCCGGAAGTGAGACGATTTGGCGATCAGGCAACGGGCTGGGTGATTCACACGCGTCCCATGCCGCAGGTGTGCTATTGCGCGGGCGTCGGCCACGCCATGACCTTCGAATTGGAGCTGGCCAAGGTGACCGAGCGGCCAGTGCTGGTGTTTGACCCGTCGCCCACCGGTGTCGGGACTGTGGAACGAACCGAAGGCGGCAACCTGCGCTTCTTTCCGGTAGGCATAGCGGCAGAAACCGGCACGGTGGAGTTCTCTCCGCCCGACGACAGCCGCGAAGGCTCCTACTCGGTTGCCCGTGAAGGCAAGCAGAAGATTTCCTTCGAGTGCTGGAGCCTGGCTGACATCCTGCGCAAGAACGGCGACTCGTCTATTGACTTGCTCAAGATGGACATTGAGGGATTCGAGTGCGACATCGTAGACGGGCCCCTGATGGACAGCATTCCGGTGCGACCGCGTTGCGTGGAGTTTGAACCCTGGCTCACGCAGGGCCGCAGGCTCAAGACCATCGCCCGGCTTCAACGCGCGGGAGCAAGCGCAAATTCCCCGACAGGAATGGAGCAATGAAGAGACGCGGGCTGCTTCGATTCCTGACAATTTGTCTGCTGTTGCTTGTGGCTCTGCTTGGGATCACAGAGGGGGTTCTGCGTTTTGTGTTCGGGTTGGGCAATCCGGTTCTGATCACCCAGGACGCCGCGTGCGAATACATTCTCAAGCCCGACCAACGGGTCCACCGCTTCTTCGTAAACACGGTGACCAACCACTATGGCATGCGGTCTGGGGAAGTTCCATCGACGAGTGACCCGGGCCGGTTGCGGATCCTGTTTGTTGGCGATTCTCTAACCTATGGCACAAGCCGCGTCGACCAGAACCAGATATTTACCGAGATTCTCCACCGTGAGCTGCCTTTGATCGTCCACAAGCCGGTGGACGTCTTGAATGCCTCGGCAGGAGCCTGGGCTCCGGACAACGAAGTGTCCTACATTCGATCCCGCGGAATCTTTCAGTCGAATCTTGTGTTTTTTGTTCTCAACGATGGCGACGTGACACAGCCTCGAGCGACGATGGCCGATGTGGGCGATGGACTGCCGTCGAGGCGTCCTGCAAGCGCCATTGGCGAACTCTGGACGCGCTATCTTAAGCCGCGATTTTTTCATGGGATCCCGAAGAGTGACGCTGGCACTTCGATTGCGGCCAACGCGGACCAGGTGGTGCAGGCCAACCTCCGTGACCTGGACGAAGCAGATGCGCTGGTGACCGCGCAAGGAGCCCGGATGGCGATTGTTTTTCTTCCGTTCAGGCTTGATATTCCAGACAAAAGTGCCGAGGCACAAGCAACTCTCAAGAAATGGTGTTCCGCGCACAATGTTCCGATGCTGGACCTCACCGCGACGGAGTTGCCGTACTCGATCAGCGATCTCGATGAGGACAACGGCTACCACTTTAACGCCCGGGGGAATGCTATTGTGGCGGACGGGATTCTCAAGCTCTGGCCACAAACTGTTGGTCAACCCTAGAATGCCGATGCCGAGGCCCATGAAGGTCATTCGGTTCTTTGTGGTTGATGGATGTTGGGCGGGATACAAGATCTTTCACGAGCCGCAGTGCCTTCTGGGCGCGGAAAATATACCCGCGGCGACAACGGCGCAGTGAGCGGCTATTTGTTGTCTCCTCCGGGTGCGTAGTAGCCCTCGCGGGTGACCACCTGCAGGTCGCCGTTGCTGGCCTTGAGTGCAACCTTGTGGAAACCTCCATCGTTGTCGACCTGGTCGGGGGTGTAGGTGAGCAGGTACTGGCCGCGTAGCTCCTCAGCGATCTGGGCGTAGATCTCGTCGAGGTTGTCTTTCTTCTTGGCCTCAAAAAAGCGGCCGCCGGTGCGTTCGGCAATCTTCTCCATGATCTTCTTGCCATCGACGCCGGCCTCGCTCTTTGTGTCAGGACGGCGCTGGCCGCCACCACCACCGGGGTAGCCACCGCCGCCGCCAGGATAGCCTCCGCCCCCACCCGGCCAGCCGCCGCCCATGCCGCCGCGATGCCCGCCGCCGCCTTGATTGCCGTTGCCAAGGCCGCGGTTCTCTTCTTCGCCCTTGAAGTAGATGGTGTAAACAGCCACTCCCGCGCGATCGGCGGCATCCACTGCGTCGTTCAGGGTCTCCTTGCTGCCGCGATCCGCGCCGTCGGAAAAGACCACGAGGGCCTTGCGCCCGTCCTTCGGCTTCATAAGCTCATCGGATGCAAGGAAGATAGCGTCGTAGAGCTGCGTACCACCTCGATGGCCGCTCGATCGCGAGCCGCGGTCGTCGTCCCTGGTTTCAGGGCCCTGGGTGTCATTCTGCGCGGAACGGGATGGGCCCATTTCCTCAAGCTCCTTGTGCAACTTGTCGCGCGTGTTGGTGAAGTCCTGCAGCAGCTCCACTTCATGGTCGAAGTGGAGGAGAAAGGCCTGGTCGCCGGCCTTGACGTTTTTGGGATCGGCGGGAAGCATCAGATCGACAAACTTGCCGGCCGCCTTGCGTTCCGACTCCATGGCGCCGGAGACGCTGCGGCTGGTGTCCACCACCAGGCCCAGCAGGAACGGCAGATTGGTCTCCCGGCTGAAGCTCTTGATGGTCTGCGGACGGCCGTCCTCGGTGAGCGTGAAGTCGGATTTCTGCAAGCTGCTGACGAGGGCCCCGTGCTTGTCGCGGATAGTTACGGGCAGCACCACCTCACGCGCCTGAATCTTCAAGGTGGCCGCGGGTTGGTCTGTCGATGAGGACTGCGCCATGGCCAAAGGGGTGGCCAAAGCGGTAGTCCAGGTCAGAATCAGCCCGCCGCAAAGGGCCGTGGCGGAGATAGTTCGAAAGGAAGATGTTCTTGGCATCGTCATCAAGTTGTACACACTTTCATCCCTTTAGACGAGCGAGGCGGCGGAGTGTTGACTGGCAGGGGCGAGGTTCCGGGGAAGACCGGCCCCGGGAAGGGAGCGAACTGGCGCGGACGATCACCGCTCACTGCGCTGCAACGGCCCTCCGGTTGAGCCAGCGGCGCGTCATCTTCCACCGTGTATAGAAGAAGAGTCCGACCCACCAAATCCATCCGATAGCCACGAAAAGCATGGGGAAGACGGCAATCCGAATGACCCCGTCGGAGATATTCGTGGCGAGGTCGGAATCGATGTGAGAGATGGACCAACCGATACCAAGCAGCAGAACGGCCAGGAGCGTACTCAGGGTCATGAAGAGGCCAGGCTCGGTGTACCAGCGACGGTGTCGGCGGCGGATCATGGGAAAACCACCGACGACGAACCACAGCACCAGCGCCAGAATCGCGATAACCCTGCCGGTGACCGACTCGGACTCCTGCGTAAACCCGTACCAGACCTGAATTTGCCTGTCGAGCCGGGACGGAGGGGAGCAAGGCAGATGCCAACCGGTGATCAGGGCGATCGGAAGGTTGTCGATTTCCAGGATCCTCTCCTGCGAAGAAGTCGGACGGTCTGAAACGTCTGCAGCCTGGCAGGGATTCTGGGGAGGCCTGTCCTGATAGTCCGAATCCGCTGCTGTGTCTCCTTCGTTGACGCCAAGCTGCGCCGTAATGTCGTGCGGGGCCGTTCTTTGGGCGGTGGGAACAATCGGGATGTAATCCCAGAAGGGCGCTTCCTGCCAATAGACAAGCCCCACCGTAATCGCCATGTGAATGGCGGCGAAGAGCAGACCTCGACGGAGCCTCATGCGAACAAGCTTACCTTGCCGCGAACGCTGGAATCAAAGAGATTCGCTGCAAGCCGGGTGGCTGGATGAGATCGGCGCATCAGCCAAGGGTGGCCTTCGGAAGGATAGCGACGATAACTTGCAATTCCGGGCAAACCTGCCCATCACTGGGCCGCCGCCCGCATCTGCCTTCCATCCTTGACCATGGCAATAAATCTGCGGGCCAGCTCGTGGATGCGATGATCCTGATGACGCCGAACGGCCTCTGCCGGTAGAAGTTCTGAGCCGACTCCCACAGCCGTTGCACCGGCGAGAATATAGTTGGTTGCCGTCTGCTGGTTCACGCCTCCGGTGGCGATGATCGGTACCTTCGGAAGCGGAAGATGGAGCGATCGAATATAGGCTTCCCCTCCCAATGCAGCAGTTGGGTAGACCTTTACGTAGTCTCCACCGGCCTTCCACGCCGTGATCACCTCAGTGGGCGTGAGGGCGCCTGGAACCATGACGACGCCACGCTTGAGAACAGTCTCAATCACCTCTGGAATCAGGCCGGTGCTGGTGATAAAGCGAGCTCCGGCATCCAGGCAACGATCTGCCGTTTCTTTGTCCAGCACGGTTCCTGCCCCCACCACCATGTCTGGATATCTCAGAACAAGGTCGCGGATTACGTCATTCGCTCCGGGAATCGTCATGGTGATTTCAGCAACACGAATGCCGGCAGCGTAAAGAGTTTCAGCGCAATACCGCGCAAACTCCGCAGACTCGACGCGAATGCCGGGGAGAATCCCAATTCCTTCAATGCCCGCTTTTGCCTGATCCCGTGTCATATTGAAGATCCTATCCTCAGTTTGATTTCCCTGGGTAACCCTTCCGGCAGATGAATCGGCATTTCCATGCAGGTCGTTTGCAGCAGACAGCCTATTGAATCGCCTCGCCCCCGACTGCAAGATTCAACTGTGCGGCAGCGGTAAGATACGCGCCGATGAGTTGTGCGTAGGCCAGTTGAACCTGGCGGTAATCGCTTTGCGCGTTGAGAAAGTCCATCAGCGAAGCACCGCCGCGCTGATAGGCAAATGTCACGGTATCCCGCACCCGCAACGCCTGATCGTTGTACTTCGCTTTGTACGGCTTGAGCAGCGTAATATTGCTTCGCACCAGCTCATAGGCCGTGTCCACATCGCTGAACACCTGCGCCTTGGTAGCTTCACTTGCCTGCTGGCTGCGATCGATGTCGATAAGCGTGCGCTGCTTTTCGCCCTGGTTGCGGTCGAAAACACGCAAAGGGATGGTCACGCTGAGCCCCAGGGTCTGAGTGCCATTGGGGTTATTGTTCGAGGAGTTGTAGGTATACCAGGTGCCAAAGGTTGGATCGGTTGAGCCGTTGGCGATCGCCAGCTTGTGATTCGTCTCTGATTGCTGGATTGTCTGCAACGCGGCTTGCAGGTCGGGGCGGGAAGCAAGCGCCAACTGGCGGAAATCATCAAGGGGCTTGAGCGTGTCGGAAAAATCGAACGTTCCATCCACATCGAATTGATCGATCGGCGTGCGATCGTTGAGCATCTGCAAAAGCTGAATCTTGGCTGTGCGCAAATTCACCGTGGCGGTTTCCATCTCCGACTCATACTGCACGCGCAGCAACTCGATACGGTCCAGGTCGATCTGGGCAAGGTCGCCGGCGTTGAAGCGGTCGCGGCTGATCTGAATGATGTGGTCGTAGTATTCGAGATCTGTCTTAGCGAGGCCAAGCACGTACTTGGCCTGCAGCGTTTGAACAAACGCGGTGCGCAAGGCAAACAGCATGTTCCGTTTCAGGTCTTCATGCTCAGACTGCGTAATGCGCGTCCCTTCTTTGGCGCTCTGCTGGCGAAGTTCACGCTTGTGGTCCCGCTCATGCAGATAGCTGAAGTTTGGCACGACACTTGTGCCCTTCAAGGGCTGCCAGGCGCCGTCATGCGACGCAATCTGCGTTCCATCCGTCGACAAGCTGAACTGCGGGTTGGGGCGAAGAAAGGCGGTAATCTCCGCAGCCTTCATCTCATCCACGTTGTCGGCATCGGCCTTGAGAGCGGGATTTGAGACCTCAAACTTCGCTTTCACCTGATCCCAGCTCAGCGCCTGCACCTGCTGAGCATGTGCACCCGGCAGCGCAAACAGAGCCGCAGAAAGAGCGCAGAGCGCCAGGCGCAATGGGTTCCGCAAATTGCAGCGAAGAGCCGAAGGAAGAACAAAGTGTTTAGTGATCAAAAGACACCCCCGGTTCCGGCTCCGGCAGCTTGTCTTCTTCACTTGCCATCCATACATACAGGGTTGGCAGCAGGAAGATACCCATGACCAGGTTTGCCAGAAGGCCACCGACAATCACAATTGCAAAGGGCCGTTGCGAATCTGAACCGATGGCGTGAGAAAGTGCGGCCGGCAACAGGCCCAGGGTAGCCACCAGCATGGTCATCATGAT
>PMXB01000137.1 GCA_003165935.1 Acidobacteriaceae bacterium | reverse complement strand
TCGTAGAACGCGCGACGCTCTGAAAGAAAGACGTGGACAACAAAGTCGACGTAGTCGAGCAGGACCCAATCGCCCTGTTTGCGGCCTTCTACGGAGTTCGGCATCACGCCGTACTCCTTCTTCAGCCGGTGTTCGATCTCGTCGGCTATGGCAACCGCCTGGCGATCGTTGGTGGCAGAGGTGATGAGAAAGAAGTCGGACAGTCCGGAGTCGATGGGGTCGAGTTCGAGGATGCGCGTGTCCAGGCCCTTCTTGTCCTCGCAGGCCTGAGCCGCAGCCTGCACGAGCAGCCGTGTCTGGTGGCGGGTTTCTTGAGTCGTCATGCGTTAAATAAGATCTCCAACATCCATCGTAGCCCCTCGTCTGGCACTAACGATAGAGGCCGCGCTCGCGGATGTAATCAAGAACAGCATCGGGCAGCAGGCCGCGCCCCTGGAGCTGAGCAGAATCGGAGGCGCCGACTTTGCCTTGAATGACCTCCCGAACCTGCGAAGCGCTGATCTCGACCTCAAGGTCGGGCAGGATGAAGAAGGGAGCGGTCTCACCCGCAGCGCTGAGGAGAAGGTACGCCTCGATTTTGGGGCGGTCTTGATCCAGGCATCCGGCTTCTGCCATGAATTTGAACTCAGGCCGGCCCGATTGCGGGAGAGGTCCGAGGTTCAAACCCGCCGGAAGTGCGGAGCGTACGCGTTCCAGGCTCTGACCAGGGCGGGAAGCGACGACGAGTGGCGCAACAAAGGGAATCTCGGCGGCGCGATGCCATCCGCGGAGTCCCATGAACGCATCTGCGCCCATGAGGCAGAACAAGACACCATCCGCAGGGAGTGTTGCCCGCAAGGCCAGCAAGGTCTCGATGGTATAGTTCGGCGCGCCGTTGGGTCGCGGAGCGTCGGCGAGCGAAATCTCGAACCCCCTTTCGCCGGCGATGGCGAGGCGAGTCATGGCGACGCGATCTTCAAACGGCGCAGTCGATCCCGAGGGCTTGAGCGGCTGTGCGCCAACCGGAGCGAAAAGGACGGCATCCAGGTTGAGCGCTGCGCGCGCTGCCTTTGCCACCGCGAGATGGCCGTAGTGGGGCGGATCAAAACTGCCCCCGAAAAACGCCATCCTCTTGCCGGCTGGTGTTAGCTCCATCTGGATATGCTAACGCCTCAACGAGCCGTGGCGGATGCGCAGGGATTAACGGCAAGTGGCCTCGAAGTGGCTCTGCTAGCATTGAAACAACGACGATGCGTTTCGTGATTGCATTTCTGGCTGTTGCGGGTGTGGTGGTTTCTTCGCTGGCACTCCAGGTTCACTACTCGGATGAGACCGAGCCCTGCTCGATCAATGCGAAGTGGGACTGCGGAATCGTGAACCACAGCCCGTTTGCAGAGATCGAACACGTTCCCGTGGCCGCGCTGGGGATTGCCGGCTATCTCGCGATAGGCGTGCTGGCCCTGTTCAAGCGCAGGCGGCTGGTCGAGTTGCTGGCGCTTGGCGCGCTTGGCTTTTCGCTCTACCTCACCTACATCGAGAAGTACATTCTCGAGGTCTACTGCATCTATTGCGTGACCTCGCTGGGCTTCATTGTGCTGATCAACCTGCTCGGAATCTGGTGGGTTGTGGCAGACTGGCGAAGCCATCGAACTGCATAGCGATCTCTTCCGCGCGGCCGGCTTCGGAGTGTCCCATTCCTTTCATCCTTATGTCGTACAGCGTCCATGGGGCTGCGCTGTCTGCGCTGATAAAATTGAAGCAGACTGATGTTGAAGAAACAGTACGCACGCTGGATGTATGAGTGGGAAACACGGCTCACGACACGCGACGAGAACCGCGTGGTGCGGCCGTTGGAGTGGGGTTTCGAATGGCTCACGCCGTTTCTTGAGGCGAATGGGTTCGGCCACGCGGTCCCTGGACCCGAGGTGCTGCGCGATCCTGCGGCAGCCGAGGCTGCAATGGTGGGGATCAACCAGCTTCTGATCCGCAACAGCGACAAGTTCTTTGGTTACGAGCGGCCGACCGACTTCACGCTCGAAGAGCGGCATCCGCAGCTGTATCCGACCAACGTGCGGCCGGAGACTCTGGCGCAGGATGCGGCAATCAAGCAGCAGGCCGCCGAGGGAACGCTATCGAAGGCGCAGTATCTCCGCTTTACTTCGCCGGAACGAAGCCCGTATCCAGAGAACGACCTGGTGAATGCGCGGTGGTTTCCCGCCCCTGCACACAAAGATCCGAAAAGGCCAAAGCAGGCAATCGTTGTGCTGCCGCAGTGGAACTCTGACGGCTTCAGCCACAACGCGCTCTGCACGATATTCAATCGCATGGGCGTGTCGGCGCTTCGGCTTTCGATGCCGTACCACGACATCCGCAGGCCTGAGGAGCTCGAGCGATCTGATTATTCAGTGAGCGCCAATATCGGCAGGACGATTGCTGCGTGCAGGCAGGCGGTGGTTGATATTCGGTGCTGCGTAGACTGGCTTGAAGAGCAGGGGTACGAGCATTTCGGCGTACTTGGCACTAGTCTTGGCTCCTGCTACGGATTTTTGGCCAGCACTCACGACAAGCGCATTCGCGTGAATGCTTTCAATCACGCGTCAACGGCATTCGGCGATGTGACGTGGGCGGGGCAGAGCACACGCCACGTCAAGCAGGCGCTCGAAGAGGCTGGCATGACCCAGGATCGGGTGCGGGAACTCTGGTCGGTAGTGAGTCCAGTCTCGTATTATCCGAAATTCGCAGGGCCTGAGGCGAGTGGACCGGGCAAACAGGTGCTGCTTGTCTATGCAAAGTACGACCTGACGTTTCCCATAGAGTACTCGCTGCAGGTGGTGGAGGCNNGAAGAGAAGGCGGCAGGAGTCGCGCCGTCTCTTGCGCAGGAACGGGAACTCGAAGAAGAGGTTGTTTCGCGCTAGCGAACAGAGCTCAGATCGAGCCGCAAGAGCTTGGCGGGATCAAGATAGGCGTCGCGCCAGCGAACTGCCCAGTGGAGGTGGGGGCCGGTGACGCGGCCGGTTGCGCCGCTTAGGCCGAGCAACTCGCCCGCCGCGAGGTTTTGCCCTTCCTTCACATCAATCCGGCTCAGGTGCATGGAGATGGTGTACAAGCCGAGGCCGTGGTCGATGACGACGCAGTTGCCCTCGTAGTAGAGCGGCCTCGCGAGAACCACAACGCCACTATTTGCCGCGTGCACAGGTGTGCCTGAGGGCGAGCGAAAATCCATCCCCTTGTGAATGCTGGCCAGCTTGCCGTTGAACATGCGGCGTGTACCGAAGCTGTCTGTCGGCGGAGCGGCAACCGGCGCGTGAAAGCTTGACGACCAAAGCGGCTCGGCGGCGCTTGTAGTGAATATCTTTGCCTTGAGCCCGGCTTCAGCTTTGATCAGCGCGAGGGAGGCAGCGTCGGGCTCAACGAACCTGGGAGCGACGGTGAGAGAGCCGGTGCGATAGTGCGCGGGATGAATCTCAAGGGAGCGGGAGAGCTTCTTCACGTCGTTGCCCGACCGGACCGAGACCTCGATCTGTGAAGCTCCGGTTGGCGCTTCAACATCTGCGCCAGCTAAAGCAAACCAGCCATGCCCATTCTCCGCGGGGAAGAATTGAATCTTCCGGCCGAGCCAACTGCCCTCGACAATTGCCGTGGCGGGAGCATCAAGATGCAAAAGAACGGGGGAGCCGGCTTCGACTTGAGACGGAACAACGGAAATAGGAAAAGACTGTGCGAATGCGTGGATTGAGGCCAACGCGAGCAGCAGTCGGGAAAGTCGGCGACATGTGCGAATCATGTGTACAGGATACGGGTTCCACCTCAGAGCGCCGGGTATAGGATCACCTGAAGATTGAGAGGGATCCCGGCGTTGTCTGCGTCGTCCTGTAACTAACTGTCGAGCGCCTTCATCGAATGTGTTGATGAAGAGCCAACTATGCCTGCGCGATCGCCTGGTTTTGCAACGATTCCTGCTGTCTGGAGTGATGCTTGTGTTTGCAGGCGCGGGGATGTGGGCGGCGACCGAGCGGAAGGTCATCGAACCATCCGCGATCGATGCAAACTTTTCGCCGGTGCGCCAGCCGGTGCTGGTGGAGTTGTTCACTTCAGAGGGCTGCTCGAGTTGTCCACCGGCGGATGCGCTGCTGGCGCGGCTGGATGGGACGCAATTCGTGGTGGGAGCGCAAGCCATTGTGCTGAGCGAGCATGTGACGTATTGGAATCACCTCGGGTGGACAGATCCCTTCTCGCTTGAAGAGGTGACACAGAGACAAGCTCAGTACGCGAGCCGATTTGGCCTGGACTCGGTGTACACGCCTCAAGCGGTGGTGGATGGCGCTGCGCAAGTATTGGGAAGCGACCCAACGGCGATGAGAAATGCAATCGCGGGCGCGGCTGAAAAGCAAAAGCCGGAGCTACATATCGAGGGCGCGAATTGGAATGGAAGCGCTGTGAGTTTCGTGGTGAAGGCGCCGAAAGGCGTGCATGGCTTGCTCACCGTGGCGCTGGCGGAAGACGCGACGCACTCAAGCGTTGGCCGGGGAGAAAATGCGGGGAGGACCCTGCACCATGTTGCCGTGGTGCGAGTGCTGAAGACGATGGGGAGGAACATAGCAGATGAACAGCCACTCACTTTGGATGTTGGGAATAGCGAGAACTTCGCTGGACACATGTTTCGTCTGGTTGCGTTCTTCACGGATGAGCAGCAGGGGCGAGTGCTCGCGGTAGCAGAGATCCCGATTACGCGCCCGTAGCACGGTGGGCGTGCGCGGCCTTCCATTTGGCGACACGCTGGCGGGCCGTGGCGACTTCTTCGGCGGTGATCCGGGTGCCAACATTCTGGCGATTTGCTACATAGCGATCCTGGTTGGGGCCGGTCGCGGAAGCGGCGAGGTCGAACCAGAAAAAGGCCTCGACATCGTCGCGGCTGACACCCTGACCCATGGAGTATAGGAGTCCGAGAGTGGCCTGAGCGGCTAGATCGCCTTGTTCGGCGGCCTTGCGGTACCACTCGGCGGCTTGCGCCATGTCGCGGGGTACGCCTCTGCCATCGCGATAGCAGTCGGCGAGCCGAAGTTGTGCTTCCAGGTTTCCGAGGACGGCGGCCTTGCGATACCAGTCGGCGGCGATGGTGTCGTCCTGGTCTACGCCGGAACCTGCTGCATAGGCCTTGGCCACCAGGATCATCGACGGTCCGTCGCCGGCGTTGGCCTTTGCAGCCAAGGCTGGGTCAATTCCTGCGGTTGGAGTAGGTGCTTGATTTTGAGAGGATGTTTGGGCTTGAGCGAATGCGAGGAGGAAGCTTCCTGCAAGAATAGAAAGAAGAACGAATAACCTGGCTTGCGCGTTCACGTAATTTACCATCCTGCGAGCAGGATGCCTCTGTCTGAAGTCTACGACTGAACGCAAGACCCGAATGGGTGAGACGGAGCCGGCTCAAGGGCGGCGGGACGACCGTTCCAAATCAAGATTTCCACTTCCCAAATCCGGCAGTGGGCACCAGGAAAAAGAAGCTAGAATTTGAATATGACTGACCGCATGGCTTTGACCCTCGCCCAGGCCGACCCTGACGTAGCCGCCGCCCTCGACCACGAAATACTTCGCCAGCACGAAGGGCTGGAGATGATCGCCAGCGAAAACTTTGTCTCCGAAGCAGTGCTGGAGGCCGCGGGCTCGATCTTCACCAACAAATATGCGGAGGGCTATCCGGGCCGTCGCTATTATGGCGGCTGCGAATACGCCGACGTGGTGGAGAACCTGGCGCGCGATCGTGCCAAGCAGCTTTTTGGCGCTGCTCATGCGAATGTTCAGCCGCACTCGGGTTCGCAGGCGAATGCGTCGGCTTATGCTGCTGTTCTGCAGGCTGGGGACACGATCCTGGGCCTCGATCTTGCGCATGGCGGCCATCTGACGCACGGGCACAAGCTGAGCTTCAGCGGCAAGCTCTACCGGACTACTTTCTACCATGTGCGCAAAGACACCGAGCTGATCGACTACGACGAGATGGAAGCGATTGCGTTGCAGGAAAAGCCGAAGGTGATTATCGGCGGCGGCAGCGCTTACCCGCGTTTCTGGGACTTCGAGCGGATGCGGCATATTGCCGACAAGGTGGGCGCACAATACATCTTCGACATGGCGCACATTGCCGGGCTGGTGGCGGGCGGCGTACATCCCTCGCCGGTGCCCCATGCGCACATTACAACGACCACGACGCACAAGACGCTGCGCGGGCCGAGGGCGGGGCTGATCCTGTGCGGGACTGAGCTGGCGGCGGCGGTGGACAAGGCCGTCTTCCCTGGGCAGCAGGGTGGGCCACTGGTACACATTGTGGCGGCCAAGGCGGTTGCATTCGCAGAAGCGCTGCGGCCAGAGTTCAAGGCGTATTCGGCTCAAACGGTGGCCAACGCCAAGGTGCTGGCGAAGACGCTTGAGGAAGCAGGATTCCGCATCATCTCTGGCGGGACCGACAACCACCTGATGCTGGTGGATGTTTTTCAGAAGGGGATTCTCGGATCCGAGGCGGAACTGGCACTCGGCAAGGCCGGCATCACAGTGAACAAGAACTCGATTCCCTTTGACATGAACCCTCCGCTCAAGCCCTCGGGCATTCGCGTGGGAACGCCTGCGCTGACCACCCGCGGCATGAAGGAAGCGGAGATGCGCCTGATTGGGAACTGGATTGCGAAGGCTCTTGACGTTCGCGGCGATGATGCGGCACTGGAGGGTATTCGCGGAGAAGTGGCCGAGCTGGC
Source organism: Acidobacteriaceae bacterium (assembly GCA_003165935.1). Lineage (GTDB taxonomy): Bacteria > Acidobacteriota > Terriglobia > Terriglobales > Acidobacteriaceae > Telmatobacter. The sequence goes on along the minus strand of PMXB01000137.1, from coordinate 242 downwards.
AAACCAGTTTCCGCTCTACGCGTGGAAACGCCCACACATGGCGGTGGGCGTGTAATCGGCTGGAGCCAACGGCACCTAGCAGCCTGAGGTGAAAGTCCAGATCGGGTGAAAAGCATCCCTCAGGGGCTAAACAGATTGCGAAAAAAGGGCTTCGATGAGCGGATTGCCGACAAGAGGTTTTGCAGGGGCTGAAGCCCAACGTTGATTTTATTGGCATTGTCGGCACGACTAAAGTCATGCCC
>PMXB01000349.1 GCA_003165935.1 Acidobacteriaceae bacterium | reverse complement strand
CGCTGTTTGCGGTGGCGGCGTGGGTGGGGGAGACTAGGTTGATTGATAATTCGGTGATTGGTTGAAAAGCGGGGGCACATGCGGGATATGCGACCGCCTGTAAAATGGCTCCCAATCAGTCGTTCCCTTCTAGGATGTGCTCGTGATGCAAGACGCCCGCGTTTCCAGAATTGAGTCCGATCTTCGAGAATTTGTTCGAACGGCATACCCGGGAATGGTCGTACGCGCGGAGTTCTGGGCCAGGGACCCGTCCCGGATCGCCCTGTTCTTCATTGATGAGCGATTCAGAGGTCTCTATCGGCGCCAGAGATATCACCACCTGATGCACTTGATCCCCAAAGACTATTACGACAGAAATCTTGCGGACAGTCTCTGGTTCGAATTGACTCCGGATGAGGATCCAGAGGATCTCGACGACAACCCGGATGAGGAGCTAGTCGAGTCGATTACGCTCGATGTTATGGCGGTGTTGCAAGCTGCCTGCTTTTTCGAAGTATTGGATGAGTTATTTCTCGGTGCGCGGGACGGGGACGGCCCTGTGTCATGCTCCGGCGACTTTCGACACGCAAAGTGCATTTTGAGGCGTTGTGGGATCGACGAATGGGATTGGTCTGAGGTCTTTCATGTTCTGATGGGTCGGGGCGCATTCTGTGACTGCGAGATTCTCTTGAACACTGCACCGGAGAGCAAGTTCAGAGCCAGACATTGGAAAGGGGCTGCACAAGAGTCAGAGTGCTAACTCGGCAGGCGCGCAATTGCATTTTCTTCGATCCCGTCGCAAAGCGACACTATGCCCGCTCTCCTTGAACTATCTGGCTAGCGTCCTTTGCTTGAGGCGCGTAGTCTCTTGACCACTTGTTTCAGATCTTCGATGGATGGAATCTCGTCTCTCAGAGGTTCGGGCAGCTCGCGTGTTATGCGGTAGGTGGAGATCCCGATAGGCTTCGATACGTCGCGCAGCGCATATTCCACGATGGCTCCGCTGCGGCTCTCGCAAAGGAGCAGACCAAGCGTTGGAGCGTCGGAGACGGAGCGGACGAGGTCATCTACCGCGGAGAGGTAGAAGTTGAGTTTGCCTGCATACTCGGGTTTGAATGGACCGGCCTTGAGCTCGATAACAAAGTAGCAGTGCAGGCGAACATGGTAAAAGAGAAGGTCTAGAAAAAACGGCTGGCCGTCTACTTCAAGCGGCACCTGGCTACCGACGAAGGCAAATCCCCGGCCTAGTTCCAGTAACAGGTCACGAAGATGAATGAGCAGGCCGCGCTCCAGGTCTCGCTCCCGAGCACTTGCGGCCAGGGTCAAGAAGTCGAAGTGGTAGGGATCTTTCAGGATTTGCTCGGCAAGGTCGGAGCCTTCCGGCGGCAGTGCACGGGCGAAGTTGGTGATGGCCTTGCCTTGGCGCTTGTGGAGTTGAGTGGTGATCTGATGAACGAGGATATTTTGACTCCAACCGTTTTCGATCGCCGCGTGCAGGTACCATTCGCGCGTAGTGCGGTCCTTGATCCGGTCGAGGAGGCGCGTGTGGTGGCCCCAGGGCAATTGTGCAACAAGCTGTTGCACAATTGGCTCTTCAGGCCAGGCGTCGGCAAACGCTCGCATATACTTCAGGCTGCGGGAGCTAAACCCTTCAATTCCGGGAAATTCCGCAGCGAGATCGCTGGCGAGCCGGTCGATGATTTTTGCTCCCCAGCCAGCCACTTTCTGGCGGGCAAGAATGTCGCGTCCGATGGACCAGTAGAGCAAGATCAACTCGCGGTTCACCGCAAGCGAGGCGCGGACCTGTGCCGTGCGGACACGGTCTTTGATGTCCCTGAGGAACGCCGGATAACCACGCGGCGTTTGAATTGCGCTGGTCATTGGAATTAGGCTACGCCATTTGAGTGGCCATTGCGGTTGGAATGGAAGGTTGTAACTTCATAGGTAGGTCAAAATGGGTCGAGGAAAGCGGACAAGTGACACATGCCTGAGCTGCCAGACATTTCGGCTTATATCAAGGCGCTGGAGGCGCGGATTGTTGGGCGGACGTTGGAGAGGGTGCGGGTGACGAGTCCGTTTTTGTTGAGGACGGTGGATCCGCCGCTGGAGAGTGTGGAGGGGCGGAGGGTGGTGGCCCCAGGGCAATTGTGNNCTGGGGCGGAAGCCGGCGCTACAGTCTGGCTGGTGATTCATTTGATGATTGCGGGGCGGCTGCATTGGAAACCGAAGGGGGCGAAGGTGGGTGGGCGGCAGAATCTGGCGGCGTTTGATTTTGAGACGGGGACGCTGACGCTGACGGAGGCGGGGAGCAAGCGGCGGGCGTCGCTGCATGTGATTCGAGGCGAAGAGGGGCTACGGGGGATTGATCCGGGCGGGGTGGAGGTTTTTGAGACGGACCTGGCGGGGTTTCGGGCGGCGCTGGGGGCGGAGAATCGGACGCTGAAGCGGGCGCTGACCGATCCGCGGCTGATCAGCGGGGTGGGGAATGCTTATTCGGACGAGATTTTGTGGGTGGCGGGGCTGTCGCCGGTGACGCTGACGAGCCGGCTGACGGATGGGGATTGGGAGCGGCTGTTCGCGGCGACGCGGGAGACGCTGGCGGCGTGGATGGAGCGGCTGGGGCGGGAAGCGGAGGCGGGGTTTCCGGAGGGGGTGACGGCGTTCCGGCCGGAGATGGCGGTGCACGGGCGGTTTGGGAAGCCGTGTCCGCGGTGCGGCGGCGCGGTGCAGCGGATACGGTATGCGGACAACGAGACGAACTACTGCGCGACGTGCCAGACGGGCGGCAAGGTGCTGGCGGACAGGAGTTTATCGCGGCTGCTGGGGGCGGACTGGCCTCGGACACTGGATGAGCTGGAGGCGCTGAAGCGGCGGTGAATGGGCGGTGACTTGAGGGGGTCTGGGGGGCTGTTTTCACTTGACAGTGCCCTTCCCCTGCCGCAAAGTCAAAGGGCGCAAAGAACATCAGGAATTTGTGTTGTGTCCGTTGGCTCGGGACGCTGCGGGGCCGGGATTGTTTTCGGAGGGAGAGAAAGACATCCCTCAGGGGCTTAAGCCCAGTTCCATGTTTTGGCGCGCATCGGCACGGCTGAAGCCGAGCCCTTTCAAATCCTTTGCTAAGTGGAGGGTAAGTTTTGCTCAAGTTTTATTTCATAAACTTTGTTCCGGTGATGGCCGCGGCTGTGGGGCAGTGGATATTGGGCGCGCTGTGGTACTCGCCGGTGCTTTTTGGAAGGATGGCGAGGAGCGGGGTGCCGGAGAACGCGAAGGCAGCGGACAAGCGGTGGGCTCTGAGCATGTTGTTGACGTTCGCGGCCAACATTTCAGTCTCGGTGATTCTTCTGCACGTGATCCTGTTGAACGGGACGTATGGAATCAAGGGTGGCGCGAAGTTTGGATTTGTGGTGGGGCTGGGGTTGGTGGCTGCGCCGATGCTGGCGACCTACATCTGGGAGAAGCGACCGCTGAGGCTATTTGTGGTGAATGCGGGTTACTGGATTTTGGCATTGACGATCAGTTCGGCTTTTATGGCGCGCAGGATTCTGTAGAGCTTGTTCTTGGCAGGCTCTATCAACAAGTTCCCCCAATGGGCGGAGATGAGCCGCCTTTATCAAAACCAGTCCGGGGAGTGAGAAGCCCCTGGCGGGTACAAACAAAAACGAAAGGAAAGAGAGGACAAACAATGCATCTTCACTTCAATATTCTGGCCGTGTTGGCGAGCGGGGCGATCATGTGGCTGCTGGGCTGGCTCTGGTACTCGCCAGTTGGATTTGGGAAGAAGTGGTCGGCGCTGGTGCCCGGGCCTCAGGGCGACAAGAAGAAGGCCATGATGGCGGGCATGATCATGTCGCTAATCGGTGACATCCTGCTGGCATTTGTGCTGGCGCACGTGGTGATCTGGTCGGGCTCGCATGAGTTTGGTCACGGGCTTTTCATTGGGTTTGTGATGTGGATGGGATTCTTTGGTGCGACGGCGATTCCGCAGTCGATCTTTGAGGGAAGGCCTTTCAAGCTGTTCGCGATCAACCAGTCGTACAACCTGCTGGGGCTGATGCTGATTGGCGGAATCCTTTCGTACTGGCGATAGAGCAGGAGCGCAAGGGAAGCGTAAGCGCGACTACAATCGGGGCATGAGCAAAGAAGCGATTGCGACAGCGAAGGCTCCGGCGGCGATCGGTCCGTACTCGCAAGGAGTGCGGACCGGGTGCCTCATCTTCACAGCGGGGCAGATTGCGCTGGACCCGGCGACGCAGGACGTTGTGACGGGCGGGATTGCGGAACAGACAGCGCGGGTGTTTGAAAACCTGAAAGCGATTCTTGAATCGGCGGGGTCGAACCTGGACCGCGTAGTCAAGGCCACGGTCTTTCTGAAGGACTTCAACGACTTTGCCGCAATGAACAAAGTCTACGGAAGCTACCTGGCGGGCGAAGGGAAGACACCGCCTGCGCGGACGACGGTGGAAGTGTCACGGTTGCCGAAGGACGTGCTGGTTGAGATTGACTTGGTGGCGGAAGTGGGAGCCTGATGCGAATGAGCGATATGCCGGAAAAGATTGAACGGACGGATGCCGAGTGGCGGGAGTTGCTGACGCAGGAGCAGTATCACGTATTGCGGCAGAAGGGGACGGAGCGGCCATTCACGGGAGCGCTGACGGAAAACCACGCGACGGGGAACTACCACTGCGCGGGCTGCGGCGAACTGCTCTTCATGAGCGGGGCGAAGTTCGACTCGGGGTGCGGGTGGCCGAGTTTTATGCTTCCGGCGGATTCAAAGGCGGTGGTAGAGCATGAGGACCGGAGTTTTGGGATGCGGCGGGTGGAAGTGACGTGCGCACGGTGCGGCGGGCACCTTGGGCATGTGTTTCCGGATGGTCCACGACCGACGGGGCTGCGCTATTGCATCAATTCAGCGAGTTTGACGTTTACGCGGCAGGAGCCGTGACATCTGGGGCTCAAGGCTGAGTCTGATCGTGTGTGTGGGCTGCGGCTCGATGGGGTAGAGGGCGGGATTCGTTCGCAGGAGGGGAACAAGCTTGGGGCGTACAAAAGCCCCGCCTTTGAGGGACGGGGCAATTGGTTGGAAGCTGAAAGCTGGAGCGTTTCCGGGCGATGGCCGTAAGGCGACTGCTATGCCTTGGCGATTTTGCCGCTCTTGATGCAGCTGGCGCAGACGCGAACGCGCTTGGAGGCGCCGTTTACGAGGGCTTTAACCGCCTGCAGGTTGACGTTCCAGCGACGCCGGGTGACGTTGTGCGCGTGAGAGATGTTGTTNNCCTTTGCCGCAAATGTCGCATACCTGTGCCATGACTACTCTCCAAACTATGGTGTTTCGTGCCGCCCTCAGGAGGCAACCCGGAGGGTCCGCCGACGGGAACCTGGGGTTCCTGAGTAGGGCCGCTCAACCGGGTGAGCCAGCGGGGCATATGAAGACACACGCCGCCGACGGCTTGCCGAACCTTTAGTATACCCGGAACCGGGCTGAGAGCCAAGGGCAACTCTTGTCCAACGCAAGATGAGCCTGAAGGTGCGTTCACCGGGTTGCGGCGTCGAGATCGGCGACGACGCGACCGAATTCGCCGACAAGCCGGGAATTGAGGCGAGCCTGGAAGATATCAAGGAGCGAATGGAAGTACCAGAGCTGCTTTTCGGGGCCGCGCTTGAAGCGTTCCCAGACCTTTGAGCCGACGAGCGGGTCGCGGAGGTCGTCGAGGATGGCCCTGGAGTTGTAGAGCTTGTCGGCTACGGAGATGACGAGGACATCGAGGGGTTCGGTTTTGAGGCGGGCGAGGTAGGCTTCCTTTCTTTCCTCCCATCCTTCTTTCTGGTCGTGGTCAGCTGCGAGGGTGTCGGAGAGGCCCTCGACCATGCGGGCGACGTTCGGGCCAAATTCCTTCTCAACGTCGTCGAGGCGCGGCTGGCCGCCGTGGTCCTCAGCGGCGTCGTGGAGGAGAGCGGCGATGACCATGTCTTCGGTGACGGGGACTTTGCCGCCGGTCTCAGAGAGGACGAGGGAAGCGACACCGAGGAGGTGGGACATATAGGGGATGCGGGTTCCCTTGCGGAATTCGGTATGGACGCGGCGGGCGTAGTCGACGGCAACGGTGAAGCGGGCGGTGAGCAGCAAGTCGGGATGCTGTTCGGTCATGGTTCTCCTTTTACCTATTGATTTGATTCAACGGGAAGGAGACGGGATTCGGGAAGGGGGCAGAGTAGCCGGGTTGCTTGCTGCGGTTTGCCTGGCAAGGCGACGACAGGGCGCGGATAGGCGTCTTGCGCACTCGTCGAGCGAGAGTTCACAAGGCGATTTCGAAGTTGTATCCGAATCGCTTTTGATTGTCGATGTAACGGATCCAATGGGGGCGGAAACGGTAGAGACGACTGCTGGAAACGGCGAATGAAAGGGCGGTACCGAGTTGAAACCTCGCGCAGTAGGCATCGAGGATTGTAGATCGTTCCGGGCCTCCGATAGTTGAGCAATTGCCGTGCATTTGAACACCGGCTATCTTCTGCCAGTCGAATGTCGAGTGGAAGACGGCGAGTGAGACCTGTGGATCAACGAGCACGGACTCGCTGTGCTTGCTCTTTGGAGAAGAGAGCCATACCAGGTCGAGGTCTCCTGTAACTAGATAAAACAGCGGAGTGGCGTGGACCGCACCGTCGGCACCCCTGGTGGAGAGCACGAGCGTGCTCTCCGATTGCAGGAAGTCGAAGACCTTGCTGATTTTTTCGGCAGAGACTTGTCGCTTTCCTTCCAGTTGGCTCCCTTTCTAAAAGAACGGTTTTTGGCACTACCGGAAGAGCAGCGGTGCGAAGTCGCCGAGGAATGGACGCCACAGGAACCAGTAGTGGACGCCGGGGATCTCGGTATACGAGGTCTTGAAGCCGAGTTTGACGAGTTCGTCATGGAGCGCGACCGTTCCGGGACGAGCCATGTCGGCGTCGCCTGCACCGGTCCAGTAGAACTTCACACCACTCTTGCTCAGTGCTTCAAGCTGCTTCTGGGTTGCGTCGTCCATGTTGCGAATGCCCCCGCTGAAGGCGCCGATATAGGCGAAGACTCCGGGGTTGTTGTTGGTGGCGATGACGGTGTGGCCAGCTCCCATGGAGAGGCCGGCGATGGCGCGATGGTCCTGATCGGGAATCACGCGGTAGTTGGCTTCAATGAAGGGAATCACGTCTTTGACGAGGCTTTGCGGATAAGAGCCCTCATAGGCAACCGGCGGCGGAGGCCTGAAACCAGCCGGTGGTCCGCCCGGCGCTGCGCCCGCTGCCTGCATGGGAGGCGGTGCCGGAGCATTGACCTGCTGCGGGGCCGGAGTGGGTCCGAGACCGAAGCCCTGAGAGACGGTCTGCTTCGCATTGCCATTGGGCATGACCACGATCATGGGGACAGCTTTGCCGGAATCGATGAGGTTGTCCATGATGGTTGGGGCGCGACCCATGGTGGTCCATGCGTCTTCGTCGCCCCCGCCGCCGTGGAGTAAGTAGAGGACCGGGTAGCGGGCAGACTTGTTCTTGAAGTAGTCGGGCGGGAGATAGACATACATTCTGCGCTGGTCCTGATTGAGCGAGGGCGATGGATACCAGACCTGCTCGACGGTGCCGTGGGGAACATCTTTGAATGTCCAGAGATCGTCGGCGGGGCCAGGGATCAGGAGCAGGTTGTCGATACGCGCACCGTCGCGCTGGGTCTCGGAATCGTTGGGATCGAGGGCTTTGACGCCGTCGACCATGTACCAAAAGCCGAAGAGCTGCGCGGGGAGGGGGCCAACGGTGGCAGACCAGACACCGGCGTCGTCTTTGGTCATTTTGATATTGCGGGCGGCAGGCCAACTGCCGTTGAGAGTGACCTCGGTTGCCTGGGGCGCAGAGAAGCGGAAGGTGACAGAGTTGTCGGGATGGATATCGGGCGAGGCGAGTTTTACAAAGGGTGTTGGGCCGGGTTGGGCGAATGCCATGGTGCAGGAGAGGAGAGCTGCGGCGAGAATTGCTGAGCGGTGAGGTGTTGCTTTAATGATGCGATTCACGAGTGTCTCCTTCGAGTTCGATTACGAGTGCGGCAAGGTTGCTCAGAGATTTGCGCGGTTGCTTACGCGGTCTTGGGGTTCCTGAAATCGGTAGCAATCATACCGCGTGGGGAGCGGGTGCGGGAGCGCCAAGGTGGGGCGCGCAGGCCCATCCTTCGCAGAGTGCGTGAAGGATGGGGCAACCGCAGAATTTGTTTTGGAAGGGAGTGGTGGCCAGAGACGGGATNNGAGCTATCTGGCCTCAGTGCAAAATCGGTTGCATCGTCCCGAGGGTAATCCGCCGAACCGGAGTCAGGCGGGTAGGTCCACGAACCGTTCGCTGCAACAACTTGGACAGTATACCAAGTTTGGAAGGGCGAGGCCAAACCGGGTGGGTGAAGGCGTGATATCGCTTCCCAACCATTTGCGGAGAGGCTGCGAAAGGATGGAGCACCCGCTCGCCAGCTGCTCGGCTACACTGGGAGGCAACCCAAAACAGATCGACGGGATACTTTCGACGGGAACTAATTGAGGGGCACTTCGATGAAACGAGTCATGAGCCGAGACAGCCGTTTTTTCATTCTTGTTGCCGCAGGTGTGGCGCTGGTTGTGGGGGGATGCAGTCACAATCACGGGCGCAAGGTTACAGAGCAGGAGAGGCGGACTGGGCTGGCGTTTTTGTCGACGGCGTCGAGGGGCCCGGCGGCTCTGCATGCGTTTCTTGAGGATTTTCCCAAGGGGGCGGACCTGCACGTGCACCTGTCAGGCGCGGTGTACGCGGAGACGTTTTTGAAGGACGCGGCGGAGGACGGGCTTTGCGCGGACAAGGTGGCGCTGAAGCTGGCGAAGCCGCCGTGCGTGGGCAAGCAACTGGTGGCGGTTAAGGAACTTCTGGGGAAAATGACACCGGAGGACCAGGATCTTTATGACCGGCTGGTAGATGGGTTCAGCATGCGGAGCTTTGTTGCGACGCCGAGCTTCAGCGGACACGATGAGTTCTTTTCGACGTTCGCACGGTTTGGCTTGCTCAATAAGAGCCACGAGGGCGAGTGGGTGGACGAGGTGGCGAGTCGTGCGGCGGCGCAGAACCAGCAGTACCTGGAGCTGATGGAGACGCCGCCGTTCGGTCATGCCGCACAAGTGGCACACGCGATTGGGTGGATACCGGACATGGCGAAGATGCGGCAGGCGCTGCTGGATAAGGGGGTGCTGGATGAGGTGGGGGTGGATCGGGACGATGTGAAGGCGGCTGAGGCTGGGCGCAGGGAACTGGAACATTGCGGGGCTGGGCAGGCAACGACTGGGCAGGCGACGGCGGCCTGCGGAGTGCAGACGCGGTACATTTATCAAGTCTTAAGGGGTTTTGCGCCGGAGCAGGTGTTTGCGCAGACGCTGCTGGGGTTTGAGACGGTGAAGGCGAGCATGGATGCGAAAGACGGCCTGTGGGTGGGGATCAACTTTGTGATGCCGGAAGATGGTTTCATCTCGATGCGGGACTACGAGCTGCAGATGAAGATGGTGGAGTATCTGCACTCGCTGTACCCGCAGGTGCACATCAGCCTTCATGCGGGCGAGCTGGCGCTGGGGCTGGTACCTCCGGAGGGGCTACGGTTTCACATTCGCGAGGCGGTTGAGATGGGCCATGCGGAGCGGATCGGGCATGGGGTGGACGTGATGTATGAGGACCATCCGGGGCAGTTGCTGAAGGAGCTGGCGGACCGGCATGTGATGGTGGAGATCAATCTCAGCTCGAACGAGGGAATCCTGGGAGTGGAGGGGGACGAGCATCCGTTCCCGCTGTACATGGCGGCGCATGTTCCGGTAGCACTTTCGACGGACGATGAAGGCGTGAGCCGGATTGAGTTGACACATGAGTACACGCGGGCGGCGCTGGACTATCACCTGACGTACCAGGACATGAAGCGACTGGCACGGACGGGGATGGAGCACAACTTCTTGCCAGGGGACAGCTTGTGGGCGAAGCCGGACAAGTTTGAAGAGGTGAATGCGGCGTGCAGGGGAGAAGAACTGGGCGGGGCGAAGCCGTCGGATGGGTGCAAGCGATTCCTGGATGGAAGCGAGAAGGCGGCGGCGCAGTGGGAACAGGAACGGCGGTTCCGGGAGTTTGAGAGCCGGTATTGAACCCTGAGGAGTAATGGAAACGAAAGGACTATAGATATCCGAAGGGACGAAAAGACTATAGATATCCCAGGTTAACTCGACCGCTGGCGCGGTCAGGCGAACCTGGGGCACCCGGCGAACCTGGGGCACCCCAGCTGTTATTGCTGCTGGTAGGCGCCGCGGTCGTAGCCTTTTGAGCCGGGGCGTGGTTTGCCGGCGAAGTCGGTGGTGGGGGCGAGGTTGGAAGTACCGGAGCCGACGGCGGGGCTGTTGGGTGAGACGGCGAGATTAACGATGAGGCGGTTTGCGTCGGCGGGGTCGACGTAGAGTGGGTCGGCGACTAGATCGTTTGCGCCATTGGGTACGTCGCCTGTGTTTGTGCCGCCGAAATAGAGGTTGTAATTCAGAACGACCGAAGAAGTTGTGCCGGGAGCGACTGCTACTGGATTCTGGCCCGCCGCGCTATAGAAGATGTTATTGATGACGTTTACGTCTGAAGTGTTACTCATATTCATCTCTCCGCGGCCAGTCAGTACAGGGGTTAGGATGTCCTGATAGCTTGAGTTATTCACTACATCCACGTGATCGCTTTCAAATACTTCGATTGCTGAGCTGCCGTTGGAGTAGATCACATTATTCGCAACCAAAGTGCGCCCGGTATATGGCGCGATCGGAATAGTGGACTGATATGCGGAGTTGCGCGTGGAATCGATGATGATTCCTTCGCCGTCAGTGATCTTGCCGGCGCTTATCCAGGGAATGAACTCCTGGCTGCCAAAGATGCGATTTCCGGTGACGATCATCTTATAATCCGTGGAACTGTCAGAGTTCCAGTCTTCCAATGTGGAGATGGGGCTGGTTCCATAGATGGAATACCAAGAGGCGTTGTAGATTGTGTTTCCTGAAATCGTAACGTAGTCCGACATGATAGCGGCCACGCCGCCTCCGCCACATTCGCTAATGATGTTGTTGAGAATGCGGAGGTGGTTAGGCCGGACTGTGGAGGTGCCCTGACGGCCATCGGCGGCGACGCAATTGCCGTTGTACGCGGGATCGGGATTAGTGGTGGACTGCGCCTGTGCCTCCGCAAGGGTCACGTTGGCATTGTTCCCGATGATTGTGAACCCATTCACTTCCACATAGGCCGCGGTAGGCTCAAAAAACACACCTTCCCAGCCGTTGAAGGAAATGATGGGTGTCTGACCGGGGTAAGCCTTGTAGGTGATCCAACCGTTGGCAGTGCCGGGTATGGAAACGTCGAGAACGGTGCACGAGGGGCAGGCGTTGGTGTATGTGCCGTTCATGACGTAAACAAGGGTGCCGGGCTGGGTGAGGCCAGCGGCGTGCTGGAGGGTGAGGAAAGCGGTGGCCTGGGTGAGGCCGTCGTTTGAGTCGCTGCCCGAGCCACTGACGTAGTACGTGAGTGCGGCGACGGGGGCGGTGTAGTTGGCGGTGACTGTGGTATTAGCGGTCAGGGTGACGGTGCAGGTGACGGAGGAGGCGGTGGTACAGCCGGACCAGGAAGAAAAGGTGTTGGTGCCGCTCATGGCAGGTGCGGTGAGTGTGACGGAGACGCCGGAGTTGTAGGTGCGGGTGAAGGGTGTTGTGCCGTTGGCGGAGTTGGAGTTGCCGGCCGGGGCAACTGTGATGGCGACGCCTGAGGCAGGAGTGGCGGAGTCGACGGTAAGCGAGTAGGTGGTGGGGGTGGGGGTCGGTGTTGGATTGCTGCTGCTGGAGCCGCAGGCGGCGATGAAAAGAGCTGAAGAGAGCGGGAGGACGGCGAGGCGAGGGAGCAAAGTCAGCGAGGTCAGCATTTTGGAGTTCATCCTAACTTATGCAGGGTTTTTCTGTAAGTGATTCTGGAGGCCGCGAGAGGGCCACGGTGGACTCGGTGCTGAGGTTTGCCTGGGCGAATGATCTGGCTAGGAATTTAGGCCAAGCGGCAATCATGTCGGCATTAGGGCTGCTGGTAGGCGCCGCGATCGTAGCCTTTGGAGCCGGGGCGGGGGTTGCCGGCGAAGTCGGTGGTGGGGGCGAGGTTGGAAGTGCCGGAGCCGACGGCGGGGCTGTTGGGTGAGACGGCGAGATTAACGAGAAGACGGTTTGCGTCAGCGGGGTCGAGGTAGAGCGGGTCGGCGGTGAGGTCGTGGGGGCCGGAGACGGTGCCGGCGTAGTTTGAACCGCCGAAGTAGATGTTGTAGTCGAGATCGATCTGGGTGGCGTTGCAGCAAACCGTAACGGGATTCTGGCCGGCGGCGCTATAGAAGATGTTGTTGAAGACGTTGACGTCGGTGGCTTCATTGACGTTCATATCGCCGCGGCCAGTTACGGCTGGAACGTAGACATCCTGATAGCTCGAGTTATTCACTACGTCGACATGGTTGCTCTGGAAGACTTCGATGGCGGCGCTGCCGTTGTTATAGATGACGTTGTTCGCGATGAAGGTGCGGCCGGTGTAGGGGTCGAGGCCGATGCTGGGCTGATAGGCGGAGTTGCGGGTGCTGTCGACGATGATGCCTTCACCATCGGTGGCGACGGGAGAGCCGAGAGTGGGAACGAGGTTAGCGTTTCCGAAGATACGGTTGCCGGTGATGATCATCTTGTAGCCGGTGTTGGAGTCGGCGTTCCAGTTTTCCCAGGTGGAAATGGCGCTAGAGCCGTAGATGGAATACCAAGAGGTGTCGTAGATGGTGTTGCCGGAGATAGTGACGTAATCGGACCAAGCCGTGCCGATGCCACCGCCGCCGCAGGCGTAGACGGTGTTGTTGAGGATCTTTATGTGGTTGGGCCTGACAGTTGAAGTGCCTTGCCGGCCGTCAAGGGCGATGCAGTTGCCGTTGAAGGCGGGATCGGGGCTGGTGTAGGACTGTGCGAGAGCCTGGGCCAGTGTGACGTTGTAATTGTTGCCGACTACGGTGAGGCCGCTGAGCTGAATGTAAGCAGCGGTGGGCTCAAAGAAGATGCCTTCCCAGCCGTTGAAGGAGATGACGGGCGATTGGCCGGGATAGGCCTGGTAGGTGATCCAGGCGGAGGGGGTGCCGGGGATAGAGATATCGAGGACGGTACACGAAGGGCAGGAGTTGGTGTAGGTGCCGTTCATGACGTAGACGATGGCGCCGGGCTGGGTGAGGCCTGCGGCGTGCTGGAGGGTGAGGAAGGCGGTGGCGGGAGTGAGGCCATCGTTGGAGTCGTTGCCTGAGCCGCTGACGTAATACGTGACGGACGCAACCGGGGCGGTGTAGTTGGCGGTGACGGTGGTGTTGGCGCTCATGGTGACGGTGCAGGTGACGGTGGAGGCGGAGGTGCAGCCGGACCAGGAGGAGAAGGTGTTGGTGCCGCTGGTGGCGGGGGCGGTGAGGGTGACGGTGACGCCGGAGTTGTAGGTGCGGGTGAAGGGTGTTGATCCGTTGGCGGAGGCGGAGTTGTNNAGAGCGGAAGAGAGCGGGAGGGCGGCGAGGCGGGCGAGGACGGTTATGGAGGGCAGCATTTTGGAGACTATCTTACGCCGGAAGGGGTTCTGTTGTCGGCGATTGGGAAGACCTAGGCCTGAATTCCTCACGAATGTTGCGAGGACTCGGGGTTTGGGAAATGGCTGAGCGCCTGAGGGCGAGGACGCCCTCAGG
>PMXB01000139.1 GCA_003165935.1 Acidobacteriaceae bacterium | reverse complement strand
GCTGAGCCACTCCCCGAACATGGGTGGCAGTAGCACTCAAAATGGGGCGCGGCCTGGCGCGTAAATCCCCTCAAGTGCGCTTGGATCAGTGTAGCAGAGATCCGGGTCATGCGGGATGGAAGGGCGCGCGGCTCGGGGGGTAGAGCGACGTTGCCCGAGCCGCAGATGGGATGGACGAGGTTACTTCTTTTCGTCCTGCTTCTCGGTCTTCTTCTCTTCCTCGGGCGGTACCGCGCCGGGGAAGATATCGAGCGGAGCGCGCCTCTTTTCTTCAAGGTTGGGCTGCGGCAGCGGCTTGCGCGGCAGCATCTGGTCGCGCATGGCCGCGTTGTAGACAAAGATGGCTTCGACGGTCGCGATCTGCTTGAGATCCGAGGGCTGGAGCCGCTCGACGACGTCTTCGTTGGAGTGATGCGTACGCGACTCGTAGTCGAGCATGTCCTGGATGAACTGGAANNGGGCCTGCGGCACGGCGCATGTACTCCGGCAACGCCATCTGGTCGGGCGCAGTTGAGAGTGCCGCTGAGCCGAAGTGCTGCTTGACGTAGCCCTTGGAGCCGAAGAGGCCCTGCTCTTCACCGGTCCAGAGAGCAATGCGGATGGTGCGGCGGGGCTTTACATCGAGGGCCTTGAGGATGCGCACCGCCTCCATGGCGACGATGGTGCCGGCGCCGTTGTCAGTTGCGCCCGTGCCGGCGATCCAGCTATCGAGATGGCCGCCCAGCATGACGACCTGATCTTTTAGCTTGGGATCGGTGCCGGGAATCTCAGCGATGGTGTCAAAGCCGTGCTCGTGCTCGCCGGTGAATTTGGTGTCGACGTTGATTTCGACGCTGACCGGGGCGTGGGCCTGGGTGAGCCGATAGAGCCGGCCGTAGCTTTCGATGGCGGCGACGACGACCGGAATCTTGACACGCTGGTCGGCAATGTAGGGCGTGCGACCGAGGGTGGCGCCGTTGTCGTCAAAGATGGTGCCGCCGGAGCCGCCACCGTTTTTGCCGTCGCGGCTGGGCTCGATGACCGCGGCAACCTTTTCGTCGGCAAAGAACTGGGCAACCTTGTTGATCATGCGCTGGCGCTCCATGTAGGTCTTGAGGCGGGCCTGCATTTCGGGAGAGAGGCCGGCTGCATTTGCGCTGACCGGGAACTCGGCAATGTCTTCAAGCTCCTTGTCGGTGTAGCGATCGAAGAGGGCTTTGTCGACGGGCGGAACTTCGCGCATGGCGCCGTAGAGGACGATTTTGCCGTCGAGCTTGCCCTTGTACTTGTCGAAGTCCTTGTCGTCGGTGATGCTGACGAAGACTACGTCTCCAGTAACCGGGCCGGGCGTGGCGGGCGACCATGGGGTGGCCTGGACGATGAGCATCGCCGTATCTGGAACGACCAGACGTGCCCAGGTGTTGAGTTGCTGCCAACCGAGGCCGAACTCGCCCCAGTCTTCGAGGTGCGCGTTTTCGAGGCCGATCTTGGTGAGCGTGTCTTGCGTCCACTTGTTGGCCTTCATGGCGTTGGGCGACGCAGTGAGGCGCTGGCCAATACCGTCCATGAGGGCAGTGGCGAATTCCATTACGTGGGAGTGGTTGAGACCTTCGTCGCGAATGCGCTGGTACATGGCGAGGTCGAGCGACTCGGTGGCTGGCTGAACCTCAGCGTAGGGATCGGTGGGCGCGGGTGGCGGCGCGGGTGCTTTTGACTTGTCGGCGGCATGAAGAGAGAGGCCCACGGCAAGAATGGCCATGGGAAGCAGGCGAAGAGGCTTGATTGGCATCCTGAGCTCCAGAGGCGTGCGAGGTCTACTTTCCTATGGCAGCAATTCTAGGGCATAGGACCTGCGACCGATGTGTGGCGTAAACCTGCGGGGGCCAGGGCCGTGAGACTTCCGCCTATGTTTTATTTGCCCATCCGGGTCTCGTTTCGGGTCTCTTCGAGGTATTGCATGTAACCCAGGAGCGCTCCCCAGTGATAGAAACGGTCGCTGCTGGTTACGTCGTCGCCAGTGCCTTGCATGGCGTTGTAGTTCTCGTGAACGTGTCCCTTCTCTGCCCATTCCTTTGAAAAGAGCGCGAAGGATTTCTGAGCCAGATCGCGCCGTGCGGCGGCAATATCGTTGTCGTCGTAGCGGCTCAGGCCAAGGTAGACGAGATAGTTCATAGGACCCCAGATGCGGCCGCGCCAGTAGTCCTGGTCTTTGAAAGCCGGATCGTCGCGCTCGATGGCGGGGATGACCCAGTCGCCCCAGAATTCCTTCGGGTTGAGCAGGTGGTCCTTGACCATTCGGCTGGCCTGGGCGGGAGACGCTGCACCAGCAAGGAGGGGATAGAAGTTGGTAGGCGAGAGCCGCTGCGAAAACTGGCCAGTGTGGAGATCCTTGTTGAGGAAGATGCCGCGCTCCTCATTCCACATCGACTCCAGCTTTTGCCGGTATCGAGCTGATCGGTCGCGGAGGTTGCGGGCATCTTCTGGCTTGTCCAATGTGTCGGCGATCTTTGCCAGGGCGTCGCAGTCGGCAATATACATGCTCATCAAGCCGACATCGGCAAACTCGAGCAGATGAGTTTGCGGATTGTAGACGGCGGCGTCGTACATGGGACTGTTGTCGAGGCCCGACTCGAGAATTGCGCCGTTGCCCTTGCCTTGCCAGCCATCCTCCGGATCGACCGGTTGATTCTGGCCGTCGCTGCCCCATGCGAGGTAGCCTTGCATGTCGCGGTGTGCGGCCCACCAGAGGTTCCAGCGCAACAGAGGCTTGAAGGTTTGTTCGAGGAACCAGCGGTCGTGATACTTCTCGTAGAGGCCGAGGACGGTGATGGCGCCGACCGGCGGCTCGGAGCGGTCGGAACTCTTCCATTCTCCGGCTCGCGCGTAGTTGGGAACGAAGCCCTCGGCAGTCTCCTCGTTCAAAACTTCGACAGCATTGGCATACGCCAGATCTTTGTCGCCCATTCCCGCGAGAGTGGCCGCGAAGAACGTATCCCAGTCAAAGAGCACGTAGCCGCCCCAGTAGGTACTCCAGTCGCGGCTCACCGGGGAGATAACGCGGCTGTGATCGGGATCGTAGATGGTGTCCCATCCGAGCGTGGTCTCGATTGCGTCCATGGTCGGCGAGTTTCGGGTGCCGTCGCCAGTTGACTTGAGATAGGCTGCGCGCTGCCGGTCGAGGATCGCTGAGATCTGGGCCACGGTTCGGCTGCTGCCAGTGCTCAGGCCGATGGGCTGCGTGAGTTCGGCTGAGAGATAGGCGCCGCTGACGGGGAGCTGGCCGCGGCCCGGATGAGACGGGTCAGGATGGGATGGCGTTGACGTGCAGGTGCAGTAGATCCGGTAAGTGCCCGAACTGCCATGGGCTTCGATGAACCCGTCGTGCTTGAGCGCGGTTCCGGGGCGGTCCCAGAGGAAGTCCACGGTGAAGACGACTGTGGCGGGAAGCGCGAACTCACCCGGGGGATCGAGCGGCGTTACGAGCAGCACCTGGTCGTTGCCGTCGTGCGCGCTTTCGACACGCCACTCGTGGCCCTTCCAGGTGACCTTGAGCTGCGTATAACTTCCGTCCCAGGAGTGCGGGCCGGGGAAGACAGTTCCCTGGCCGACCGAGGTGCGCGGCAAGAACTCATCGCCGAAGACGGTTGCGTTGTGCTTGAAGCCGACATGGATGGCCAGCGCTTCAGGGAGCAGAACGTGGGTGGTCATGCTGTTTACATCCCACGTATTCCATCCCTGCGCCAACCTATGCTGCAGGGCGCGGTATTGCGCGTCCGCGTCAGCGGCTCCGCCAGGCTTTGCTGGCACCGAGGCCGGCAACGGCACAGCACAGAGAAGTGACGAGGAAACCGCCAGAACGCTCAGTGCTTGAAAAGCTTGGCCGCACAGAGTTCGAGGCATAAGGGGCATTGTGCTCCATTACCCGTGCCCTGTTCAATGTCGCTGGATGGCGATGCCCAATGTTCGAGGATGGCATGCCCCTATTGGTGGGCGGAGGGCCGGCCTCATCGTGTTTGGTCCGCGTGCGGCTGGCCCTGGGCGATCTAGTCGCTGCTGCCTGACTTGTTCTCGACGACTGCCGGCAGATCGAGCGCAACAAGAGCAAAGCGCGTCTGGCCGTCCTTGGGTTCTTCGAAGCCGACGATATGCTGGTGGCGCTTGGAGCCGGCCTTCAACTGGATTTTGCCGGTGTCGATGTTGAAATCGCCATTGTCGAACTTGACGTTGGGGTTGTTGTTACCGTTGTCAGCGCAATTGAGGCCCTCAGAGGTGGCGGTTGGGGTGCCAACCGGGGACTTGCCGTTGCAGGTGATGACATCGCCGTAGCGGGTGAGGGCTTTCTTGTAGAAGGCGGTGACCTTCTCCTCGCTGTCGGAGGAGCCGTAGGACACAGCGCGGACGCGCAGCTCCCACTCACCAAAACCGAGGTGAACATCGGCCGACTTGTGCTTGTCGTCGCCCTTGATCTCGGTGGCGCCGGGGTAAACAGGCAGTCCGAGGTCGGCGGCGGTGGTCTGATCGGTGTTNNGCTACCAGTCCGAGTGAATCCAAAACCTTGTTCCTTTTGCTGGTGAGAATCATGGGTAGTTCCCTCATGGACATTTATACGACTATGGAGACGGAACGGTTCCGGGAAATGAGCGGGGGAATTGAGGATCGGGGCAACTATGGGACTCCATGGGACGAATGGTACACCCGAATCTATGCTCCAGTGATATGTTGGACCGGATGAAGCGATCGTTGGCAGGATGGGTTGTTGTGGTGGTTGCGGCGGTTGCTGCAACCGCGGGCTTGGCCGAGAACGGGAGCGCGGCTGAAGCCGTGAATGCTGCTGGGGCGGTCGTGATCAAGGTGCATGCCGGCGAGGCACGGGGCGCGTACTCGCCAATCTCGAATTTCTTCGGCGCGGATGAGCCGAACTACACCTATGCGCCGAACGGCAAAAAGCTGCTGGCCGAGTTGGGCAAGCTGGGTTATGCGCCGGTCTACTTCAGGCCGCACAACCTGTTCACGACGGGCGATGGCGATGGTTCGCTGAAGTGGGGATCGACGAATGTATATACGGAGCGAGCCGACGGCACGGCGATCTACGACTTCACGATCACGGACCGGATCTTCGACGCTCTGGTAGCGGCGCATGTGCGGCCGCTGGTGGAGATCGGGTTTATGCCCGAGGCGCTGAGCACGCACCCGGAGCCGTACCGGCACACGTTCCCGAAAGGCGACATCTTTACCGGCTGGACGTACCCGCCCAAAGATGAGGCGAAGTGGTCAAAGCTGGTGGCGGCGTATGCGACGCATCTGAAACAGCGCTACGGCAACCAGGTGGACGATTGGCTGTGGGAGGTGTGGAACGAGCCGGATATCGGCTACTGGCACGGGACGCCGGATGAGTATGACCGGCTGTACGACCTGTCGGCGGCGGCGATTCGCGGCGTGCTGCCGAAGGCTCGGATCGGTGGCCCAGAGGCGACGGGAATCAGCGACAAATCTGAGGTGTTTCTGCGGCAATTTCTGGAGCACTGCGCGCACGGAGCGAATGCTGCGACGGGCGGCATGGGCGCGCCGCTCGATTTCATCAGCTATCACCCAAAAGGCAGCCCGACATTTGTTGATGGGCATGTGGTGACGAGCGTGGGGCACCAGCTTGCTGCCGCTGAGCGCGGGATGAAGGTGATCGCGAGCTATTTCGAGTGGAAAAAGACGCCCATCATCCTGGGCGAGTTCGACCCCGAGGGCTGCGCCGCGTGCCAGGGGAGCCGGAACGGCTATCGCAACGGACCGCTCTATGGTGTGAGCGTTGCCGAAGCTACGATGCGCACCTACGAGCTAGCACGGAGGTACGGCGTGATGGTGGAAGGAGCGGTGACGTGGGCCTTTGAATTTGAAGATCAGCCGGCGTTTGCGGGGTTTCGCGCATTGGCGACCAACGGCATCGACAAGCCGGTGCTGAACGTATTTCGCATGATGAGCATGCTGGGCGGGGGCAAGCCGGGCGGCGAGTGGGTGGCGACAGAGAGCAGCGGCGCCCTGCCAATTGATGAGGTTGTTGAGCATAGCGTCGTGGACGCGCCGGACATCAACGCTGTGGCGACCCGCAACGGCAATGAGGTAGACGTGATGGTGTGGAACTATCACGACGCGGATGTGGCCGCGCCGGCGGCGGAGATCAGCCTGGAAGTGGACGGGCTAAAAGGGCGACAGGCTACTGCGGCGGAGTTCCGCATGGACGAGACGCACAGCAACGGCTATCGAGCGTGGCAGCAGATGGGGAGCCCGGCACATCCGAGCGTGGAGCAGGTGGATATGCTGCAAAAGGCCGCAGGGCTGGAAGAAACTGTGGCGGATCACGCGATTGCTGTGAATGGCGGGAAGGCAAGCGTAAAGCTGACGCTTCCACGGCAGGGAGTGGTGCTCGTGCGCATCAAGCATAAGTAGAGCAGGATCGCATGGAGTGGGCGTATCGCTACATCGGTTGGCCGACCGAGCGTCGTTCGAAACCGAGCTCGCGGGCGAAGGAGAGAAAGACGAGAGCGGTTGGCGAGTAGCCGCCGGGATCGGGCAGCGTGAACTCGCCGGTGAGGGGGTCCAACTGCTGGCGGAAGTCGTCGTTGTGGGCGATGGCGGCGCACCACTGGTGCATGAGCTGGCGAAGCTCGGCCGATTTGCCATAGTGGGTCATCCAGCGCGGTGCGCGCAGAGCGGTAAGCGCCTGCGAAGCGCCGCCCCAGGAGTTGGGCGGGATGGGGCGCACGAATGCGGGGTCGTCCATGGCGATGCTGGGGAAGGGGTATGGGGCCCAGAACGCTGCAGGGTTGTGGATCTGGCGCTTCCAGACGGCTTCAAAGATGGCCTTGTCGCGCTTGTCGCTCAGGTTGAGTACGTGCTCGCCGAGGACGCGGCTGATGACGTCGGACCGGACGCGGACGAACTTGCCCTGCGCGTCGAGATCGTAGAAGGCGGCGTCCTCGGGGCTGTAGAGCTTGTCGATGATGAGCTGGCGAATGGACTCGGCATCGCTGCGCCAGCGGTCGGCTTCGCTGCTCTTGCCGAGCGCTTTGGCCATCTGCGCGAGGGCATCGCGGCCGCCGTAGACCGTGGCGGAAAGATCGGGGCAGAGGCGCGGCAGCGAGGCGATGGGCGGGCACTTGCGCGCGTCTGCGTCAGGGCAGCGATTGGGGATGCCGTTCCAGCGCGGACTGTTGTCCTGGCCGGTGTCGTAGGTACAGAATCCCTCGACGAGGCCGGTCTTGCGCGTGTCGCG